>NZ_BAAGTX010000005.1:0-177003 GCF_054781695.1 Thalassiella azotivora
CCGGCCCGTCGCGGGTGTCGCGCGCCGGGGGTCCACGCTCCCAATCTAGGCGCCTGCCCGGGCCCGGCCGTGCCGCCGGTCGTAGCGTGCGGGCATGACGACGACCTCCCCGGTCCGGTTGACCCAGCTCGCCGCCGGGGGCGGCTGCGCGTGCAAGGTGCCGCCGGGCGAGCTGGAGCGGGTCCTCGGGCACCTGGACGCCGGCCGGGCCGGCGGGGACCTGCTCGTCGGTCTGGACCACGGCGACGACGGGGCGGCCGTCCGGATCGACGGGGAGCGCGCGGTCGTGGTCACCGCCGACTTCTTCACACCCGTGGTGGACGACCCGTACGACTGGGGTCGCATCGCCGCCACGAACGCGCTCTCGGACGTGTGGGCGATGGGCGGTGAGCCGCTCGTCGCCGTCAACCTGCTCGCCTGGCCGCGTGACGTCGTACCGTTCGACGTGGCCGCCGAGGTGCTGCGTGGTGGCGCAGATGTCTGCACCGCGGCGGGCACGTACCTCGCGGGCGGGCACAGCATCGACGACCGGGAGCCGAAGTACGGCCTGGCCGTCACCGGCGTCGCGCACCCGGACCGCCTGCTGCGCAACGACGCGGGGACCGCGGGCACGCCGCTGACGCTCACCAAGCCGCTGGGGCTCGGTGTCCTCAACAACCGGCACAAGGCCACCGGTGAGGTGTTCGCGCACGCGGTGGAGGCCATGGTGACCCCGAACGGCGAGGCCTCCCGGGCCGCCCTGGCGGCCGGTGCCCGGTGCGCCACCGACGTCACGGGGTTCGGGCTGCTCGGGCACCTGCTCAAGCTGGCGCGCGCCAGCGGGGTCTGCGCCGTCGTCGACGCCGCCGCCGTGCCCTACCTGGACGACGCGCGCGAGTCCCTGGCCGAGGGGTTCGTCCCGGGTGGCAGCCGGCGCAACCTCGACTGGGTGCGCCCGCACCTGGCTGCGGGCCCGGGCGTCGGGGAGGACGAGCTGCTGCTGCTGGCCGACGCGCAGACCTCCGGTGGCCTGCTCGTGGCCGGCGAGGTGCCCGGGTACCCGGTCGTCGGCGAGCTCGTGCCCCGCCAGGAGGCCCTCCTGACCGTGCGTTGACATCCCGTCACGCCATCGAGCGCACTGTCGTCGCTGCGGTGCTACGTTGCCCGCACGGAGGGAGGCGGGTGCCATGACCTCGACGCGGGACCGGTCCCAGGACCGGCCGGGCGAGCGCACCGGCGCGCGTCAGGCGGCCCGCGACAGGGCCTTCCTCGGCTGGCCGGTGCTCCGCCAGCTGACCGGCGGCGACGTGCTCGGCCGGGGCACGGCCGCCCGCTCCCGGCGCACGGAGGAGCTGACCCCGCGCACGGCCACCGCCGACCGCGTCGCCCGCAGCGTCTGCCCGTACTGCGCCGTCGGCTGCGGTCAGAAGGTCTTCGTGAAGGACGAGCAGGTCGTCCAGATCGAGGGCGACCCGGACAGCCCGATCTCCCGCGGTCGCCTGTGCCCCAAGGGCTCGGCCAGCAAGAACCTCGTCACCAGCTCCCAGCGGGTCATGAGGGTCCGGTACCGCGCCCCGTACGCGACGCAGTGGCAGGACCTCGACCTCGACACGGCGATGGAGATGATCGCCGACCGCGTCGTCGAGGCCCGGCGGACGTGGTGGCAGGACACCGACGCAGACGGTCGCGTCGTCCGTCGCACCACGGGCATCGCGAGCCTGGGTGGCGCGACGCTGGACAACGAGGAGAACTACCTCATCAAGAAGCTGTTCACCGCCATGGGCGCGATCCAGGTGGAGAACCAGGCCCGTATTTGACACTCCTCCACCGTCCCCGGTCTGGGGACCAGCTTCGGTCGCGGTGGCGCCACCGGGTTCCAGCAGGACCTCGCCAACGCCGACTGCGTCGTCATCCAGGGCTCGAACATGGCCGAGGCGCACCCGGTCGGGTTCCAGTGGGTGATGGAGGCCAAGCGGCGCGGCGCGAGGGTCATCCACGTCGACCCGCGGTTCACCCGCACCAGCGCCCACGCCGACACGTTCGTGCCGCTGCGCGTCGGGTCGGACATCGTCTTCCTCGGCGCGATCATCAACCACGTCCTGAGCAACGAGCTGGACTTCCGCGAGTACGTGCTGGCCTACACGAACGCCTCGACGATCCTCAGTGACGGCTTCCAGGACACCGAGGACCTCGACGGCCTGTTCTCGGGCTTCGACCCCGCCGACCGGACCTACGACCCGACGTCCTGGCAGTACGCCGGGCAGGAGGACGAGGGGGCCAGCGAGCCCGACCACGACGAGCAGCGCGCGACCGCCCGGCCCATGGAGCACGAGTCGCACGGCATGACCGTGGAGGGTGACCCGCCGCGCGACGAGACGCTGCAGCACCCGCGCTGCGTCTACCAGGTCCTCAAGCGGCACTTCTCCCGCTACACCCCCGAGATGGTCGAGCGGGCCTGCGGGGTGTCGAGGGAGGTGTTCCAGGAGGTCTGCGACGCGTGGGTGACCAACTCCGGCCGCGAGCGGACGACGGCCCTCGTCTACAGCGTCGGCTGGACGCAGCACAGCGTCGGCGTGCAGTACATCCGCACCGGCGCGATCCTCCAGCTGCTGCTGGGCAACATGGGCCGGCCCGGCGGTGGGATCATGGCGCTGCGCGGGCACGCGAGCATCCAGGGGTCGACGGACATCCCCACGCTGTTCAACCTGCTCCCCGGCTACCTGCCCATGCCGGACGCCTCGCAGCACCGCAGCCTGGACGAGTGGATCGCCGGCACCGGGGACCCCGAGGCCAAGGGCTTCTGGAGCGGGGCCCGCTCGTACGGGGTCAGCCTGCTGAAGGCGTACTGGGGCGAGAAGGCCACGGCGGACAACGACTACTGCTTCGACTACCTGCCGCGCCTCACCGGCGACCACGGCACCTACCGCACCGTCCTCGACATGATCGACGGGAAGGTCTCCGGCTACTTCCTGCTCGGCCAGAACCCGGCGGTGGGCTCCGCGCACGGGCGCGCGCAGCGGCTCGGGATGGCCAACCTCGACTGGGTCGTCGTCCGCGACCTGTTCGAGATCGAGAGCGCCACCTTCTGGCGCGACTCCCCCGAGGTCGAGACCGGCGAGATCGTGCCCGAGGAGTGCCGCACCGAGGTCTTCCTCGTCCCCGCCGCCTCGCACGTGGAGAAGGAGGGCACCTTCACCCAGACCCAGCGGATGCTCCAGTGGCGGGAGAAGGCCCTGGACCCCAAGGGCGACTGCCGGTCCGAGCTGTGGTTCTTCTACCACCTCGGCCGGCTCGTCCGGGAGCGCCTGGCCGGCTCCACCGACGAGCGCGACCGGCCGCTGCTGGACCTGGCCTGGGACTACCCGCTGCACGGGGAGCACGGCGAGCCCGACGCCGAGGCGGTCCTGAAGGAGATCAACGGGTACGAGGTGGCGACCGGCCGGCCGCTGTCGTCGTTCACCGAGCTGCACGACGACGGGTCCACGGTCGGCGGGTGCTGGATCTACACCGGTGTCCTCGCGGACGGCGTGAACCAGGCGGCGCGTCGCAAGCCCGGCAGCGAGCAGTCGTGGGTGGCGCCGGAGTGGGGCTGGGTGTGGCCGGCGAACCGGCGGATCCTCTACAACCGCGCGTCGGCGGACCCGCAGGGCAGGCCGTGGTCCGAGCGCAAGGCGTACGTCTGGTGGGACGAGGAGGCCGGCCGCTGGACCGGCCACGACGTGCCCGACTTCGAGGTCACCAAGCCGCCGTCGTACCGTCCGGAGCCGGGGACGGGCGGTGTCGAGGGCCTCGCCGGCGACGACCCGTTCATCATGCAGGGCGACGGCAAGGGCGCCCTGTACGTGCCCGAGGGCCTCATCGACGGGCCGCTGCCGACGCACTACGAGCCGGTGGAGTCCCCGTTCGCGAACCCGCTGTACGGCCAGCAGGGCAACCCGACGCGGGTGGAGTACCCGCGCGCGGACAACCCGGTGAACCCGGGACCTCCGGACGCCGACCCGTCGGTGTTCCCGTTCGTGTACACCACCAGCCGCCTCACCGAGCACCACACCGCTGGCGGGATGAGCCGCTACCTCGAGTACCTGTCCGAGCTGCAGCCGGCGATGTTCGTGGAGGTCTCGCCGCAGCTCGCCGCCGAGCGCGGGCTGGAGCACATGGGCTGGTGCCACGTCGTCACCGCCCGCGCGGTCGTCGAGGGCCGCGTGCTGGTGACCCACCGGCTCCGGCCGCTGCGGGTGGAGGGCCGCACCGTGCACCAGGTGTGGCTGCCCTACCACTGGGGATCCGGCGGGCTGGTGACAGGCGACTCCGCGAACGACCTGTTCGGGATCTCCCTCGACCCGAACGTGCTCATCCAGGAGACGAAGGTGGGGACGTGCGACGTGCGGGCCGGTCGCCGTCCCACCGGGTCGGCGCTGCGGGACTACGTGCAGGACTACGTGCGCCGCGCCGGGGGCACGGCCCGGCTCGTCCCGCCGGTGGTGACGGCGTCCGACGCGGCGGTCACCGCCTCGGGCCGGGCCATGTCCGAGGAGGACGTCCCCACCGGTGACCAGGCGCCGGACGACGACGGGAGGCGGGACGCGTGATCGGCCGCAACAGCCTGTACGGCCCGGTGGACCCGGCACCCGACGCCGGCTACCAGGACCCCCCGCCGCGCAAGGGCTTCTTCACCGACACCAGCGTCTGCATCGGCTGCAAGGCGTGCGAGGTGGCGTGCAAGGAGTGGAACGCCGTCCCGGACGACGGCTTCGACCTGCTCGGCTCCTCCTACGACAACACCGGGGCGCTCGGGGCGTCGTCCTGGCGGCACGTCGCGTTCGTCGAGCAGCCGGCGGGACGTTCGAGGCGGCCACCCGTCGACCTGGGGATGCCGACGGTCCGTACCCCTGATGACCCCGGTGACCCCGGTGACCCCGGTGACGTCGACGAGGGCCGGCCGGCCGACGACGCGTCCGGTGGCGAGAAGCCCGACTTCCGGTGGCTGATGTCCTCGGACGTCTGCAAGCACTGCACCCACGCCGCCTGCCTGGACGTGTGCCCCACCGGGTCGTTGTTCCGCACCGAGTTCGGCACGGTCGTCGTCCAGGACGACATCTGCAACGGCTGCGGGTACTGCGTCGGCGCCTGCCCGTTCGGGGTGATCGAGCGACGTCACGGCCCGGACGGCGCGCGCAACGTCGGCATCGCCCAGAAGTGCACCCTCTGCTACGACCGGATCGGCGCGGGTCAGACGCCCGCGTGCGCGCAGGCCTGCCCGACGGAGTCCATCCAGTACGGGGACCTCGACGAGCTGCGCGAGCGGGCCGCCGCGCGCCTGCAGACGCTGCAGGACGCCGGCACCGACGGAGCCCGGCTCTACGGCGAGGACCCGCGGGACGGGGTCGGTGGCGCGGGCGCGTTCTTCCTGTTGCTCGACGAGCCCGAGGTGTACGGCCTGCCACCGGACCCGGTGGTGACCACCCGGGACCTGCCCGCGATGTTCAACCGGGCCACCGTGGCTGCGGTGACGCTGCTCGCCGGGGCCGTCGTGTCGTTCCTGGGACGGCGCGGGTGAGCGCCCCGCGTCCGGCCGGCGCCGGTGCCGCGCCCACCCCGGACGGACGCCGGGACCGCGCGCCCCGGGGCAGGCGGCACCGCGAGGGTGAGGCCTCGATGGTTCCGGAGGCGACGTTCACGTCGTACTACGGGCGGCCCGTCGTCAAGCCGGTGCCCTGGGAGGCGGACATCCCCGCCTACCTGTTCACCGGGGGCCTGGCCGCCGGGTCGAGCCTCCTGGCCGCCGGCGCCGACCTCACCGGGCGCCCGGGACTGCGCCGCAGCGCCCGGCTGACGGCCGTCGCGGCTCTCGCGGCCAGCCTGCTCGCGCTGGTCCGCGACCTCGGCAAGCCGTCCCGGTTCCTCAACATGCTCCGGGTCGCCAAGCTGACCTCCCCGATGTCCGTCGGCACCTGGATCCTGTCCGGCTACGGGCCCTTCGCGGGGCTCGCCGCCGCCGCCGAGGTCGTCGACCTGCTGCCGGCCGGGCGCACGTGGCGCCCGCTGCGGCTGCTGTCGGCCGCCGGGAGGCCGGCCGGGCTGGTCGCCGCGCTCGGCGCACCCCCGGTGGCCTCGTACACGGCGGTGCTGCTGTCGGACACGGCCACACCCTCCTGGCACGAGGCGTACCGCGAGCTGCCGCTGGTGTTCGTCGGCTCGGCCGCCGCGGCGTCCGGTGGTCTGGCGCTCGTCACCGCTCCACTCGCCGAGACCGGGCCGGCGCGCAGGCTCGCCGTCGGCGGGGCCGTGCTCGAGCTGGCCGCCGAGCACCGGATGGAGCGGTCGATGGGGATGACCGCCGAGCCGCTGCACCAGGGGACGGCGGGTCGGCTGATGCGGGCCAGCAAGGCCCTGACCGCCGCCGGGGCCGTCGGGGCCGCCCTCGGCGGCCGCAGCCGGGTCGTCTCGGCGCTGTCGGGACTCGCGCTGGTCGCCGGTTCCGTGTGCACCCGCTTCGGCGTCTTCGAGGCGGGCATCACCTCGGCGGAGGACCCGCGCTACACGGTGGTGCCGCAGCGTGAGCGGCTCGATCGGGAGGGACCCACGCGCACCGACGGCTGAGCGCCGACCAGACCTCGGCGTGACACCGGCGGACGCCGGTACGGGAGGGGACGACGGCTGACACGACGCGAGGCTCCGCGACCACGGCGCAGGACGCGACGACGCCCGGGGCCAACCGCTGGCTGCTCGTCGCCGGCGCGCTGCTGCTGCAGTTCTCGATCGGCGCCGTCTACGCGTGGAGCGGCTTCGGGAAGGCGCTGCAGGAGGCGTCGGAGTTCCGGCTGTCCGCCGTCGCGTCGTCCCTGCCGTTCACCGTGACCATCGGCATGATCTTCATCGGGACGTGGACGGGAGGGCGGCTGCAGGACCGCCGCGGACCGCGCGTCGTCGCCGTCCTCGGCGGCGTCGTGTACGCCGTCGGGATCGTGCTGGCGTCCTTCGCCCGTAGCGGCGACCAGCTGTGGCTGCTGGTCCTCGGGTACGGCGTCGTCAGCGGCTTCGGGCTCGGCGTGGCGTACATCGTGCCGATCGCCATGCTGCAGAAGTGGTTCCCCGACAAGCGCGGGCTCATCACCGGGTTGGCGGTCGGCGGTTTCGGCTTCGGCGCGGTGCTCACCTCCCCCGTCGCCCGCTGGCTGATCGAGCGCGACCCCGACGTCCCCACGGCGGCGTTCCTGCCCCTCGGCGTCGCCTACCTCGTCATGTCCCTCGTGGGTGCGTCGGTGTTCCGCAACCCTCCCCCGGGCTACACGGTGCCCGGCGCCGAGTCGGGCGAGGACCGCGAGGACCACGCCGCCGACTTCACGCAGGGGGAGGCGCTGCGCACCCCCCAGTGGTACCTGCTCACGGCGATCCTGACCCTCAACGTCACCGCCGGCATCGCCCTGATCTCCCAGGCCGCCGCGAGCGCCACGGACATCGCCGGGTTCGACGCCCTGGGCGCCGCGACCCTCGTCGGGGTCCTGGCGATCTTCAACGGCGCGGGGCGGATCGTGTGGGCGGCCGCGTCGGACCGCACCGGCCGGATGCCGGCGTTCGCGGGGATGCTCGGGCTGTCGGGTGTCTCGCTGCTCGTCCTGCCGCACGCGTCGAACGCGGCGCTGTTCGTCGTCCTCGCCTCGGTGGTGTACCTCTGCTACGGCGGCGCCTTCGGCACGATGCCGGCGACCGCGGGCGACTTCTTCGGGGTCACCCACGCCGGCGCCGTGTACGGGCTGATGCTCGTCGGCTGGAGCATCGGCGGCGTCCTCGGACCCGTCCTCGTGTCCTTCCTGATCGGGGACGACGCGTCCTACACGCTCGCGTACACGACCCTCGGGATCGTCGCCCTCGCGTCGGTGGCCCTCACGCTGGTCACGAGGCCGCCGCGCCGGCAGCGGTCAGGCGCCGCAGCCCGGGGCTGACCTGCTCGGTCACCCCGGTCCGGTCCAGGTGCTCGAGCAGGGGGACGGCGACCCGGCGGGTCGTGCCGAGCAGCTCGCGGGCCGCGGACACGGTGAACGGCTCGGCGAGCGCCCGCAGCGCCCGCGCCGCGCGGTCGTGGGCCCCGGCCGGCAGGACCACCTGGTCCGCGAGGACGACGACCCGGCCGGCCCGCTCGGCGGCCGCCAGCTCGCGGCGTCCCAGGCCCAGGTCGCGCAGGCGGTGCGCCTCCGGGGCGGCGAACGGCGCGTCCCGCCACGTGCGCGACAGGTCCGCCAGCGCCGCCTCGACGGGGGCGGGCAGGGCGGTCCGCTCGCGCCCGGTGAGGCGGCCGTCGCGGGACCGCAGCGACGTGCGCGCGACGACGGCGTCCAGCAGGGCGCCGTCCGGCAGCCCGAGCCGCTCCCGGACGACGTGGCGCGGCGCGCCGGGTTCCAGCGGGCGCTCGACCTCCCAGGCCGCGACCACGGTGGCGGCGCGTCCCGGCAGCCCGGCCCACACCTGCGGGTCGACGTACCAGCCGGGCACGACCGGGTCGGTGTCGGGGACCAGCCCGAGGCCGGCGGCGTCCGCGGCGGACAGCACTTCGCGCCGGGTGAGCTCGCGCCGCCACCGTGCGTGCGCGCCGTCCGCGCGGGTCAGCTGGGCGGCGCGCTCGGCGGCTCCGCGGCGCCCCCGGGCGGGTGGCGGGTCGACGTCGGCGACCCGCAGGCCGGCGACGACCTCGTGCCGGTCGGGGGCGCGCAGCAGGGCCCGGTCGCCCGCTGCGAGGGGCAGCGGCCGGTCGAGCCGCAGCCGCACGACGTCCGCCGCCAGGGGGCGCAGCCGGGCGGGGACGGCCGCCGAGCCGGTGTGCAGGACGAGGTGGCTCGGCGGGTCGTCGACGGGGCGGTCGAGGACGACGTCGAGCGCATCGGTGGCTCGCCACGGGGGCGCCACCGGTGTCCGGTCGGCGCGCCGCCCGGGCCCGAGCAGCGCGTCCCCCCGGGTGAGGTCGTGCCGGTCGACACCCCGCAGGTTGAGCGCGACCCGGGCCACGCCGCCGGCCCCCTCGACGTCCTCCCCGGTGACCTGCAGCGAGCGGACGGTGACCTGGCGGTCGTCCCGGGCCACCCGCAGCGTGTCGCCGCGGCGCACGGTCCCCGCCTGCAGGGTGCCCGTGACGACGGTCCCCGCCCCCCGGACGGTGAAGACCCGGTCGACCCACATCCGGACGGGTGCGTGCGGGTCCGGCGAGGGCAGCGCGCGCACCGTCGTCCGCAGCGCCGCTCGCAGCGCGTCGAGCCCGGCGCCGGTGACGGCGCTGACGGGGACGACGGTCGCGTCCCGCAGCCCGGTGGCGCCGAGCCGCTCGCGGACGACGGCGGCGGTGTCCCGCGGGTCGGCCAGGTCGCAGCGGGTCAGCGCCACGACGCCACGGGTCACCCCGAGCGCGTCCAGGGCGGCCACGTGCTCGGACGTCTGCGGCATCCACCCGCCGTCGGCGGCCACCACGAGCAGCACCGCGGGGACGGGCCCCACCCCGGCGAGCATGGTGGGGACGAAGCGCTCGTGCCCGGGGACGTCGACGAACGCGACGCGCTCACCGCCCGGGAGCGTCGTCCAGACGAAGCCGAGGTCGAGGGTCAGGCCGCGACGGCGCTCCTCCGCCCACCGGTCGGGCTCCGTGCCCGTGAGCGCGCGCACCAGGGTGGACTTGCCGTGGTCGACGTGACCGGCCGTGGCGAGCACGTGCACCGGCGCCACCCCCTGTCGTCCCACCGTGCGAGGGCCGTGGCGGAGGCGGACGGGAATCGAACCCGCCAGGCCCGTTCGTCACGGGCCTCGTCGGTGTTGAAGACCGCGCCGGCCACCAGGCCGAAGACGCCTCCCTGGGTGCGCCGGCCGACCGGCGCCCCCGCCGCGACCCTATCCCCGTCCCTCCGACCGCACCTTTCCACCGACCTGCGCCCCCGCGCCCCCTCCAGATCGCACCTTTCCAACACCCTGCGGTCCAGTCCCCCGTCCTGACCGCACCTTTCCAACAACCTGCGGTCCAGTCCCCCGTCCTGACCGCACCTTTCCAACAACCTGCGCTTCGAGGCAGCGCGGAGGTCCGGCGAGGAGCGGAGGACCCGACGGTCAGACGGACTGGAAGGCGACGGGGTACGCCGCGAGGCCGACGGGGGCGTCGGCGGCCAGCTGCAGCGCCTGGAAGGCCGGTCCGCCGTACGGGCCGACGATCCCGAGGTCCTCGGCGGGCCCGAAACCGAAGCGCCCGTAGTAGCCGGGGTCGCCGAGCACGACCACGAGGGTCTCCCCCGCCGACCGCGCCTCGCCGAGGAGCCGTCGCACCAGCGCCTGGCCGACGCCGCGCCGCTGGTGCTCGGGGTGCACGGCGACAGGTGCCAGCGCGACCGCCGGGGACCCGCCGACGTGCATGCGGCTGCCGAGGGCGTACCCGACCACCTCGCCCCCGTCGAGGGCCACGAGGCCCAGGCGCGGCAGCCAGGCGTCGCCGTCCGCCCGCAGCGCCTCCACGAGGAGGGTCTCCGCCTCCGCGCCCTCCTCGCCGCTGGCGAACGCCAGGTCGACGACCCCGGCGACCGCGGTGCGGTCGCCGGGCTGCTCGGCCCGGACGACGACCGCCACGGTCAGCCGGCCCTCCCGCCGGCCGTCCCGCCGGTCGTCTCAGCGGCGGTCTCGCCGGTGCGTGCCCGCGGGGCCGCGTCCACCCCCGCCTCCTTGCGCTGCTGGGCGGTGATCGGGGCGGGTGCGGCCGTCAGCGGGTCGTACCCGCCACCGGACTTCGGGAAGGCGATGACCTCCCGGATGGAGTCGGCGCCGGCCAGCAGGGCGACGATCCGGTCCCACCCGAACGCGATGCCGCCGTGCGGGGGCGCCCCGTAGGAGAAGGCCTCGAGCAGGAAGCCGAACTTCTCGTCGGCCTCCTCGCGGCTCAGCCCCATCACCTCGAAGACGCGCTCCTGGACGTCGCGGCGGTGGATACGGATCGACCCGCCGCCGATCTCGTTGCCGTTGCAGACGATGTCGTAGGCGTAGGCCAGCGCGTTGCCCGGGTCCTCCTCGAACCGGTCGAGCCACTCCGGCTTGGGCGAGGTGAACGCGTGGTGCACGGCCGTCCAGGCCCCGGACCCGACGGCGACGTCGTCGGTCTCGGCGGCCGGCTCGAACAGCGGCGCGTCGACGACCCACACGAGCTTCCACGCCGACTCGTCGACGAGCCCGACGCGGTGCCCGATCTCCAGGCGCGCGGCGCCGAGCAGCGCGCGCGAGGCCTTCGGCGCACCGGCGGCGAAGAAGACCGCGTCGCCCGGCGAGGCACCGACGTGCGCCGCGAGGCCGTCGCGCTCGGCGTCGGTGAGGTTCTTGGCGACCGGCCCGCCCAGCGTGCCGTCCTCCGCGACCGTGACGTAGGCCAGGCCCTTCGCGCCGCGCTGCTTCGCCCAGTCCTGCCAGGCGTCGAACTGGCGCCGCGGCTGGGAGGCCCCGCCCGGCATGACGACGGCGCCGACGTACGGCGCCTGGAAGACCCGGAACGGGGTGTCGGCGAAGTAGCCCGTGCACTCGACGAGCTCGAGACCGAAGCGCAGGTCCGGCTTGTCGGTGCCGTACCGGTCCATCGCGTCGGCGTACGTCATCCGCGGGAACGGCGTGGGCAGCTCGACGCCGACGAGGCGCCACAGCGCCACGAGGATCTCCTCGGTCAGGGTGATGACGTCGTCCTGGTCGACGAAGCTCATCTCGACGTCGAGCTGGGTGAACTCGGGCTGCCGGTCGGCGCGGAAGTCCTCGTCGCGGTAGCAGCGGGCGATCTGGTAGTACCGCTCGAGGCCGGCGACCATGAGCAGCTGCTTGAACAGCTGGGGGCTCTGCGGCAGCGCGTACCAGGAGCCGGGCTGCAGGCGGGCCGGGACGAGGAAGTCGCGGGCGCCCTCGGGGGTGGACCGGGTCAGGGTCGGCGTCTCCACCTCGACGAAGTCGTGCCGGGCCAGCACCTCGCGCGCCGCCGCGTTGACCTTGCTGCGCAGCCGCAGCGCGGCGGCCGGGCCCGGACGGCGCAGGTCCAGGTAGCGGTGGCGCAGCCGCGCCTCCTCCCCCACCTCGACGTGCTCGTCCACCTGGAACGGCAACGGCGCGGAGGCGTTGAGCACCTCGACCGAGTGGGCCAGCAGCTCGACCTCGCCGGTCGGCAGGGCCGGGTTCTCGTTGCCCTCGGGACGGCGCCCCACCTCGCCCGTCACCCGCAGGCAGTACTCGTTGCGCAGGCCGTGCGCGACCTCCTCGTCGCGGACGACGACCTGCATCACCCCCGAGGCGTCCCGCAGGTCGAGGAACGCCACCCCGCCGTGGTCGCGGCGCCGCGCCACCCAGCCGGTCAGGGTGACGGTGGTGCCGGCGTCGGACGCGCGCAGCGCGCCTGCCTCGTGGGTGCGGAGCACAGGGGGTCCTCTCGGGTCGTCCTCGGGTACGGGCCGCTCGCTCGGGCCACCCTCGATCTTACGGACGTCGCGCGCCGGCACCCCGACCGCGGCCCTTGACGGGACGCCGGCGGTCACGCCAGGATCGAACACGCGTTCGATGCGACGACCCTGGAGGCCGGTGTGGCTGACTTCGACTGGAGCATCCTCGAGCAGCGGTCGCTCGTCGCGATGCTGCGCGGCCAGCTCGGCTTCTCCTGGTGGGACCTCGACCGGCGACTCGACGGGCTGACGGACGACGAGCTGCGGTGGGAGCCGGCCCCGGGCGCGTGCGGCGTGCGACCGCGCGGGCAGTCACCGTCGCCTCGACCCGCGGGCCAGGGCACCCACCAGCTCGACTACGGCTACGACTCCGTGGAGGGGCCGCCGCCGCTGCGCACGATCGGCTGGCTTGTCGCCCACCTGACCGAGGTCTTCACCGAGCGGTGGGACTGGACGTTCGGCGAGCACCGCCTCCGCGTGGACGACCTGACCTTCCACACCGAGGCCGCCCCCGCGGTCGCCGGCCTGCGGGAGGCGGTCACCCGGTGGAGGGACCGGGTCGACGCACTCACCGAGGAGCAGGCGCTCACGGTCGGCCTGAGCCGGGCCACCGAGATCGACGCCGCTGCGCCGTTCGGCCACCTCGTCCTGCACCTGAACCGCGAGCTCATCCACCACGGCGCCGAGATCATGGTCCTGCGCGACCTGTACCGCGTGCGCTCGGCCGCTACCTGACGCCGCGTCAGGAGGAGGGCAGCACCACCCGGGGGTGCAGGTCCTCCGCGGGCGGCTCCCAGGTGCCGGGGTCCGCGTCGACCTGGTCACCGGACCGGATGTCCTTGACCTGGTCGGGACCGCCGTCCTGCCCGGGGAACCACACGAACGGGACGCCCCGGCGGTCGGCGAAGCGGATCTGCTTGCCGAGCTTGGCGGCCGTCGGTGACACCTGGGTGGCGATCCCCCGCGCCCGCAGCCGGTCGGCGACCTGCTCGGCCGCCACGCGGTCCTCCTCCGCCATCAGGGCCACGAGGACGCACGTCGGCACCGAGCGCGACGCCGTCAGCCCACGGGCGAAGAGCAGGCCCAGGGCCCGGGTGACCCCGAACGAGATGCCCACTCCGGGGTACGTCGTCCGGCCGTCGGAGGCCAGCGCGTCGTAGCGGCCGCCGGAGGCCACCGACCCGTACCGCTCGAAACCCTCCATCTGGGTCTCGTAGACGGTGCCGGTGTAGTAGTCGAGCCCCCGCGCGATCCGCAGGTCGGCGACCATCGCCCCCGGCGCACGGGTGGCGGCGACCTCCACGACCTGCCCGAGCTCGTCCAACCCCTCGGCCAGCAGGGGGTGCTCCACCCCGAGCGCGCGCACGCGGTCGACGAAGGAGGTGTCGGCGGTGCGGATCCCGGCCAGCCCCAGGCACGCCCGCGCCTGCGCCTCGTCCGCCCCCGCCTCGGCAGCCAGCGCCGCGGCGACGCCGTCCGGACCGACCTTGTCGAGCTTGTCCACGCACCGCAGGACGGCGGCCGGGTCGGCCAGGCCCAGCCCGCGGTAGAAGCCCTCGGCCAGCTTGCGGTTGCTGACCTGGATGGTCACCGGCGGCAGCCCGAGCTCGCGCAGCCGCCGGAACACCTCCGCCATGACCAGCGGCAGCTCCACCTCGTAGTGGAACGGCAGCTCGTCGCGGTCCACCACGTCGATGTCGGCCTGGGTGAACTCGCGGTACCGGCCCTCCTGCGGGCGCTCACCGCGCCAGACCTTCTGCACCTGGTAGCGGCGGAACGGGAAGGTCAGGTGGCCGGCGTTCTCCAGGACGTACCGCGCGAACGGCACCGTCAGGTCGAAGTGCAGCGCCAGGTCGCTCTCGCGCGCCGCGTCGTCCTCGTCCGGCGCCGCGAGCCGGCGCACGCCGTAGACCTCCTTGTCGATCTCGCCCTTGCGCAGCAGCTGCTCGACGGTCTCGACGGCCCGCGTCTCCAGCGAGCCGAACCCGTGCAGCTCGAACACGCGCCGGACGACGTCCAGCACCTGCTGCTCCACGATGCGCTGCGCCGGCGTCCACTCCGGGAAGCCCGAGATCGACGCGGGTCGCGCCATCAGCCCACCACCTCCAGCAGGAAGGGGTTCGTCGCCTTCTCCCGCGCCATCGTGGTGGCCGGACCGTGCCCCGGCAGCACCAGGGCGTCGTCCGGCAGCGGCAGGACGACGTCGCGCAGCGAGCGGGTCATCGCCTCCGGTGACCCGCCGGGCAGGTCGGTGCGGCCGATGCTGCCCGCGAACAGCACGTCCCCCGACAGCACCGTGGAGGTGGGCGAGGGGCCCTCGCCGACGCGCAGACCGTCGGGGACGTCGTCGAGGGCGAACAGCACCGAGCCCTCGGTGTGGCCCGGTGCGTGCCGCACCGTCAGCCCCAGCCCGGCCACGTCGAGCCGCTCGCCGTCGGTGACGGTGCGGACGTCGTCCGGCGCCTTCCAGCTCGCCGGCTGGCCGAACTGCGCCGCGAACATCGCGAGCAGGTCCGGGGCCAGCGACGCCAGGGGGTCCTCCAGCCGGTAGGCGTCGTCGCCGTGCACCAGCGCCGGGACGCCGGCGCCGCCGCACACGGGCGTCACCGAGTAGACGTGGTCCACGTGGCCGTGGGTGAGCAGCACCGCGGCCGGTCGCAGCCGTCGCTCACGGAGCACCTCCGACAGCTGGTCGAGCACCCCGATGCCCGGGTCGACGACGACGCACTCCTCGCCGTCGGCGGGTGCGAGCACGTAGCAGTTGGTGCCGAAGGCCTGCGCGGGGAAGCCGGTGACGATCACCGGCCGAGCCTACCCGCGGGGCGTCGTCCCCCTCCGAGGTCGTCCCGCTGCTTAGACTGCGACCCGGCCGGTCCCCGCCGGCCCCCGCGGTGTCGCGACACCGCGGTCGAGCACAGCGGACGGGCGAGGGTCGCCCGTCGGACCCTGGTGGACGGGAGCGTCGGTGTCACCGAGCAAGCGGGAGCGTGAGTACGCCCGCCAGCGCTACGCCAAGTGGCAGCAGCGCCGGGAGACCAAGGCCGAGCGGCGACGCCGGCGCCAGCAGACGGCGATGGCCGTCGGTGCCGCCGCCGCGGTGGTCGCCCTCGTGGCCGCCGTCTTCTGGGTGGTGCGCGACGACGACGGTGGCGACGACGGCGCGACGACCGCGGGCGACGTCCAGGACGGTTCGGACGGCGCGGAGGCGACGGACGGCGCGACACCGGGCTCCGAGCCCGTCCCCGACCCCGCGCTGGCCGAGGACCGCACCTGGACGTCGACCCTGTCCACCAGCGAGGGCGACATCACGCTCGAGCTGTTCGGCGACCTGGCACCGCAGTCGGTGGCCTCGTTCGTCCACCTGGCCCGGGAGGACTTCTTCGCCGGGACGAGCTGCCACCGACTGACCACCGAGGGCATCTTCGTGCTCCAGTGCGGCGACCCGACGGGCACGGGCACCGGCGGCCCCGGCTACGAGTGGGGCCCGGTCGAGAACGCCCCGGCGGACGACCTGTACCCGGCCGGGACCCTGGCGATGGCTCGTCAGGGCAACCGCGCCGACAGCCAGGGCAGCCAGTTCTTCATCGTGTACGAGGACTCCACCATCCCCTCCGACAGCGCCGGCGGGTACTCCGTCTTCGGACGGGTGACCGGGGGTCTGGACATCGTGCAGCGGATCGCCGCGGGCGGTCTGGCCGACGACGGGGTGGCCCCGCGGCTGCCCATCAGCATCGAAGGGGTGACGGTGCAGTGACCGACCAGCCGAACGCGGAGCAGGACTCCACCGACGAGCAGGCCGCCACCGCGGCGCCGACCGAGCCCGAGCAGCCCACCGACCCCGAGCAGCCCACCGACCCCGAGCAGCCCACCGACCCCGAGCAGCCCACCGACCCCGAGGCGACGGACCGGACGACGCCGCGGCCCGCCCCCCGTCCCGCCTCACCGGCAGCCGTTGCCCGGGCCGCCAGGCCTCGTCCGGGCAGCAAGGGTCCCAGGCCGGCACGGACCGCACCGGCGGTGCCGACGGCACCCGCGCTGAGCGACGCCGACCTGCTCGAGCGCGCCCGCCGGTGGGGGCGGGTCGACGCCGAGGGCACGGTGTACGTCCGCCGCGCCGACGGCGAGCACCCGGTCGGCTCCTACCCGGGTGCCTCGGACGACGAGGCCCTCGTCTACTTCGCCCGCAAGTACGCCGACCTCGAGGCCCAGGTCGCCCTGGCCGAGCAGCGCCTGTCCGTGCCGGACGCACCGGTCAAGGACGTCGCCCGCGCCGTGGAGAACCTGCGGCCGGCGGTGGAGGAGGCGCACGCGGTGGGCGACGTCGACGCCCTCGTGCAGCGGCTGGCCGCCCTCGACGAGCTGGTCGCCCTGCGGCGCAGGGAGGCCGAGGCGCGCCGTGCCGAGGCCAAGGAGCAGGCGCGCGTCGCGCGGCTCGCGCTGGTCGAGGAGGCCGAGCGGATCGCCGGCACCGACCCGGCGCGTATGCAGTGGAAGCCGTCCGGGGACCGGCTGCGGGTCCTCTTCGACGAGTGGAAGTCCGCGCAGCGCACCGGTCAGCGCCTCGACAAGCCCGTCGAGGAGGAGCTGTGGCGGCGGTTCAGCCACGCGCGCACCGCGTTCGACCGCGCTCGGCGGCACCACTTCGCCGACCTGGAGAAGCGGCACTCCGAGGCCAAGGCGGTCAAGGAGCGGATCGTCGTCGAGGCGGAGTCGCTCGCCGACTCCACGGACTGGGGGCCCACCAGCGCCGCCTACCGGACGCTGATGGACCGCTGGAAGGCCGCGGGTCGCGCCGCCCGCAAGGACGACGACGCGCTGTGGGCGCGCTTCCGCGCGGCGCAGGACCGCTTCTTCGGTGCCCGCAACGCCGAGCAGTCCCGTCAGGACGACGAGTTCCGCGGGAACCTCGAGGTCAAGGAGAAGCTGCTCACCGAGGCCGAGGCGCTGCTCCCGGTCACCGACCTCGACGCGGCCAAGCGCGCGCTGCGGGACCTCCAGGAGCGCTGGGAGGCGGCCGGCAAGGTGCCGCGCGCCGACCTCGGGCGCGTGGAGCGCAGGCTCCGGGCCGTCGAGCAGGCCGTCCGGGACGCCGAGGAGGACCAGTGGCGCCGCACCAACCCCGAGGCGCGTGCCCGCGCCGAGGGCGCGCTGGGCCAGCTCGAGGACGCGATCGCCGGCCTGGAGGCCGACCTGGCGGCAGCCCAGCAGGCAGGCGACCAGCGGCGGGTCAGGGAGGCCGAGGAGGCGCTGGCAGCGCGACGCGCCTGGTTGGAGCAGGTGCGTCGCGCGGCGGACGACTTCTCCGGCTGACCCTGCGGCAGCCGGGCGGCGGCCGTCCACAGCGCCCGCCGGCCGGCCCCGGCGGGCAGCGCGCTCCTGCTTGGCTGTGCGCGTGCACCCGAACCCGACCGCGTCCGTCGGCTCCGACGTCCGCTGGCTGCTCGCACCGAGGCCGGTGGCGGAGGTCGCGCTGCGACCCGGCCCCGGCCTTCCCGGCCCCGTCCTGCACCTGATGGCCCGGGCGGGTCACCTGCACCGCCTGTGCGAGGACGTGTACCTGCCCGCCGACTGCGAGCTGAGCACACGGGACCGAGCGCACGTGCTGCGACCGCTGCTCCCGACGTGGGCGGTCCTCGCCGGCGGGGCGGCGGCGTGGCTGCACGGCGGCCCCCGCCCCGAGCCGCCGTTCCTGCTGCTCACGGCCCGGCCCACCCGCGCGCGACGTCCCGGCCGGGACCTGCGGGTGGTCGAGTCCGTGCCCCGCGCGGATGACGTCACCGTCGTGCACGGGGTCCCGCTGACGACGAGGGCCCGCACGGCCGCGGACCTGGCGCGCGGGGCGCTCGGCGCGGCGGACCTGGCGGCGTTGCGCTGGCTGCTGGCGTGCCCCACCACCGCACGGGGCGCCCACCGGGTGCTGGCCGGACGCGACGGCACACGGCACCGGCGCGAGGCGCTGCGTCGGCTGCGTGCGCTGCGAGGGGACCGTCTCACCAGCCGACCGTCCGACGAGGCAGCGCCGTCCGACGAGGCAGCGACGCCCGACGAGGCCGGAAGGGGTCGCCCCGGCCCGGACGGGGGTCAGCCGGAGGTCGCCGCCGGCTCCGTCCGCTTGCCCGTCAGCCGGTAGACGTCGAAGACGCCGTCGATCCGACGCACCGCCGCCAGCACGTGCCCGAGGTGGGTGGGGTCGCCCATCTCGAACGCGAACTTCGAGATGGCGACCCTGTCCCGGCTCGTCGACACGGACGCGGAGAGGATGTTCACGTGGTGGTCGGACAGCACCTTCGTGACGTCCGCCAGGAGCCGGGACCGGTCCAGCGCCTCGACCTGGATCTGGACGAGGAAGACGCTCCCGGACCCCACGGACCACTCGACGTCGACGATCCGGTCGGGCTGGCTGAGGAGCCCGGACGCGTTGCCGCAGTCGCGCCGGTGCACCGAGACGCCGTGGCCGCGGGTGACGAACCCGAGGATCGGGTCGCCGGGGACGGGCGTGCAGCAGCGTGCGAGCTTGACCCAGACGTCGTCGACGTCCTTGACGACGACGCCCGGGTCACCGGAGCGGGGGCGGCGGGTCGGCGCCTGCGAGGGGATGGTGGCCTCGGCGAGGTCCTCCTCGGCCCCGTCGGCACCGCCGAGCGCGGCGACGAGCTTGCTGACGACCGAGGCGGCTGAGACGTGCCCCTCACCGATCGCCGCGTACAACGAGGACACGTCCGGGTGCCGCAGCTCGGAGGCGAGCGCCACGAGCGACTCGTGCGACATCAGCCGCTGGATCGGCAGACCCTGCTTGCGCATCGCCTTCGCGAGCGCGTCCTTGCCCTGCTCGATCGCCTCCTCGCGGCGCTCCTTGGAGAACCACTGGCGGATCTTGTTGCGGGCTCGGGGGCTCTTGACGAACGTCAGCCAGTCACGGCTCGGGCCGGCGCCCTCGACCTTGGAGGTGAAGACCTCGACGACGTCGCCGTTGTCGAGCTGGGACTCCAGCGGGACGAGCCGTCCGTTCACCCGGGCGCCCATCGTGCGGTGGCCGACCTCGGTGTGGACGGCGTACGCGAAGTCCACGGGCGTGGACCCGGCCGGCAGGGCGACGACGTCCCCCTTCGGGGTGAAGACGTACACCTCGCGGGCGTTGATCTCGAACCGCAGGGAGTCGAGGAACTCGCCCGGGTCGGACGTCTCGCGCTGCCAGTCCAGGAGCTGGCGCAGCCAGGCCATGTCGTTGACCGAGCCGGTCTCGCCCGCCGACTCGCCGCGGCCGTTGGCGACGTCCTTGTACTTCCAGTGCGCGGCGACACCGAGCTCGGCGCGGCGGTGCATCAGGTGGGTGCGGATCTGGATCTCGACCGGCTTGCCCTCGGGCCCGATGACCGTCGTGTGCAGCGACTGGTACATGTTGAACTTGGGCATCGCGATGTAGTCCTTGAACCGGCCGGGCACCGGGTTCCAGCGCGCGTGCAGCGCACCCAGGACGGCGTAGCAGTCGCGGACCGTGTCGACGAGCACCCGCACGCCCACCAGGTCGTAGATGTCCGCGAAGTCGCGGCCACGCACGATCATCTTCTGGTAGACGGAGTAGTAGTGCTTCGGCCGGCCCGTGACGACGGCCTTGATCTTCGCCGACCTCAGGTCCGCCGACACCGTCTCGCGGACCTGGGCGAGGTACTCCTCGCGGGCGGGCGCGCGGTCCGCGACCAGCCGGACGATCTCGTCGTAGACACCGGGGTAGAGGACGGCGAACGACAGGTCCTCCAGCTCCCACTTGATCGTGTTCATGCCGAGCCGGTGGGCCAGCGGGGCGTAGATCTCGAGGGTCTCGCGGGCCTTGCGCTGGGCGGACTGGGCCGAGACGTACCGCCAGGTCCGGGCGTTGTGCAGCCGGTCGGCGAGCTTGATGACGAGCACGCGGATGTCGCGGGCCATCGCGACGACCATCTTGCGGACGGTCTCGGCCTGCGCCGCGTCGCCGTAGGTGACCTTGTCGAGCTTGGTGACGCCGTCGACGAGCATCGCGATCTCGTCACCGAAGTCCTTGCGCAGGCGCTCCAGCGTGTACGGGGTGTCCTCGACCGTGTCGTGCAGCAGCGCGGCCGCGAGGGTCGGCGTCGTCATGCCCAGCTCGGCGAGGATCGTCGCGACGGCCACCGGGTGCGTGATGTACGCGTCACCGCTCTTGCGGCGCTGACCCCGGTGCGCCTCCTCCGCGACCGCGTAGGCGCGCTCGAGGACCGTCAGGTCGGACTTGGGGTGGTTGGCGCGGACGCTGCGCAGCAACGGCTCGAGCACCGGCGAGCTCGGCGTGGACCGCTGACCGAGGCGGGAGAGGCGGCGGCGCAGACCCGAGCCCGGCGCGTCGCTGCGCACCGGCCGAGCCGGTGCGCCCGGGACCTGCCCGCTCGGGGCGGTGCGAGCGCCGGCCGTCGTGGTCGAAGCGGAGGAGTTCGGGGCCTTGCTCGTCGTCGCGGAGGTGGTCGTGGCGGAGCCGCCGGCCGGCTGACCCGGCTGACCGGGGCCTGGGGGCGCGGCCCCCGTGGTCGGCGGCGCGTCGGCCGGCGCGGAGGGCACGGCCGCACGGGCGGCACCACCCGGCTTGGGGCGCGCGGAGGCCGCTGCGGACGTCGGCGTGATCACCTCGTCGGCCACTGGTCACCTCCCCAGATGACGGGGGGCCCCGTCATCTGGAGTCTACGGTGCCGCGATCTCCCGCTCGCCGCCAAGTCGGGGTATTGATAGGAGCCGCCCCTGGCGCCGGCCCCTATCAATACACGGCTAGTTAAAGCTCCACCCCACGAAGCCGCCTGTCCCCGTTATCGAGCGGGCTCGCAACTTGGGGTACCCCGAGGCGTTGTCCCACGGAGCGACGCCGCCACCCGAGCGACCGCAACTCGCTCGATACCAACGACCGGGCTGACCACTCACATAGCCGAGCACCTCGACACATACGCGCGTCATGGATCCCGGTTGCACAGACCACCTGTACGCGACGCTGCCACCTGGTCCGGCGATCAAGGCCCTGTCAGCCTGACTCGCACGCCCCCACGAGTTTCCGGGCGGAGCATATGCCGTTCCGACGCCACCCAGAATCTCCACTTGGCCGGCACCCGCCGCAATGGGATCCGTGACTTCGGAGGACCAGGTTTCGACGGCTGTCTGCGGACCCGACTCGGGTCCTACCGCATCTGAGGCTGCCGGCGAGAGTGAGGTCATCGCCATCACAAGCGCCAAACCCACTCCGCCACCGACCAGTCGCAACCTACGCATGAGCACCTCCGTGTAGTGACCGTAGGGCCAAATTGACAGAGGTAATGGCGCGAGTCAATGATCCTTTAAACGGAAATCACTGCATCGACTCGGCGCCCGTGTAGGCGCTTGCGCCCTTCGAGCGAAACGAGCTCAAGCAGGAAGACCACGGCGACGACCTCGCCACCGGCCCGTTCGACGAGCTCGCACGCCGCCGCGGCCGTGCCACCGGTCGCGAGCACGTCATCGACCACGACGACCCGCTGCCCCGCGACGAAGGCGTCGGCGTGCACCTCGATCTCCGCCGACCCGTACTCCAGGTCGTAGGCGCCGCGGATGGTCTGCCCGGGGAGCTTGCCCACCTTGCGGACCGGCACGAAGCCCGTGCCGTGCGCGAGCGCCACCGGCGTCCCGAGGATGAAGCCACGGGCCTCGACCCCGGCGACGAGCTCGGTGTCGTCGGGGACCAGTCCGCTGAGCGCCTCGACCGCCGACGCGAGGGCCGGACCGTCGGCGAGCAGCGGGGTGATGTCCTTGAAGACCACACCGGGCGAGGGGTGGTCGGGGACGTCCCGCAGGTGGCTGAGCAGCACCTGCTCGACGCTGCGGGCGCCGGCCGCGGGCGACGTGGCGCTCACCGGCGCCGAGACCGGTTCCGACGCGGCTGCTGGCGCTGACCGCGGGCCCCGCCGGACACTGGTCGCCGGGACCCCACGCGCGCCGCCTCACCGTCCTCGGTGTCGTCCTCGGCGACGTCCTCGTCGCGCTCGGCCGTGAGGACCGATCCGACCGGGCCGGAGGCGCCGACGGCGCCGGCCGGTACCGGGCTCTTGCGCCGTGCCTGCTCGACGCGCTCGGCCTGCTGCCGCACCTCCGGCTGGCGGCCGCGCAGCAGCACGTACACCGCCGGGGCGATGAAGATCGACGACAGCGTCCCGACGAGGGTGCCGACGAAGAGCGACAGCGAGATGTCGCGCAGCGTGCCCGCGCCGAGCAGGAAGGCCCCGATGAACAGGACGGACGCCACCGGCAGCACGGCCACCACGGAGGTGTTGATCGACCGCACCAGGGTCTGGTTCACGGCCAGGTTCACGGCCTCGGCGAAGGTCCGCTTCGTCGACGCCATCACGTGCTCGGTGTTCTCGCGCACCTTGTCGAACACGACGACGGTGTCGTACAGCGAGTACCCGAGGATCGTCAGGAACCCGATGACCGTGCCCGGTGTCACCTCGAACCCGGTGAGGGCGTAGATGCCTGCGCTGATGACCAGGTCGTGCGCCAGCGCGTACAGCGCCGCGACGGCCATCGCCCACGTCCGGAAGTACAGGGTGATCACGGCGGCGACCAGCGCGAGGAAGATCACCAGCCCGGTGACGGCCTGGCGGGTGACGTCCTGCCCCCAGCTCGGGCCGACGAACGAGGACGTCACCGACGACTCGGGCACGTCGTACGCCTCGGCCAGCTGCGACCGCAGCTCGTCGGTCTGCTCGTCGTCGAGCCGCTCGGTCTGGATCCGGACGCTGGAACCGCCGATCACCGACGCGCGGGGCGGCTCGGCGTCCGGGTAGGCGGAGCGCACGACCTCCTCGCCGAGGCCGACGTCCGGGTTCTCGGTGTCGGTGACCCGGAACTCCGACCCGCCGCGGAACTCGATCCCGGGGTTGAGGCCGAGGGTGAGGATGAGGCCGATGGAGACGGCGATCAGGGCGGCCCCGATCCCGGTGTACACCTTCCACCGGCGGACGAAGTCGAACGACCGGCGGCCCGTGTAGAGGTCGTTGCCGAACTGCGCGAAGCTGAACACCGCTCAGTCCTCCTTGGTCGTCGGGTCGGCGCTGTCGGTGCCCGCGTCGGCGGGTCCGCCACCTGGCCGGTCCGGTCCGTCGTCGTCCGGCGCCTCACCGGCGCGCCGCGATGCGGCCTTGCGCTCGGCGATCGTCATCCGGCCCGAGCGGTCGCGCGCCGGCCCGGCACCGACCAGCAGGCCCTCCTCGACGCCCTCGGCGTCGTCGCGGGACGCCGAGCGGGTGCGCTTGGCCGCGGGCGGCGCGGTGCGCACCCGGCCGCGGCCGGCGTAGAACGACTCCCGGCCGTACGCCTTGGCGGACATCCCCGTCGACGGGTGACCGGAGGCGAAGAACCGCGTGCGGGACAGCAGCACCATCACCGGGTGCGTGAACAGGAACACCAGCGCGAGGTCGACCAGCGTCGTCAGGCCGAGGGTGAACGCGAAGCCCCGCACCCCGCCGACGGCGAGGGTGTAGAGCACCACCGCGGCCAGCAGGCTGATGACGTCGGAGATGACGATCGTCCGCTTGGCGCGCTTCCAGCCGGTCTCGACGGCGGCCGTGAGCGACCGGCCCTCGCGCAGCTCGTCCTTGATCCGCTCGAAGTACACGATGAACGAGTCGGCGGTGATGCCGATGGCGATGATCAGGCCGGTGACGCCGGGCAGGCTCAGCCGGTAGCCCTGGTACCAGCCCATCAGCAGGATCAGCCCGTAGACGATCACTCCGGCCACCAGCAGGGACCCCGTGATCAGCAGCCCGAGCAGGCGGTACTGGATGAGCGCGTAGACGACGATCAACCCGAGGCCGATGAGACCGGCGAGCAGGCCGTTGCGCAGCTGCTCCTCACCGAGGACCGCGGAGATCTGGTCCTCCGTCTGGACCTCGAACGAGATCGGCAGCGCACCGAACTTCAGCTGGTTGGCGAGCTCGGCCGCGCTGTCCTGGGTGAAGCTGCCGGTGATCTGCGCGCGCCCATCCGAGATCGGACTCAGGCTCTGCGGTGCAGAGATGACGAGGCCGTCCAGGACGATCGCGAACTGGTTCGTGGGCGGCTGGGCACCGGTGATCCGCTCGGTGACCTCGCGGAACTTGCGCGTGCCCTCGCCGTCGAACTCGAGGTTCACCGTCCACTCACCGGTGGAGAAGCCCTGCGAGTTAGTGCCAAGCCCTGAGCTCGCGGTTTCCAGGTCGCTGCCGTCGACCTCGACCGGACCGAGCACGTACTTGACGGCGCCGTCCTGGCTGCAGGTGACGAGCGGGGCGTCGGGGTCGGTGCCCTCGACGCCGCCGGTGAGGTTGGCGGGGTCGGTGCAGTCGAGCTCGGCGAACCGCTGGGCGACGTCCTCGGTGATCCAGGCCAGGTCGCTGGCGCTCGTCGGCGTCGGTGCCGGCGTCGGTGCCGGCGCACCCTCGGGTGCGGTGGCCTCGGGGGCCGGCGTGGTCGCCGCCGGCGTGCTGCCTGCCGTCAGGGCCTGGACCCGGGGGACGGCGCGCCCGTCGGTCGTCGCGGTCGGCGCCGGGACGGCGGTCTCCTCACCGGCGGGAGCCTCGGTCGCCCCGCCGGTCGCCCCGTCGGTCGCCCCGTCCGTCGGCTCGCCGGTCGGCGCGCCCTCGGTGGGAGAGACCCCCTCCGCGGGCAGCGGCGCCCCCGCGGAGACGGCGAGGACGGGCCGGAACACCATCTGCGCCGAGCGACGGACGAGCTCGGCGGTCTCGCGCTGCTCCTCGGGGTCGCCGGGCAGCTCGATGACGATGTTGCGGCCGCCCTGGCTGCTGACCGTCGCCTCCGAGACGCCGCTGGCGTCGACGCGCTGGCGCATGATCGCGATGGCCTCGTTGATCGCCTCGTCGGTGATCTCGCCCTCGCCGGGCGCGACGTTCGGCGTCAGGACGATCTGGGTCCCTCCGGCGAGGTCGAGCGCCAGCTTCGGCGTCCAGGAGGCGGTGGACCACTGCGCGCCGGCGGCGACGGTGCCGAAGATGATCGAGACGGCGACGGCCAGCCACACGAGGGTGCGGACCGGGCGGGAGCCGGGGGTACGTGCCACGGGGTTCTCATCTCGTGCTGGTGCGCCCGACGCTGGCGGCGGGCGCGGTGGTCTGGCGGACGGTCAGACGGTGCGGGGCGGCTCGCCCTCGTCGCGGGGTGCGGGGCCGCCGGCCGCTCCCGGCTCTCCGGCCGCGGTGGTCGGCCCTGTCGGCCCTGTCGGCCCGGTCGGCCCGGTCGGCCCTGACGGCTCGGAACCGGCGTCGGCCGGTTGCGGCGAGGTGACCTGACCGATCGCGGCCCGCGCCCAGCGCAGTCGCACGCCGTCGGCGACCTCGAGCACCGCCACGTCGTCCTCGAGAGCGACGACCCGGCCGTGCAGGCCCGCGGTGGTCATCACCGTCTGACCGGGCTGGAGGGAGGCCTGGAGCTCGGAGAAGGCGCGTTGCTGCTTGCGGGCCCGGAACGTGATGAGGAGCAGCGGGATCAGCAGGATGAGCGGGAAGAGCAGCTCCATCGGTACCTCGTCACGTCCCTTCGCGGGCACCCGCGAAGGCACCTCGGTCGTCCTGCGTGTGCGTGGTCACCCGGTCGTCGCTGGTCGGCCCAGGGTGAACGGCCGGTCCCGGCCCGGGGTTCCACGGCCCCCGCGGAGTGTAGGCGAGCACCTTGCGCGGGACAATGACGCCCCGTCACGGCGGCCGGTCGTGGGCGACCGGTCACTCGGTGTCGTCGTCCGCGTCGTGGTCCGCGTCGTGGTCCGCCGCTCCCCCGGCGGCACCTGGACCCGTCTCCAGCCCCAGGTCGAGCCCGAGCTGCGCGGCTGCGCTGCCCCGCGGCGGCTGCAGCCCGACGTGGCGCCAGCCCGCCGCGGTCGCGATGCGCCCGCGCGGGGTGCGTCCGATGAGTCCCTCCCGGACGAGGAACGGCTCCGCGACCGTCTCCACCGTCTCCGGCTCCTCACCCACGGTGACCGCCAGGGTGGACAGCCCCACGGGTCCGCCCCCGAACCGGCGGCACAGCGCCTCCAGCACGGACCGGTCCAGGCGGTCGAGGCCCAGCGCGTCCACCTCGTACACGGCGAGCGCCGCCCGCGCCGCCGCGAGGTCGACCCGCCCGTCCCCGCGCACCTGCGACCAGTCGCGCACGCGCCGCAGCAGGCGGTTGGCCACCCGGGGGGTCCCGCGCGACCGGGAGGCGATCTCCGCGGCCCCGTCGCCGGTGAGCTCGACCCCGAGCAGCAGCGCCGAGCGGTGCAGGACGCGCTCCAGCTCGTCGACCGCGTAGAAGTCGAGGTGCCCGGTGAAGCCGAACCGGTCCCGCAGCGGGGCCGGGAGCAGCCCGGCGCGGGTGGTGGCACCGACGAGGGTGAAGGCGGGCAGGTCCAGGGGGATGGCGGTCGCGCCGGCGCCCTTGCCGACGATGACGTCGACCCGGAAGTCCTCCATCGCGACGTACAGCATCTCCTCGGCGGGGCGTGCCATCCGGTGGATCTCGTCCAGGAAGAGGACCTCGCCCTCCTCCAGGGAGGAGAGCACCGCGGCCAGGTCGCCGGCGTGCTGGATCGCCGGCCCGCTGGTCACCCGCAGCGACGACCCCAGCTCGGCGGCGATGATCATCGACAGGGTCGTCTTGCCCAACCCCGGTGGGCCGGACAGCAGCACGTGGTCGGGGGCCTTCCCCCGACCCCGGGCGGCCTCGAGCACCAGCGACAGCTGCTCGCGCACGACCTTCTGGCCGACGAACTCGTCGAGCCTGCGCGGTCGCAGAGCCGACTCGGCGGCCCGTTCGACGTCGTCCGCGCCGGTGCCGACGACCCGGGTGCCGAGGTCCTCGTCTCCCGGTGCGCCGAGCCCGGCGTCCGGCTCGGTGCCGGGCACCTCGAGCTCGGCCGACCCGTCGGCGTAGCGCTGGGAGCGGGTGGCCTCGTCCACCTCAGGCCCTCCCGAGGTGACGCAGCGCCTGGCGCAGGGTGGAGGCGACGTCGACGGGCTCGGCGGACCCGGCCGTCACCGCGTCGACCGCCTGCTGGGCCTGCTTGGCGTTCCAGCCGAGACCGACGAGGGCCTGGACGACCTCGTCCAGCCGCGGGTCGGCGGTGACCCCGGCGGCTCCCGCCGGCCCCGCGGCGACGACCTCGCCGACGGGGGCACCCAGGCGGTCCGTGAGCTCCAGGACGATGCGCTGCGCGCCCTTGCGCCCGATGCCGGGCACCGTGGTCAGCGCGGCCAGGTCCTCGGTCGCCACCGCGCGCCGCAGGCCCTCGGGGCTGTGCACCGCGAGCATCGCCAGGGCCAGCCGGGGTCCGACGCCGCTGACGGTCTGCAGCGTCTCGAAGACGTCGCGCTCGTCGGCGTCGGCGAAGCCGAAGAGCGTCAGGGAGTCCTCCCGGACCACCAGGCTGGTCGACAGCTCGGCCTCGGCACCCACCCTCAGGGCGGCGAGCGTGCCCGGCGTGGCCTGCACCAGCAGCCCGACCCCGCCGACCTCGACGACGACGGAGTCCAGGCGGACGGACAGCACCCGCCCGCGCAGCGACGCGATCAACGACTTCCCCTTCCAGCAGCCCGTCCAGCAACACGTCCGGCAGCACATCCGGCAGCCCTGCCTCGTCCCCGCACAGCGCACCCGGCGACGAACACGTGTTCGACGCGGAGGTTACCCTGGAGGTCGGACGGAGCCGGGACGACGCGCCGCCCCCGGCCCGCGGGCGGCCCCCGGCTGGGCGACGGCACCGTCGGGGACGGCGAACCCTCGCGCGCTCCTCGTCCTGGCCTCGCGCGCCGCCTGAGCCCACGCGCGCTGGGCCGCGGTGGGCGCCGTCCCGGCCGCCGCCGCACCCCGTGCGTCGCGGCCGGCCCCCGCCGTCTGCAGACCGTGGCCGCGCCACAGGTGGCAGACCGCGAGCGCGAGCGCGTCGGAGGCGTCGGCGGGCGTGGGCGCCTGCGGCAGCCGCAGGATCCGGGTGACCATCGTCGCCACCTGCTCCTTGCCGGCGCGTCCGTCGCCGGTCACCGCCGCCTTCACCTCGCTGGGGGTGTGCAGGGCCACGGGCAGCCCTCGACGCGCCGCCGCGAGGACGGCGACGCCGGAGACCTGCGCGGTGCCCATGACCGTGCTGACGTTGCTCTGGCTGAAGACCCTCTCGACCGCGACCACGTCGGGGCGGTGCTCGTCGAGCCAGGCGTCGAGCGCCGTGGCGATCGCGAGCAGGCGCTGGCCCAGCTCCTGCCCGGCGGGGCTGCGGGCGACGCCGACCGCGACCATCGCCGCCGTCCGGCCGGGGCGGCCGTCGACCACGCCGAGACCGCAGCGGGTCAGGCCGGGGTCCACTCCGAGCACGCGCACCGGACCAGCGTGCCAGCCGTCGGCCCCGGCTCCCCCGCGGCGCGCCGTCGGGGACGGCCGGTCGGGGTGGGACGGTCGGGGCGGGCCGGTCGGGGTCGGGTGGTCAGCCGACCTGCGCCATCACCTCGTCGGACACGTCGAAGTTGGCGTAGACGTTCTGCACGTCGTCGCTGTCCTCCAGCGCGTCGACGAGCTTGAAGATCCTCGTGGCCCCGTCGGCGTCGAGCTCGACCTGGGTGCTCGGGATGAACTGCACGTCGGCGGAGTCGTAGTCGATCCCCGCGTCCTGCAGGGCGGTCCGGACGGCGACCAGGTCGGTCGCCTCGCTGACCACCTCGAACGCCTCGCCGAGGTCGTTGACCTCCTCGGCTCCGGCGTCCAGCACGGCCGCGAGGACGTCGTCCTCCGTCAGGCCGGCGGACGGCACGATGACGACGCCCTTGCGGTTGAACAGGTACGCGACGCTGCCCGGGTCGGCGAGGCTGCCGCCGTTGCGGGTGAAGGCGACGCGCACGTCGGACGCGGCGCGGTTGCGGTTGTCGGTGAGGCACTCCACCAGGACGGCGACACCGTTCGGGCCGTACCCCTCGTACATGATCGTCTGGTAGTCGGCACCGCCCGTCTCCAGCCCCGCCCCGCGCTTGACCGCGCGGTCGATGTTGTCGTTGGGGACGGAGGACTTCTTGGCCTTCTGGATGGCGTCGTAGAGCGTCGGGTTGCCCGCCGGGTCGCCGCCGCCCGTGCGCGCCGCCACCTCGATGTTCTTGATCAGCTTGGCGAACATCTTGCCGCGCTTGGCGTCGATCGCGGCCTTCTTGTGCTTCGTGGTGGCCCACTTGGAGTGGCCGGACATGGGGGCTCCTCGGCGCTGCGTCGACGGCGGACGGCTGCCGATCCTAACGCCGCGTCAACCGCCGCCCACGCACGGGCCGTCGGACCGGCCGGGTCAGCCGACCGACCGGACGAGATCGACGAACAGCCGGTGCACCCGGTGGTCCCCGGTGATCTCCGGGTGGAAGGACGTCGCCATCGCGTTGCCCTGGCGGACGGCCACGACCCGACCGGTCGCCGGGCCGTGGCCGACGCGCGCGAGCACCTCCACGCCGTCCGCGTGCTCCTCCACCCAGGGCGCGCGGATGTACACCGCGCGCACCGGGGCGTCGTCCAGGCCGGCGAAGTCGACGTCCTCCTCGAAGGAGTCGACCTGGCGGCCGAAGGCGTTGCGGCGCACGGTCACGTCGATCCCGCCGAGGGTCTGCTGGTCCGCCCGGCCGTCCAGGACGCGCTCGGCGAGCAGGATCATGCCCGCGCACGACCCGTACGCGGGCATCCCGGCGTCGATGCGCTCCCGCAGCGGGTCGCGCACCTCGAAGATCCGCAGCAGCTTGTCGATGGTGGTGGACTCCCCGCCGGGCAGCACGATCGCGTCGATCCGCTCGACCTCCTCGGGACGGCGCACGGGCAGCGCCCGCGCCCCCAGGCCCTCGATGGCCGCGACGTGCTCGCGCACGTCCCCCTGCAGCGCCAGCACTCCGATGGTGGGACGACTCACCCGGCCCACTCTAGGCAGCGGGCGGTCAGCGGAACCGCCGGCCCTCGTCACGGCGGTACGCCCACACCGCCAGGAACGCGGTGAGCGCGACCCACGCGGCCAGCACGGGCAGCGCGGTGCCGGGCAGGTCGGTCCCGGTGGTCGCCACGACGACGAGGTCGCGACCGGCCCGGGTGGGCAGGGTGGTGGAGACGGCGTCGAGCCACCCCGGGAACAGCTCGGGCGGCAGGAACAGACCGCCCCCGAACGCCAGCGGCAGCAGCAGGGACTGCGCGACGGCGAGCGCCGCCTTCGTGGACAGCGAGTACCCGATGGCGATGCCGGTGCAGAACAGCGGCAGGCCGGCGAGCAGGAGCGCGCCGAGGGTCAGCGCCAACCGGCTCACCGGGAGGGTGGCCGCCGTGAGCGTCGCGGCGATCAGCACGAGCGGGACCAGGCCGATGACGACGAACGCCAGGCCGTTCACGAGCCGGCCGACCAGCCGCGGGACGGGCCCGACGGGCATGGTCCGCAGGTACGCGTCCCAGGGCAGGGCCCGGTCCTCGGCCACGCCCACGCCGTAGGTGAACAGGCACACGCTCATCACCGCGAACAGGGAGAGCTGGCCGGCGGCGGCGGTGGCGGCGACGGGGTCGTCGGCGAAGGGCTGCGGGACGACGAAGAAGAGCAGCGACACCGCGGGGAACACCGTCGTCCCGATGACGGCGATGGGCACCCGGACGGTCTCGAGGAACTGGTAGCGCGCGTGCAGCGCCGCCAGGTGCAGCGGGCTGGGCGCGGCGGCGGGACGCGGCGTGGTCGTGGTCGTGGTCGTGGTCGCGGGCGCGGTGCTCATCGCTGGGTCTCCAGGTCCGGGGTCCGCGAGGGTCGGGGCGGTCGGTCGGTCGCCCCTGGCGGCAGCTGCGACGACGACGGCAGCGGTGCGGCCGGCGCTGCCGACGGCTCGTCGGCGCCCTGCGCAGTGAGGGCGAGGAACGCCTCCTCCAGGGAGGCGTCGGCGACCTGCAGGTCGCGGAAGGGGACGCCCGCGGCGACGAGGTCGCGCACGAGCTGGTCGGCGTCCGAAGTCCACAGCTCGTGCCGGTCCCCCTCGCGCAGGGAGCGCTCGACGCCGGCCAGCTCGGGCAGGCCGGCGCAGCGGACGCGGACGCGCCGCGTGGCGACGACCGACCTGACGTCGTCCAGGCTCCCGTCGGCGCGCACCCGGCCGCGGTCGACGACGACCACGCGCTGCGCCAGCGCCTCCACCTCCTCGAGGTAGTGGCTGGTCAGGACGACGGTCCCGCCGCGCTGGTGGTAGTCCCGGACGGCGCCCCACAGCGCGTGCCGGGCGTCGACGTCCAGCCCCGTGGTGGGCTCGTCGAGCAGGACGAGCCGGGGGCGGCCGACGAAGGCCAGGGCCACGACCAGCCGGCGCTTCTGCCCGCCGGACAGGCCCCCGGTCTGCCGTCGCTCCAGCCCGGTGAGACCGAACTGCTCGAGCAGCTCGGGGACCGGGACCGGGTCGGCGAAGTGGCCGGCGACGAGGTCGACGACCTCGCGCACCCGCAGGGTCGGGGGCAGCCCGGTCTCCTGGGGTGTGCTGCCCAGCCAGCGCCGGCTGGCGGGGTCGCGCGGGTCGCCGCCGAACAGCTCGACACGGCCCGTCGTCGGCGTGCGGACCCCGGTCAGCAGCGACAGCAGCGTGCTCTTGCCGGCGCCGTTGGGGCCGAGCAGGCCGAGCAGCTGGCCCGGTGGGACGTCGAGGGTCACGCCGTCCAGGGCGGTGACCGGTCCGAACCGGCGGGTGGCGTCGACGGCACGGGCGAGCGGCGCCGTCCCGTCCGGGGAGGTGGTGTCAGGCACGTCGGTCTCCTGGGGGCGTGTGCTCGCCTGCGGGTTGCAGCAGCCGGCGCAGCGAGTCGGTGTACTGGTCGAGGGCGGTCCGACCGGTCGCGGTCAGCGAGACGTAGGTCGCGGGGGTCCGGCCCTCGTGCGTCTTGTCCACGTCCACGTAGCCGGCGTCCTCGAGCCGGCGCAGGTGGGTGGACAGGTTCCCGGCCGTCATCTCCAGCAGGCGCTGCAGGCGGGGGAAGGAGATGCGGTCCCCCCGGGGCAGGGCGGCCAGGCTCGCCATCACCTTGAGCCGGGCCGCGGCGTGGATGACCGGGTCGAGCTCGGGCAGCGGGCTCACCCTCGCCCTCCCGAGCCGCGGACGGCGAACCACGCGGCCGCGGCGAGGAAGCCGCCACCGCCGGCGACCGCCATCACCAGGTGCACGCTCGGGAAGCCGGCGAGGGCCCCGGCGGCGCCGCTCAGGACGATCCACAGCCCGAGCCCGAACTGGACGGGGTCCTGCCAGACGGCGCCGCCGGCCATGTACAGCGCACCGACGACGAGCGCGGAGATCCCGGACCAGAGCAGGGCCGCGGTGGGCGCGTCCAGGCCCTGGGCGTAGGCGCCGGTCATGACGGCGAAGAGGGCGCCGAAGGCGACGAACCACGTCCAGCCGTACATGGCGCCGACCCGGCTGGAGACGCCGCGGACCCCGGCGGCCCGGCGGCTGATGTGCACGCCCGTCACGACGGCGGCCGAGGCGAGCAGGGCCCCGAAGACGCTGCCGGCGACCCCCTCGCCCAACCGCACGGGCGCGGCGTCCGAGGCGCTGCTCCACATCGCCAGGAAGCCCACCGCCCAGGCGATCCCCCAGGCGCCGAAGAGGATCCGCGGGTCGGGGTTGAGGGCCACGGCCGTCCGCTCCCGCTCGGCCTGCAGGAGAGCCAGCATCTGCTCGGGGTCGAGCGGCAGCTCCTGCGGGTCCTCGCCGTCCGGACGGCCGCGCTCCCCCGCCGGCCCCGACCGTGCTGCGTCGTCCACGGCGTCTCCCTCACCCCAGTGGTTTGTTCTGCAAAGTGCTCTGACTTTGTACCGCAAACCACTTCACCAGATCAACCCCCGCCGCGAGCCGGACGGACGCGCCGTGCGACGACGCGGCGCGACGGCGTGTTCGTCCGACTCGGCGGCGGCGCGGCGTCAGCACGACGGAACCCCGCGACCGTCGCGCGGTCACGGGGTTCCCGTTCGTGTGGAGTGCTACCAGCCGCGCTCAGCGAGGCGGTGCGGCACCGGGATGTCGTCGACGTTGATGCCGACCATCGCCTCGCCCAGGCCGCGGGAGACCTTGGCGAGCACGTCGGGGTCGTCGTGGAAGGTCGTGGCCTTGACGATCGCGGCGGCGCGCTCGGCCGGGTTGCCCGACTTGAAGATGCCGGAGCCGACGAAGACGCCCTCGGCGCCGAGCTGCATCATCATCGCCGCGTCGGCCGGCGTGGCGATGCCCCCGGCGGTGAACAGGACGACGGGCAGCTTGCCTGCCTCGGCCACCTCCTTGACCAGCTCGTATGGCGCCTGCAGCTCCTTGGCGGCCACGAACAGCTCGTCGGGCGCGAGCGAGCGCAGGCGGTTGACCTCGGCCCGGATCGTGCGCATGTGGGTGACGGCGTTGGAGACGTCGCCGGTACCGGCCTCGCCCTTGGAGCGGATCATCGCCGCGCCCTCGGTGATCCGGCGCAGGGCCTCGCCGAGGTTCGTGGCGCCGCAGACGAACGGAACGGTGAACTGCCACTTGTCGATGTGGTTCGCGTAGTCCGCGGGGGTCAGCACCTCGGACTCGTCCACGTAGTCGACACCGAGGGACTGCAGCACCTGCGCCTCGACGAAGTGACCGATCCGGGCCTTGGCCATCACGGGGATGGACACGGCCTCGATGATCCCGTCGATCATGTCGGGGTCGCTCATCCGGGACACGCCACCCTGGGCCCGGATGTCGGCGGGCACCCGCTCCAGGGCCATCACGGCCACGGCGCCGGCGTCCTCGGCGATCTTCGCCTGCTCGGGGGTGACGACGTCCATGATCACGCCGCCCTTGAGCATCTCCGCCATGCCGCGCTTGACGCGGGCGGTCCCGACGACGTTCTCGGGCTGCTGGCTCGACGGCGTGCTGCTCGTCGCGGACTGGTCGGGGGTGGACACCGGGGACCTCGCTCGTCAGGGTCGGACTGGACTTCGTGCACCGGGACGTCGGCGGCTCGCTCGGCGGACGCCCGCCGGCCGCGTCACCGCGGCCGCCCTCCCATCGTAGGCCCGGCCCGGGCCGCTCCCGACCACGACGGTCAGCGGCGCAGCGCCTCGGGCAGCTCGTCGTCCAGCTCGACCGTGCGGGGCATCCGCGCCCGGCCCGCCAGGCGCGTCCAGCGCACGAAGCGCTTGCGCCGGACGCGCTGGGCCTGGGAGACGGCGTCGTTGCGGAACCTGCGGGCCAGCGCCGCGCGCTCCGAGGCGGCGCGCAGGTCCTCGAGCAGGTCGCGGCCGACCGGGTCCTGGCTGATGAGGACCACCGCCTCCGGGGTCAGCGTGGCCCGCAGCGCCCGGCTCAGGTCGCTCTCGGCCCCCTCCCGCGCCGGGTCCCCCGGCCCGGGGGCGTCCCCCGCCCCGCCCTGCGCGGGGACCTGCCCGGCCTCGGCCGCCTCGGCCGCCGCGCCGGCGACCAGGAGGGCGCTCGCCGGGTCGAGCAGGCCCGACGTGGCCAGCGCCCCCGCGGCCGAGGCGCGGCGCAGCAGCTGGTTGTCCAGCGCCGCGGTGGCGGTCTCCACCCGGTGGTGCAGCCGGTCCAGCCGGGTGGCGCACGACACCAGGTACCAGGCCAGGAGCCCCAGCACGAGGAGCACGACGAGGACGACGGTCAGCGTCGACTCCGCTCCGGAGGGCACGCCCAGGAGCACGGCCAGGGGCACGGTCGTCGCCACGGTCGTCGGCACGGTCGTCGGCACGGTCAGGACCTCCAGCGCGAGATGAGGCCGCGCAGTCCGGCCTGGGTGCCCTGCGCCGGGGGCGAGACGACCGTCTCGTACACGGCGAGGACCTGCTCGGCGACGACGGACCAGTCGTACCGCCGCACCCCGGCGTGGCCGGCGGCGGCGAGGGCCCGCCGCCGCCCCGGGTCCGCCAGCAGACCCTCGACGGCCTCGGCGAGGGCGTCGTGGTCCCCGGTGGCGAACAGCACGCCGAGCCGGCCGTCGTCCAGCACCCGCCGGAAGGCACCGAGGTCGCTGGCGACGACGGCGGTCCCGGCGCTCATCGCCTCGACCAGCACGATGCCGAAGCTCTCGCCGCCGGTCTGCGGTGCGACGTAGACGTCCACCGACCGCAGCAGGGCCGCCTTCTCGCTGTCGCGCACGCCGCCGAGGAACGTCACCGCCGACGCGGCGGGACCGAGCGCCTCGCGCGCGTCCGCGTCGTCCCCGCGGCCGGCGACGAGGACCCGCAGCCCGGGCCAGCGCCCGAGCAGCCGGGGCACGGCCCGGCAGAGCACCACCAGGCCCTTGCGGGGTTCGTCGATGCGACCCAGGAACGCCACGGTCGGCGCCTGCTCCGTGCCCTGCCAGCGGGGTTCGGCCGAGGCCTCGGCGAACACGTCGACGTACACGCCGTTGGGGATCACGACGGCGTCGCCGCCGAGGTGCTCGACCAGGGTGCGGCGGGCGTCCTCGCTGACGGCGATCCGGGCCGAGATCTTCTCCAGGGAGGGTCGCACCACCGGGTAGACGGTCTGCATCACCCGGGAGCGCAGGTTCGAGGTGTGGAAGGTCGCGACGATCGGGCAGGTCGCGTTCCACAGCGCGAGGATCGCCAGGCTGGGGGTGATGGGCTCGTGGATGTGGACGACGTCGAAGTCGCCGTCGGTCAGCCAGCGGCGGACCCGGGCGTTGGTGACCGGGCCGAAGTTCACCCTGGCGACGGACCCGTTGTAGGGCACGGGGACGGCGCGCCCGGCCGGCTCCAGGTAGCCGGGCACCGGGGTGTCGTCGTCCGCCGGGGCCAGGACGCTGACCTCGTGGCCATGGGCGATGAGGTGCTCGGCGAGGTCGCGGACGTGGAACTGCACCCCGCCGGGCACGTCGAACGAGTACGGGCAGACGATGCCGACCCTCACGCGGTCCTCCCCGGGCCCGCGTCCGCGCGGGGAGCGGGTGGCACGGCGCCCGGCCGCGCGCGCCGCGCCGGGTCGAGGTCCGCGGTGAACACCGGCTGCAGCATGTGCCAGTCCTGCGGTGCGGCCCGGATGCCCTCGCTGAGGTGGTCGGCGCAGGCCTGCACCATCTCGGCGACCCGCTCCGGCCGGGTGGCGGCGGTCGAGGGGGGGACCTCGGGGCTGATCCGGACGACGATGCCCCAGCGGGTGCCCGCCGCCCGCGCGGACGCGGGGTCGAGCCGCTCGTAGGTGATGGTGACGGCGAACAGGGCGGCGCCGGTGAGGTCGGCGAGGGTGGCCGGTCCGGCTGCCATCCGCGCCGGCTCGCCGAGCAGGGTGACCTCGACGCCCCGTGACGTGAGGTCCCGGTCGGACAGCAGCGGGACGAACCCGCCGTCGCGCAGCCGGCGGACGAGGGTGCCGAAGACGTCGGGGTCGCCGAGGTTGAGGATCTCCATGCCGAGCCGACGGCGGAAGTCCAGGAACGCCTGGGAGACCTCAGCGGGCTCCAGGCGCTCCGCGACCGTGGTCACGGGCGCCAGCCGCAGGTTCGACCACGCCCCGGCGTGGTCCCAGTTGCCCGTGTGCGACAGCGCCAGCACGACGCCGCGGCCGGCTGCCAGGTGGGCGCGCACCGGCGCGTCGCCCTCGATCCGGCAGGTGGCCTCGATCCGTTCCCGCGACCAGGCCGGCAGCCGGAAGGCGTCGCACCAGTAGCGCAGGTAGGAGCGCATCCCCGCCCTGCTGGCAGCGCGCAGCCGGCCCTCCTCGGTCGTGCCGAGGGCCCGGGCGAGGTTGGCCTCCAGCCGACGCACACCGACGCCGCGCCGCCACCAGGCGACGTCCGCGACGAGCGCGAACAGCGCGTACGCCAGCCGCTCCGGCAGCAGGCGCACGACGCGCCAGCCGCCGAGGTAGACGGCGACCGCCAGCCGTCGTCGCACGCGCGCCGTCAAGGTGGCCACCGGGAGACCTCAGGCGCCGTCGGACGTCTCGGCGGACGCGTTGGCGGCGCCGGCGCGGGCGAGCGCCTGGCGCCGCACGACGACGACGCGCTGCACGACCGTCACCAGGCTGGCGACCGCGAGCACGGCCAGGACGACGGTCAGCAGCTCGCGGGGCAGCCCCAGGCCGACCAGCCCCGTCGCGACGAGCACGGCCACCAGCCGGTCCGCCCGCTCGGCGATACCGACGTCCGCCGTCATGCCCAGGCCCTCGGCGCGCGCCTTGGCGTACGACACCACGGAGCCCAGCACGAGGCACAGCAGCGCCAGCAGGGCGGTGGGCCGGTGGTCGCCCGCTCCGCTGAACCACGCGACCAGGGCCCCGAACACCGCGGCGTCGGCCACCCGGTCGAGCGTGGAGTCCAGGTAGGCGCCCCAGGGCCCGGAGCGGCCCAGCCGACGCGCCATGATCCCGTCGAGCGTGTCGGAGAAGACGAACGCCGTGATGACCAGCGTGCCGACGAGCAGCTCGCCGCGCGGGTAGAAGGCCAGCGCGCCGGCGCACACCCCGGCCGTGCCGACCAGCGTCACCGCGTCCGGGCCCACCCCGAGCCGCAGCAGGAGCGCGGCGACCGGTGTGAGCAGGCGCGTGAAGAGGGCACGGGCGTAACGGTTGAGCATGGTGTCCGGTCGGTCGCGGGGCTGGGGCCGCGGGCAGCCTACCGACCGCGGCGCCGCCGCGAGCCGGGTCGGGCCGTCGCGGTCCCGGGAGCACCGCGTGACCCGCGGCGCCGATCGCCGCGACCGGCCGCGCCACGTCCGACCAGGGGTTGGCAGCGCCCGGCAGGTGCGGTCTCATACACCCATGGTCCGCACCGGGTGGTCAGAGTGACGGCGGGAGCGCGAGCGGAGGACGGCGGACCGCCGGGACGGGTCCGCAACGTCGTGCTGGTGGGCCACGGGGGTGCGGGCAAGACCACCCTGGTCGAGGCGGTGCTCGCGGCCACCGGCGCCGTCCCCCGGGCCGGCTCCGTCGCCGACGGCAGCACCGTCTGCGACAGCGAGGACGTCGAGAAGCGGCTCGGCCGTTCGGTCTCCCTGGCCGTGGCCAGCACCGTGGTCGACGACCCGGAGGTGACCGGCCCCGGCGGGCCGGTCCGGCTGAACCTCGTCGACACCCCCGGGCACGCCGACTTCGTCGGCGAGCTGCGCGCCGGGCTGCGCGCCGCGGACGCCGCCCTGTTCGTGGTCTCCGCCGTGGACGGCGTCGACGGCGCCACCCGGATGGTGTGGGAGGAGTGCGCCGGGGTGGGCATGCCGCGCGCGGTGGTCGTGACGCACGTCGACCAGCCCCGAGGGGACTTCGAGACCGTCGTCGACATCTGCCAGCGGGTCTTCGGCGAGGGTGTCCAGCCGCTGTACCTGCCGCTGCTCGCGGACGACGACTCCCCCGCTGGGCTGCTGGCCCTGCTCTCGGCGACGGTGCTCGACACCAGCGGGTCCGGGCGGGAGGTGCGTCCCGCGGACCCCGAGCACCTCGAGGCGGTCGCGGTGCGGCGGGACGCCCTCATCGAGGGGGTCATCACCGAGTCCGAGGACGACACCCTGCTGGACCGCTACCTGGCCGGTGAGCAGGTCTCGTTCGACACCCTCGTCGGCGACCTGGAGACGGCGGTCGCCCGCGCCTCGTTCCACCCGGTGCTGCCGTGCGTGCCGACCAGCGGGCTGGGGGTGCGCGAGCTGCTCGAGGTCGTCTGCCGCGGCTTCCCCGAGCCGCGCGAGCACGTCCTGCCGCCGGTCTACACACCGGCGGGGGCGCCCCGGCAGCCGATGTCGGGGACCGCCGACGAGCCGCTGGTGGCCGAGGTGGTCAAGACGACCACCGACCCCTACGTCGGCCGGGTGTCCCTGGTGCGGGTCTTCTCCGGCACGCTGCGGCCGGACGCGCCGGTGCACGTCAGCGGGCACTTCGCGCGGTTCTCCGGCCACCCCCAGGACGAGGCGTGGCACGCCGAGCACGACCTCGACGAGAAGGTGGGCACGATCTCCCGGCCGCTGGGTGCGACGCTGACGCCGGTGACCCGCGCCGTCGCCGGTGACCTGGTGGCCGTCTCCCGCCTGGCCCACGCCGAGACGGGGGACACGCTGTCGGACCCGGCGGACCCCGCGGTGATGGAGCCGTGGGTGATGCCGCAGCCGCTGCTGCCGGTGGCGATCTCCGCTCGCACCAGCAGCGAGGAGGACCGCCTGCTGCAGGGTCTGGCCCGGTTGCAGGCCGAGGACCCGACGGTGCGCGTGGAGGTCGACGCCGCCACGCACCAGATGGTGCTGTGGGCGATGGGCGAGCAGCAGCTCGACGTCCTGCTGGACCGGCTGCGGACGCGGCACGGGGTCGACGTCGAGACGGCGCCGGTGCGGGTCGCCGTGCGGGAGACGGTCCGCGGTCGCGGCTCGGCCACCGGCCGGCACGTCAAGCAGTCCGGCGGGCACGGCCAGTACGCCGTCGCCGACGTCGAGGTGGAGCCGCTGCCGGAGGGGGCGGGCTTCGAGTTCGTCGACAAGGTCGTCGGCGGCGCCGTGCCCCGCCAGTTCATCCCGAGCGTGGAGAAGGGCGTGCGCGCCCAGCTCGAGCGCGGGGTGACGGGCTACCCGATGACCGACGTCAGGGTGACCCTGGTCGGCGGCAAGGCCCACAGCGTCGACTCCTCCGACGCTGCCTTCCAGACCGCGGGGGCGCTGGCGCTGCGCGAGGCGGCGGCAGCGGCGGGTGTCCAGCTGCTCGAGCCGGTGGACGTCGTCACCGTGGTGTGCGACGACGAGTTCGTCGGCGCCGTCCTGTCCGACCTGGCGACGCGGCGGGGGCGGGTGCGCGGCACGGAACCCGTCGGGTCCGGCCGCTCGCAGGTCCAGGCCGAGGTGCCGGCCTTCGAGCTGACCCGGTACGCGTCGGACCTGCGGGCCATCGCCCACGGCACGGGGACGTTCAGCCGGGAGTACCTGCGCCACTCCCCGGCGCCCGGTCACGTGACGGACCGGCTGACGGCGGGCACCGAGGGGACGGCGTAGCCGCCGGGGTCAGCTCCGCGGCCAGGCGGCCGCGAGCCGCTCCCGCGTCTCGCCCAGCAGCACCGGCAGGGCCTTCGTCCGGCCGATGATGGGCAGGAAGTTCGCGTCGCCACCCCAGCGCGGCACGACGTGCTGGTGCAGGTGGCCGGCGATGCCCGCACCGGCGACCGCTCCCTGGTTCATGCCGAGGTTGAAGCCGTGCGGGGCGGACACCTGCCGGACGACGCGCATGGCGGTGCGGGTGTGCGCGGCCACCTCGGCCACCTCGTCGTCGGTCAGGTCGGTGTAGTCGGCCACGTGCCGGTACGGGCAGACCATGAGGTGGCCGGGGTTGTACGGGTAGAGGTTGAGCACGACGAACGCGGTCTGCCCCCGGTGGACGACGAGCCCGGTCTCGTCGTCCACCTGCCGCACCCGGCAGAACGGGCACTGGGGGCCGGCGTCGGTGTCCGCGGGCTTGTCCTCGCCCTCGAGGTAGACCATCCGGTGCGGGGTCCACAGGCGCTCGAACCCGTCCGGTTCGCCCGGGTGGTCGCCAGGGTGGTCGGAGGGGTGGTCCGAGCGGTGGTCCGGTCCCGCCTCGTCCGCGGGGGGAGGTCCGGCCGGCACGCTCAGACCTGCTCGCGGGAGCGGACGGCGGCGACGATCCGGCGCACCGCCTCGTCGACCGGGACGCCGTTGTCCTGGCGACCGTCGCGGAAGCGGAAGCTCACCGCGCCGGCCGCGGCGTCCTCGCCACCGGCGATGAGCAGGAACGGCACCTTGGCCTTGGTGTGGGTGCGGATCTTCTTCTGCATCCGGTCGTCGGAGTCGTCGACCTCCACGCGCACGCCCTGCTCGCGCAGCCGGGCCGCGACGTCGTCCAGGTACGGGGCGAAGTCGGACGCGACGGGGATGCCGACGACCTGCACGGGCGCCAGCCACGGGGGGAAGGCTCCGGCGTAGTGCTCCAGCAGGACGCCGAAGAACCGCTCGATGGACCCGAAGAGGGCGCGGTGGATCATCACCGGCCGCTGCCGGGTGCCGTCCGGCGCGGTGTACTCCAGCTCGAACAGCTCGGGCTCGAAGAAGTCGAGCTGGATGGTGGACAGCTGCCAGGTCCGCCCGATCGCGTCCTTGGCCTGGACGGAGATCTTCGGGCCGTAGAAGGCGGCGCCGCCCGGGTCCGGCACGAGGTCGAGCCCGGAGGCCACGGCGACCTCCTCGAGGGTGCGCGTCGCCTGCTCCCAGGTGGCGTCGTCGCCGACGGACTTGTCGGGGTCGCGGGTGGACAGCTCGAGGTAGAAGTCGTCGAGGCCGTAGTCCTTCAGCAGGTCCAGGACGAACGTCAGCAACGAGCCCAGCTCGTCCTTCATCTGCTCGCGGGTGCAGTAGATGTGCGCGTCGTCCTGGGTGAAGCCGCGGGCGCGGGTCAGGCCGTGCACGACCCCGGACTTCTCGTACCGGTAGACCCCGCCGAACTCGAAGAGGCGCAGCGGCAGCTCGCGGTAGGAGCGGCCGCGCGAGCGGTACACCAGGTTGTGCATCGGGCAGTTCATCGGCTTGAGGTAGTAGTCCTGCCCCTTGCGAGTGACCTGCCCCTCGGCGTCCCGCTCCTCGTCGACGTGCATCGGCGGGTACATGCCGTCCGCGTACCACTCGAGGTGGCGGGACGTCTCGAACAGGTGGGCCTTGGTGATGTGCGGCGTGTTGACGAAGTCGTACCCGGCGGCGACGTGGCGCCGCCGCGAGTAGTCCTCCATCTCCATCCGGATGATGCCGCCCCTGGGGTGGAACACCGGCAGGCCGGAACCGATCTCGTCGGGGAAGGAGAACAGGTCCAGCTCGGCGCCCAGGCGCCGGTGGTCGCGCCGCTCCGCCTCGGCGACCCGCTCCTGGTAGGCCTTGAGCTCGTCCTTGCTCGGCCACGCCGTGCCGTAGACGCGCTGCAGCTGGGGGTTCTTCTCGCTGCCCCGCCAGTAGGCGGCCGCGGTACGCGTCAGCGCGAAGCCGTTGCCGATCAGCCGGGTGGAGGGCAGGTGGGGCCCGCGGCACAGGTCCTTCCAGGCGAGGGAGCCGTCGCGCTTGAGGTTGTCGTAGATCGTCAGCTCGCCGGCGCCGACCTCGGCGGACGCGCCCTCGGCCGCCTCGCCGGCCGAGCCCTTCAGCCCGATCAGCTCGAGCTTGTAGGGCTCGTCGGCCAGCTCGGCGCGCGCCTCCTCGTCGGTGACGACGCGGCGGGCGAACGTCTGGCCCTCCTTGACGATCCGCTGCATGACCTTCTCGAGGCGCTTGGTGTCCTCGGGGGTGAACGGCGTCTCGACGTCGAAGTCGTAGTAGAAGCCGTCGGTGACCGGCGGCCCGATCCCGAGGCGGGCGTCGGGGAACACCTCCTGCACCGCCTGGGCGAGGACGTGCGCGGTCGAGTGCCGCAGGACCGCGAGCCCGTCCGGCTCGTCGATGCGCACGGGCTCGACCACGTCGCCGTCGGCGACCGCGTGGTCGAGGTCGCGCAGCTCGCCGTTGACGCGGACGACGACCACGGCCCGGTCCTCGAACAGGGCCGCCGCCGTGGTGCCCGGCTCGACCGCTCGCTCGTCACCGGCGACGGACACGGTCAGCTGGGCAGGCACGAAGGCTCCTCGAGTCGGTGGTCGGGACCGGCGGGCCCCGCGTCCGGGCATCGTATCGACGGCGGGCGGTGTGACCGCCCGGCGGCGTCGCCGCGTCCGCGCGCGTCGTCGTCGGCAAGCCGCGCCTGCAGCCAGCCCGCGCCCGCCGTCAGCCCGCGGCGGGGTCGGACGTCGTCCCCGGCGGCTGCGGCCGCACCCGGACCTCGTCGCCGACGGCGACCCGACCGGGCCGCAGCACCTCGGCGTACACACCGAGGCAGCTGCGCGGCTCGCGGGTGACGCCGAGCCGGACGGCGCCGACCTGCAGCTCGCGACCCACCCAGTGGCGCTCGTCGCCGGGCCGGTCGAGGCGCAGCACGAGGTTGGCGCGCGGGAAGGGGTCGCAGCCCCCGGGGGCGTCCGCGGCGGCGTGCGCGTCCTCGCTGACGAGGTGGACCGCGGCGACCCGCTGGTGACCGCCCGGCTCGTCCACCACCTCGTGGTCCCCCACCACCTGCTGGAGCGCGGGTTCGGTGAGCAGCGCGCCCTCGACGACCCGCGCGCTCACCTCGCGAAGGCGCGGCCGCTCCTTGGCGGTCAGCGGGGCGCCGTGCGGGTCGACCAGCGCCCAGCGGCGGTCGTCGCGCAGGCCGTCGGCGCCGACGTCCACCGCATCGAGGTCCTGACCGCCCGCGGACTTCAGCGGGTAGCGGCGCAGCGCGGTGACCGTCCCGACGACGTCGCCGTCCTGACCGGTGCTCATCCCACGACCGTAACGCGCCGCCCCACCGGCGGGCGCCGGGCCGGCCGGCGGCGAGCAGACGACGAGGGCCCCGTGGTCAGCTGACCACGGGGCCCTCGATCCGGTGGGCGATACTGGGTTCGAACCAGTGACCTCCTCGGTGTGAACGAGGCGCTCTACCACTGAGCCAATCGCCCGGCGCGGGGAAACCATACCCGATCCGGCAGCACGCCCAGCACACCCCCACGCGGTGCACGAGGGACCGGCGGGCGGCCGCGCGGTCAGTCGGCGGCGTCGACCCCGGGCAGTCCACCGAGGTACCCGGCCACGGCCTCCGGCGTGAACGCCGGGTAGCCGAAGACCGCGAGCGCGACCCACACCCCCACGGCCACTCCGGCGGCCGTCCCGGCGCCACCCAGCCAGGACACCCAGCGCGGCTGGCGCCGCAGCCAGAGGCCGCCCCGGTGCAGCGCACGACGGGCGCGCTCGAGGATCCGCTGGGCCCACTCGAACTCGCTGGCCAGGACGGCGAGCCCGGCCAGCACCAGGGGGATGCCCCCCGGGCCCGGCAGCCAGCCGGTGGCGGCGCCGAGCAGGATCAGCACCGCGCCCAGCACACCCACGCACACCCGGTAGACGCGGTGCTTGCGGGGGTCGGAGCGGATTCGCCGACGCCACTCCCAGCGGTCCTCGTCCGCGTCGACCACCCAGTTGGCGTCCTCACGGGTGTCACGCAGGGGCGGACTGGGGGCGCGGTCGCTCACGGCGGCAGCCTAGTAGCGCTGCGCGACGGGAGGGGGTGCGTCGCAGCAGGCGGGTGACGCGCGGCCGCGACCGTCACCGGCTGCGACGACGGGTCACTCGGGCGGTGCGCGTTGCTCCGACCCGGGGGCAGCGGACGCCGGGACCGCCCGCAACGGTGGCGCGCAGGTCCCCCGTACGGCAGAACTCGTCCTCGGATCCGGGTTTGGTCCGGGTCCGGGGTGGGAACCCTCACCTCAGCAGCACCCGTCCCCGGCCGGGTCCGGTACCCGTCCGCACGAGTCCCACGGAGGCCCCCGTGTCCTCGACACCCCACGTCGACGTCGACGTCGCGATCGACCTCCGACTCGTCGTCCCGGACTCGGACGCCGTGTCCCTGCCCGTCTCGCTGCGGTACTCCGCCCGGGACCCCTACGCCGTCACCGTCGCCTTCCGCGGCGAGGACGTCAGCGTCGAGTGGGTCTTCGGCCGCGACCTGCTCATCGAGGGCATGACCGGGCCGGGCGGCCAGGGGGACGTGCACATCTGGCCCGGCCAGCGCGCCGGCAGCGACCTGCTGCTGATCTCCCTGTCGTCGCCGGACGGCCAGGCGGTGCTCGAGGCCGACCGGTCGGACGTCGCGGACTTCCTCGCCCGCACCACGCGCATCGTGCCGCCCGGCCAGGAGGCGCACTTCGTGGACCTGGACGCGGAGATCGCCTCGCTGCTGTCCTGAGTCCCCGGACCCCCTGATTCCCCGGACCCGGCGGGTCGCCTCAGTCGGGTCGGCTCAGCTCGGGTCGGGGTCCTCGGCCGCGCGACGAGCGAACAGGTCGACGGCCGCCCGGCCCAGCTCGGACGTCTCCAGGGGACGGCCGTCGAGGTGGGCGAGCGGCTGCACGTCGCGGGTGGACGAGGTGAGCAGCACCTCGGGTGCGTCCTCCAGGACGTCGAAGGGCAGGACCCGCTCCACGACGGGCAGACCCTCCTCGGCCGCCCACCGCAGCAGCAGGGCCCTCGTGACCCCGGCGAGCGCGCCGCCGTCCAGCGGGGGCGTGACGAGCTCGTCCGCCACGCGCACCACCACGTTGGAACCGGTCCCCTCGCACAGCTCGCCCCGGGTGTTGGCCAGGAGCGCCTCGCTGCCGCCTCGCTCGTGCGCGTACGCGAGCGCGACGACGTTCTCGGCGTAGGACGTCGTCTTCAGCCCCGCCGTCGCGGACCGCTCGTTGCGCACCCACGGCACGCGCACGGCACCGGCCCCGGCCGGCCACGGCCTGCTGGCCGAGGCGGCGACCACGAGGGTCGGCTCGGCGCCCGCGCGGTCCGAGCCGAGCGGTCCGGCTCCCGCGGTCCAGGTGATCCGCAACCTGGCCAGCGGCGCGTCGACCCGCGACAGCACCGCCTCCGTCGCCTCGCGCACCCGGTCGTGGTCGGGTCGGGGCAGCCCGAGGCCGGCGGCGGAGCGGTCCAGGCGCCGCAGGTGCAGCGTCAGGGCGAACGGCGCACCGTGCACGACCTTGCAGGTCTCGAAGACCCCGTCGCCGACGGTCATCCCGTGGTCGAGCGCGGGCACGCTGGCGGTCCGCGCGTCCCGCACCCGACCGTCGACCCACACCACCACGCCCGCGGACGCGTCCGCCGCCCTCGCCTCGGTCATGGGCTGATGGTGCCAGGCCCGTCGACGGTCGACGCGAGCCGCACGAGGCGTGCGGCCTTCAGCTCGGTCTCCCGCCACTCCCCCAGCGGGTCCGAGCCCCACGTGATCCCCGCACCGGTGCCGAAGCGCAGGACCGTCCCCGTCGGGCCGGGCTCGCCCCAGAAGGTCCGGATGCCCACGGCCAGCCGCGCGGTCCCCCGGTCCGCGTCGACGTAGCCGACCGCGCCGCAGTACGGGCCCCGGGGCACCGGCTCGAGCCGGCGGATCGCCTGCAGGGCGGTCCACTTCGGGGCGCCGGAGACCGACCCGGGCGGGAGGGTGGCTGCCAGGACCTCCCGCCAGCCGACCCCTTCGCGCAGGCGGCCGGTGACGCTCGAGACCAGGTGGACCAGCCCGGGGTGCTGCTCGAGGGCGAGCAGGGACGGCACCGCGACCGTGCCCGGCCGGCAGACGCGGTGCAGGTCGTTGCGGACCAGGTCGGTGATCATGAGGTTCTCGGCCCGGTCCTTGCCGAGCAGGCCGCCGGCCGTGGCCGCGGTGCCCTTGATCGGCGCCGAGGTCAGGGCGTCCCCCTCACGCCGCAGGAAGAGCTCGGGGGACGCCGACACGACCCACTCGGCGCCGAGGTCGAGCACCCCCGCGTACGGGGCGGGGTTGCCCCGGGCCAGCCGGGTGGCCAGCGCCCACGGGCCGCCGGCGCGGGGGGGCAGGGCGGCGGACAGCACCCGGCACAGGTTGACCTGGTACACCTCCCCCGCGCGCACCAGCTCGCGCACCGCGTGCACGCCCGCGACGTACGCCGGCTCGTCCAGGGACGTCGTCCAGTCGGCGGCGCGCGGCCCCCGCCACGGCCCGGGTGCCGGCGGCAGCGGCGAGGGCCGGACGTCGGCGAAGCGCCAGGCCCGGACCCGCCCCTCGAAGTCGGCGACGACGGCCCACCACCCGCCGCGGTCCAGGGCGTCGGGGTCGTCGGCCAGGTCGACGGCCTCGGCGAGGTCGCGGGCGAGCAGGCCGTCGAACCAGGCGCTCACCACGGCGCGGAAGGTACCGGGTGACGCGCCGGAACCCCCGGTTGGACTCCGACGAACCCGACCGGTTAGAGTCTCCGACGCACGCCGAGGGCACCAGCCCGAGGCAGCGTGCGGACGTGGCTCAGTTGGTAGAGCATCACCTTGCCAAGGTGAGGGTCGCGGGTTCGAATCCCGTCGTCCGCTCGGAGGCACCGCCCTGAGGGCAACGCCTCGCGGTGGAGTGGCCGAGAGGCGAGGCAACGGCCTGCAAAGCCGTCTACACGGGTTCAAATCCCGTCTCCACCTCGGACACCGTTCGGAGTCTCGTTCGGGCGATTGGCGCAGCGGTAGCGCGCTTCCTTGACACGGAAGAGGTCACTGGTTCGAACCCAGTATCGCCCACCACGCAAGGCCCCAGGTCAGCGACCTGGGGCCTTCGTCGTGCGGCCCGTCACCCCGGCCCGACCTCGCCGACGAGCTCCCCGTCACGGGCGACGACGCGACCGGCGCGCACGACGACCCGCGCGTCGGGCCGGTCCATCACCGCGGCCGTGACGCTGTCCGCGGCGAGGACGAGCAGGTCCGCCGGCGCGCCGACCTCGACACCCCGCCCCGGCAGCTGCTCCCCCAGCACCGCCGCCCCGCCGAGCGAGGCCACCTCGACGCACGTCTCGACGTCCTCGTCGCGCCGCGACCCCGAGCGGTAGGCGAGCTGCCACGCCCGACCGAGGACGTCCCCGTCACCGTAGGGAGACCAGTAGTCGCGGATCCCGTCCTGGCCGAGCCCGACGCGGACGCCGGCGCGACGCAACGCGTCGAGCGGCAGGGGCTCCCGGACGCCGGGGGCGACGGTGGTCACCGCGACGTCGTGGGCGCCGAGCAGGTCGACCAGCGCTGTCCGGCGGTCGCGGTCCACGCTCGAGAGGGCGAACGCGTGGCTGACCGTCACCCTCCCCTGCATCGACAGCGCCGCGACGCGCTCGCAGACCAGCTCGAGGGTGAACGCCCCGAGCTCCCCGGTCTCGTGCAGGTGCAGGTCGACCCCGCAGCCGTGCCGCTCGGCCACACCGAAGACCACGTCCAGGTGGCGGACCGGGTCCCGGTCGAGGGCGCACGGGTCGATCCCGCCGACCAGGTCGGCACCGGCTCGCAGCGCCTCCTCCAGCAGCTCGGCCGTCCCGCGGTCGCGCAGGATGCCGCGCTGGGGGAAGGCGACGACCTCGACCGCGGCGCGCTCCCGGTGCGCCTCGCGGGCCGCGAGCACCCCCTCGAGCCGCTCGAGCCCGCTGTCGGTGTCGACCTGCGCGTGGCTGCGCACCCGGGTGGCGCCGGAGGCGATGGTGCGCCCGAGCGTGTAGGTGGCGCGGTCGGTGACCGGACGCTCGGCGGAGCGCCAGTGCCGCCGGTCGTTCTCCACCAGACCGGCCAGACCCGGCTCGGCGGTGTGGGGCCGGAAGGGCAGGCCGAGCCGGGTGGAGTCCAGGTGGGCGTGCACGTCGGCGAGCGCGGGGACCAGCACCCCGCCGCCGCAGTCCACGACCGGGACCCCGGCAGGGGGCGGGACCGGCGAGGCGACCCGCGCCACCCGACCGGCGCGGACGAGCACGTCGACCGCCTCGTCGTCGGGTTCGCGCGCCCAGGGGCGGACGCCGCGCAGGAGCAGGTCGCCGCCACCGTCGGCGTCGTCGGGGGCGGGTCGCGGGTCGGTCATCCCGAGACGCTGTCCCGGTCCCCGCGTCGAGGGCGGTGGCGTCGTCACGGCCGGTGCCCGCGGCGCCGGACCTCCCGGTGCACGGCCTTCCAGCGCCCCTCCCGCTGGGCCCGCAGCCGGGCGTCGACGCGGGCGGCGCGGTAGGCCAGCTCCCGCTGCAGACGCCGGTGGCTGGTCAGGCGGCGCTCGGGCAGCGTGCCGGCGTCCACCGCGGCCAGGACGGCGCACCCGGGCTCGTGCTCGTGGCTGCAGTCGCGGTAGCGGCAGCCCGTGGCGAGGTCCTCGATGTCGGCGAACACCTCGTCGAGCGGCTCGCTCCCGGACAGCCCCACGGACCGCAGACCCGGCGTGTCCAGCACCCCTCCGCCCGAGGCGAGGAGGTGCAGCTCGCGGGCGACGGTGGTGTGCCGGCCCTTGCCGTCGCGGCGCAGGACGCTGGTCGCCGCGCGGTCGGACCCGGTCAGGGCGTTGACCAGCGAGGACTTGCCGACGCCGGACGCGCCGACCAGGGCGAGCGTGGCCCCGGCCGCCAGCCGGGCGTGCAGGGGTCGCAGCCCGGCACCGGTGGTGGAGGAGACGGCGAGCACCTCGACCCCGGGGGCGATCGCGGCGGCGTCCGCGACGAGGTCGTCCGGTACGGCGACGAGGTCCGCCTTCGTGAGGACGACGAGGGGCTCGGCACCGGACGCCCAGGCGAGCGCGAGCAGGCGCTCCAGCCGGCCGAGGTCGAGGTCGGGGTGCATGCCCTCGACGACGGCGACGACGTCGACGTTGGCCGCGAGGACCTGGTCCTGCGACGAGCCGCGGGCCACCTGGGCCCGGGCCAGGACCGTGCGGCGGGGCAGCACCTCGCGCAGCAGGGTCCCGGCGTCCGGGGCGGGGTCGCCCGTGCTCAGGACGACCCAGTCGCCAGCGACGGGGGCGGCGGACGGCGCACCGGCCACCCGGCGGGTCAGCGCCGGGTCCCAGCGCACGCGCACCCTGCGCGGTGCCGGCCCCGCCTCCACGGCGTCCGGTGGCGACGGCGCCGCCTGCTCGGCGGTGACGCCCGCGGCGGGGTCACGAGGGGCGTCGGCGGGCGCGCCCACGAGCGGCGTGACCAGCACGTCGGCGGCGCCGCGGTCCGCGCGCAGGACGCGGGCCAGCACGCGCGCGGCGGAGGGGGGCCGGTCCCGTCCGGGGCCGGGGGGTCGGGGTTTCGAGGTCAACGGGTGGTCCTTCGAACGGGCCGCGGGCGCACCGCGGGGGGCGACCGGTCGTCGGCCGATGGTGGCCGATGGTGGCCGATGGTGGCCGATGGTGGCCGATGGTGGCGCGGTCGGCGCGTCCCAGCGGGTCGGCGCGCCGGGTGCTCGGCGGTCCAGCCGCGACGGGGGGGTGGTGGAGGGGACGGCACCCGGTCCCCGCCGGTCGGCGTGACGGGTCGACGAGACGGTCGCGACGCTACGCCTGCCGGCGTCCGCGGTCACCCGGGTTTCCGACGCCGGCCCGCGCCTCCTCGTCCTGCTCGCCACCCGGCTCGGCACCCGGCGGGTACGGCGGCTCGCCGTCCTCGCCGCAGTGCGCGGCGGGGACGCCCGGCTCCACCGGCGTCAGGGGCATCTCGTCCCCGTGCGCGGCGGGTCCGAGCCGTGCGGCGGCGCGGCGCGGGTCGGGCCACAGCCGGTCGACCGCCGCGTTCAGCCCCGCGCCGATGAGCACGGCGATGGCGATGAGGTACAGCCAGATCAGCACGATGATCGGGGTCGCGAGCGGTCCGTAGATGGAGGCGCCACCCACGGACTCGGCGATGACGAGCCGCATCACCCAGCTGGCGAGCACCCAGATGACCAGCGCCAGCAGCGCGCCGGCGAGGTCGCGTCGCCAGGGCGAGCGGATCGGCGTCGCGACGTGGTACAGGGTGGTCAGCAGCGCGATCCCGGCGAGGCCCACGACGGGCCAGTAGGCGCCGAGGAGCCAGCTCAGCTCGTCGGGCAGGGCCCGTCCGAGCAGCGACGGGCCGATCAGCACCAGGGGCAGCGTGAAGGCCGCCAGCACGAGGGTCAGCAGGTAGAGCGTGAAGGACAGCGCGCGGGTGCGGACGATGCCACGGTGGCCACCCAGGCCGTACATGATCGAGATCGTGTCGATGTAGACGTTCAGGGCGCGCGAACCCGACCACAGCGACAGGACGAAGCCGATCGAGATGAGGTCGAACCGCGGGCCGGAGATCGCCTCCTCCAGCGTCGGGGTGATCACCGACTCGACGGCCTCGGTGGTGAGGAACTGCCCGACGGCGGACTCGATGCCGCTGACCAGCTGCTCGCGCGTGGCGGTGCCGAGCTCCGAGCCGACCCAGGCCGCGGTGCCGGCGAGCCCGAGGACGAGCGGCGGCAGGGACAGCAGCGCGAAGAACCCCGCCTCGGCGGCCAGCCCGGTGACCCGGTAGCGCATGCAGACCTCGACGGTCGCGACGACGAGGTCCCACAGCGCCCGGACCGGACGACGGCGTGCGGCGCTCACGACACCGCCCCACGCGCGGCCCGCGACGGCGGCCGCGCCCGCGGACGCGGACCGGGCGGCCCGGACCGTCGGCCGGGGAGAGGGCCGCACCGGCGCCGCGGCGGACCCGCGCCGGGACGTCGCGCTGGTGCCGGCCACATGCTGCACGGTATCCGGCAGCGGGCCCTGCGGGCGCGACGGCACGCGGCGCCGGTGTCGCCGGTCACGCTCCGGTGGCGGCCGGCCACGGGCGGCTGTCGGCGAGGGCCCGGCCCACCCGCGGCCCGTTACGGTGTGGACATGCTCGACACCCACGAGGTCACCAACCAGGTGCCCGCTCTCGGCGACGTCGACCTCCTGGCCCAGGACGCGGCCCTCTCGGAGGCCGTCGACCGGTACGCGCAGGGCCACCGGTCCGCGCTGGCCGAGCTGTCCGTGCTGGCGGGAGGCACGAAGGCCCGCTCGTGGGGTCAGCAGGCCGAGGCCCACCCCCCGGTGCTGCGCACGCACGACCCGCGCGGCGAGCGGGTGGACGAGGTCGAGTACCACCCGGCCTGGCACCAGCTGCTGCGCACGGGCGTCGAGCACGGGCTGGGCGGGACGCCGTGGGCGCAGGCACCCGGCAGCGGCGCCCACGCGGCCCGGGCCGCCGGCTTCTACCTGTGGACCCAGAACGACGCGGGCCACGGCTGCCCGCTGTCCATGACCTACGCGGCGGTCCCGGCGCTGCGCACCGACCCCGACCTCGCCGCGGTGTGGCAGCCGCGGCTGACCAGCACCGACTACGAGGTCGGCCTGCGCCGCCCCGGCACCAAGGCCGGCGTGCTGGCCGGGATGGGGATGACGGAGAAGCAGGGCGGGTCGGACGTGCGGGCCAACACCACCCGCGCCGTCCCCGAGGCGGGCGGCCCGGTCGAGGGCGGCCAGACCTACCGGCTGACCGGCCACAAGTGGTTCTGCTCGGCGCCCATGAGCGACCTCTTCCTCGTCCTGGCCCAGGCGCCCGCCGGGCTCACCTGCTTCGTCGTCCCGAGGGGGCTCGAGGACGGCACGCGCAACACCTGGCGCCTGCAGCGCCTCAAGGACAAGCTGGGCAACCGGTCGAACGCCTCCTCCGAGGTGGAGCTGGACGGCACCTGGGCGGTGCGGCTGGGCGAGGAGGGCCAGGGCGTCCGCACCATCCTGTCGATGGTCGCGGCCACCCGGCTCGACTGCGTGGTCGGGTCGGCCGCCACCACCCGCGCCGCGCTGCGCGCCGCGGTCCACCACGCCCGGCACCGCCGGGCGTTCGGCACCCTCCTGGTCGACGCCCCGCTGATGCGCGTGGTGCTGGCGGACCTCGCGGTGGAGTCCGAGGCCGCCACGGTGCTGGCGATGAGGCTGGCGGCCGCCCAGGACTCCGAGGAGCGCGACCTGCTGCGCCTGGCGGTCGCGGTCGGCAAGTACTGGGTCTGCAAGCGCACGCCGGCGGCCGTCGCGGAGGCCCTCGAGTGCCTCGGCGGCAACGGGTACGTCGAGGAGAACGGCGTGGCGCGGCTGTACCGGGAGTCCCCGCTGAACTCGATCTGGGAGGGGTCGGGCAACGTCAACGCGCTCGACGTCGTCCGGGCGCTGCGCACCGCCCCCGAGGCCGTCGACGCCCTGCTCGCCGAGGTCGAGCTCGCCCGCGGGGCGCACCGTCGCCTCGACGGCGAGATCACGTCGTTCACCCGGACGCTGCGGGCCGCCGCCGGCGAGGCGGCGGAGAACGCCGACGCGCTGGCCCCGAGCGCCCGGTGGCTCGTCGAGCGCGCTGCGGTCCTCCTGCAGGCCTCCCTGCTGGTGCGGTACTCCCCCGCCGAGGTCTCGGACGCCTTCGTCGCCACCCGCGTGCGCGGCGGCGGCGGGATGACGTTCGGCACGATGGAGATCTCCCCCGAGGCGGCGGGCCGCGTGGTGGAGCGCAGCGTCGGCGACTGAAGCGCGCCGTCCTCCCACCGGGGCCGCGTCCGCGCACCCCGTCCCGCCGACGGCCGCGCGGCGGGCAGGGGTCACCGGCTGCGCGTACCGTCAGCACCGGGTGCCGACGGCGCCACCCCTCCGCCATGATGAGCGGCCCGCCGCACTACCCACCGGACGAGAGAGACACATGCAGACCTGGCCAGGACGCCCCTACCCGCTCGGCGCCACGTTCGACGGGACGGGCACGAACTTCGCGCTCTTCTCCGGCGTCGCCGACCGCGTGGAGCTCTGCCTGATCGACGACGACGGCGGGGAGCAGCGGGTCGAGCTCACCGAGGTCGACGGCTTCGTCTGGCACGCCTACCTGCCCGGCGTGCAGCCGGGGCAGCGCTACGGGTACCGGGTGCACGGGCCGTACGCCCCGTCCTCGGGCCACCGGTGCAACCCCAGCAAGCTGCTCCTCGACCCGTACGCGAAGGCGATCGACGGCCAGGTCGACGGGGACGAGTCGCTGTTCTCGTACCGGTTCAAGGCGCCCACCCGGCGCAACGACGCGGACAGCCTCGGCCACACGATGCTGTCGGTGGTGGTGAACCCCTTCTTCGACTGGGGCAACGACCGCTACCCCGGCCACGAGTACCACGAGTCGGTGATCTACGAGGCCCACGTCAAGGGCCTCACCCAGACCCACCCGTCGCTGCCGGAGGAGATCCGCGGCACCTACGCGGGCATCGGCCACCCCGCGATGGTCGAGCACCTCGTGTCGCTGGGCGTCACCGCCCTGGAGCTCATGCCGGTGCACCAGTTCGTCCAGGACACCCACCTCACCGAGAAGGGGCTGACGAACTACTGGGGCTACAACACCATCGGCTTCTTCGCGCCGCACAACGCGTACTCCTCGACCGGCTCGCGCGGGCAGCAGGTGCAGGAGTTCAAGGCGATGGTCAAGGCCCTGCACGAGGCGGGTATCGAGGTCATCCTCGACGTCGTCTACAACCACACGGCCGAGGGCAACGAGAAGGGCCCCACCCTGTGCTTCCGCGGCATCGACAACGCGGCGTACTACCGGCTCGTCGACGACGCACCGGAGCACTACTACGACACCACCGGCACGGGCAACAGCCTGCTCATGCGCAACCCGCACGTCCTGCAGCTGATCATGGACTCGCTGCGCTACTGGGTCCTGGAGATGCACGTCGACGGGTTCCGCTTCGACCTCGCGGCGACACTGGCCCGGCAGTTCCACGAGGTCGACCGGCTCAGCGCGTTCTTCGACCTCGTCCAGCAGGACCCCGTCGTCAGCCAGACCAAGCTCATCGCGGAGCCGTGGGACCTCGGCGACGGCGGCTACCAGGTCGGCGGGTTCCCGCCGCTGTGGACGGAGTGGAACGGCAAGTACCGCGACACCGTGCGCGACTTCTGGCGCGGTGAGGCGGCGACGCTCGGCGAGTTCGCCTCCCGCATCACCGGCTCGTCCGACCTGTACCAGGACGACGGCCGCCGGCCCATCGCCAGCATCAACTTCATCACCGCGCACGACGGGTTCACGCTGCGCGACCTGGTGTCCTACAACGAGAAGCACAACGAGGCGAACGGCGAGGGCGGCAACGACGGCGAGAGCCACAACCGCTCCTGGAACTGCGGCGCCGAGGGCGAGACGGACGACGCGGAGGTCCTGGCGCTGCGGGCGCGCCAGCAGCGCAACTTCCTCACCACCCTGCTGCTCTCGCAGGGCGTGCCGATGATCGCCCACGGTGACGAGCTGGGCCGCAGCCAGGGCGGCAACAACAACGTCTACTGCCAGGACAACGAGATCGCCTGGGTCGACTGGGACCTGACGCCGGAGCAGACGGAGCTGCTGGAGTTCACCCGGCGGCTCGTGCAGCTGCGCCGGGACCACCCGGTCTTCCGCCGCCGCCGGTTCTTCCGCGGTGACGCCGGGCACGGCGGCGAGAGCGAGCTGGGTGACATCGCCTGGCTGACGCCGTCCGGTGAGCACATGGCGGACGAGGACTGGAGCAACGGCTACGCGCGGTCCCTGACCGTCTTCCTCAACGGCGAGGCCATCCCCGAACCGGACCCGCGCGGCGAGCGGGTCGTCGACGCCTCGTTCCTCATCATGTTCAACGCCCACCACGAACGGCTCGACTTCACCCTGCCGACGCCGGACTACGGCGCCGAGTGGGAGGTCGTGGTCGACACCGCCGGCCAGCTCGAGGAGGGCACGATGCTCGGGGCCGCCACGGCGCTGTGCGCCCAGCCGCGCAGCGTCGTGCTGCTCACCCGGCCCGTCACGGACACCCTGTGACCGACCGGACCACCGGCCCGGCGACCTCGGGCACGGCCCGTGCGGGCGGGGCGCGGCGTCCCGCGCCCGGCCGGCCGGTCCCGGTGTCCACCTACCGGTTGCAGATCCGGCCCGAGTTCGGCTTCGGGGACGCCGCGGAGCAGGTCGGCTACCTGCACGCGCTGGGGGTCAGCCACGTCTACCTGTCGCCGGTGCTGCAGCCCACCCCGGGCTCGACGCACGGCTACGACGTCGTCGACCACTCCCGGCTGTCCGAGGACGCCGGGGGCCGCGAGGCCTTCGAGGCGCTGGTCGCGACCCTGCACGACGTCGGCATGGGCGCGGTCGCCGACGTGGTGCCGAACCACATGGCGGTGCCGACGCCCGCCCACCTGAACGCGGCCCTGTGGTCCGTGCTGCGCGACGGCCCCCGCTCCCCGTTCGCCCACTGGTTCGACGTCGACTGGGACACCGACGACCACGCCCTGCTGATGCCGGTGCTCGGGCGCCGGATCGGGCAGGTGCTCGGCGACGGCGAGCTCGCGCTGGACACCGGTGGTGACGAGCCGCTGCTGCGGTACTTCGAGCACGTCTTCCCGGTCCGCCCGGGCACCGAGTCCCTCCCCCTGGCCGAGCTCGTCGACCGGCAGTGGTACCGGCTGGCGCACTGGCGCGTCGCCGACGAGGAGCTGAACTACCGGCGCTTCTTCGACGTCGACACCCTGGCCGCGGTCCGCGTGGAGGACCCCGACGTCTTCGACGCGACCCACCGGCTGCTGCTCGAGCTCGTCGCGCAGCGGCGCCTGGACGGCCTGCGGATCGACCACCCCGACGGCCTCGCGGACCCGCGGGGCTACCTGCGGCGGCTGGCCGACGCGACCGACGGCTCCTGGGTCGTCGTCGAGAAGATCCTCGAGGGTCACGAGACCCTGCCCTCGGACTGGCCGTGCGCGGGCACCACCGGCTACGACGCCCTGCTGCGGGTGGGTGGGTTGTTCCTCGACCCCTCCGGGGGCGGCGAGCTGTCTGCCCTGCTCACCGAGGTGACGGGACAGGGACCGGACTTCCACGCCGTCGTCGAGCAGGCCAAGCGCGAGACCGTCGAGCACGGCCTGTACGCCGAGGTGGCCCGCCTGGTCGACCTGCTCGTCCAGATCTGCCACCAGGACGTCCGCCTGCGCGACCACACCCGGCGGGCGCTGCACGACGTCGTCGTCGAGCTGCTCGTGGCGTTCGACCGGTACCGCGCGTACGTGGTGCCCGGCGAGACGCCGCCCTCCGAGGCGGTGTCCGCGCTCGACGCCGCGGTGGGCGTGGCCCGCGGGAGGCTCGAGGAGGAGCGGCACGAGACCCTCGACCTGGTCCGGGACCTGCTGCTGGGGCGGGAGGCCGGCAGCGCGGGACGCATCGACGAGCGCGCCCGCGCCGAGCTCGTCGTCCGCTTCCAGCAGACATGCGGGCCGGTGATGGCCAAGGGCGTGGAGGACACGGCGTTCTACCGCTGGTTCCGGCTCGCCTCCCTCAACGAGGTGGGCGGCGACCCGACGCGGTTCGGCATCTCCGCCGAGGAGTTCCACGCGTTCTCCGCCGGGTTGGTCCGCGACTGGCCCACCACCATGACGACGCTGTCCACCCACGACACGAAGCGCTCCGAGGACACCCGCGCCGCCCTGGCCGTGCTGTCCGAGGTGCCGTCGGTGTGGGCCGAGGCCGTCCGCGACTGGAGGGAGCGCGCCGCGGAGCACCGCTCCCCCCTGCTGGACGGCAGCACCGAGTACCTCGTCTGGCAGACGCTCGTCGCGACCTGGACGCCGGACGGCCCGCTGGCCGTGGACCGGCTGCTGGCGTACCTGGAGAAGGCCACCCGCGAGGCGAAGTCCCACACGACGTGGACGTCCCCGGACGCCGACTACGAGCAGGCCGTCGCGCGCTTCGCCCGGGGTGTCCTCGACGACGACGACCTGCTCGCGTCCGTCGAGGAGCTGGTGCGCCGCTTCCGCGAGCCGACGCGCGTGGCGCTGCTGGGCCAGAAGCTCGTCCAGCTGACGATGCCGGGCGTCCCGGACGTGTACCAGGGCACCGAGCTCGTCGAGACCACCCTCGTGGACCCCGACAACCGTCGCCCGGTCGACTACGCGCTGCGGGCCGCGCGCCTCGACCGGCTCGACGCCGGCGCCCGGCCCGCGGACCTCGACGACGAGAAGCTCCTGGTCACCTCGCGGGCCCTGCGCCTGCGACGGGACCGGCCGGAGGCGTTCGTCGGCCCCGAGGCGACGTACGCGGCGCTGCCGACGTCCAGCGGCCACGTCGTGGCGTTCAGCCGCGGCGACGGCGACGGTCCGGCCGCGGTCACGCTGGCGACCCGGCTGCCGCTGACCCTCCACCGGCTCGGCGGGTGGCAGGAGCACACCGTCGCGCTGCCGGACGGCGGCTGGGAGGACGTGCTGACCGGACGACGCCTGGACGGCGGCACCACCCGGTTGGCCGACCTGCTGGCGGACCTGCCGGTGGCCCTGCTGCGCCGGGTCGGCTGAACGGGACGGTCGCGTACGTCACGCCGTCCGCGCAGCATGGTGGGGTGAGCACCGAGCGCCTCGGCGACGGCACCACACTGAGCGGGTCGTCCGCCATGGGCACTCCCCCGGCCTCGGCGGTGCCGTCGCGACCGGTGGTCCTGGACCTCGACGGCCCGCCGACCGGCCCTCCTGGGGACGCGGGCTCCGCGCGGGCGCTGCGGGCGCTCCCCCGCTGGGCGCTCCGGACGGTGCCGGCCCTCCTCGCCGGGGCCGCGGTGCTGCTGGCCACGGCGCCCGAGCCGAGGTCCGTGCCGGGCCAGGCCGACCTGGTCGCGTCGGTGTCGGCCGGTGGGCCGGTGCACCTGGTCGGGGACGTCACCCTGCGGGTCACCGTCCGCAACACGGGGCGGCAGCCGGTGACGGTCGACCGGTTGCGGCTCGCGGTGCCCGGCGCCCCCGAACGGCTCGCGCCCGTGGGACCGACCCTGCTGGGGGCCCAGGAGGCGGTCACCGTGCTGGCCACGGTGCGCCCCGACTGCGCGGTGCTGCGCGGTTCCCCCGGCGTCCCGCACGTGGCGCTGACGGCCCGCGGGGGCGGCGGGTCCTCGGACCTGCGGCTGGTCCCACGGGCCGGCGAGGACCCGCTGGACCCCGTGTGCCCGCGGCGCGGCAACGGCCTGCACGTGGTGCTGACCGACCACGAGCCGCTGCCCGACGGCAGCGGCGTCGTGCTGCGACTGGTCAACGCCGGCAGCGTGTCCGCCGTCGTCGACGAGCCGGGGTCCCCGCCCCGCGACCAGCTCGTCACCCGGCCCTCCCTGCCGCGGCTGCTCGAGGCCGGGCAGGCTCGTCTGCTCACCGTGCGCTGGAAGGCCGCCTGCCCACCGGGTCGGGCCGTCACCGTCCCCCGGCTGGAGGCTCGTGCCCCGTTCGGCTGGCAACCGGTCCGCACGCCCGCCGGCGCGGTCGCGGGCTCCGGGTCCGCGGTCGACGAGCGGTGCTGAGGGGTCAGCCTGCCGGGCGGTCGGCTCAGGTGGCGAGTAGGCGCTCGCGCTCGGCGTCGACGTCGACGTCCGCGACGGGCCACTGCGGGTCGAGCGTCCGCAGGTGGTGCAGCAGGAGCTGCTGCACGGCCCAGCGCGCGTACCACTTGCGGTCGGCGGGGACGACGTACCACGGCGCCGCCTCGGTGGAGCACCGGTCGAGGACGGCCTGGTACGCCTCCTGGTAGTCGTCCCAGTGGAGCCGCTCGTCGACGTCGCCCGGGTGGTACTTCCAGTGCTTGTCCGGCCGGTCGAGGCGCTCGAGCAGCCGCGAGCGCTGCTCGTCGCGGGACACGTGCAGCATGACCTTGACGACGGTGGTGCCCCGCTCGACCAGCTGCGCCTCGAACCGGTTGATCGTGTCGTAGCGGCGCCGCCACACCCGCGGCTCGACCAGGTCGTGGACCCGCACGACGAGGACGTCCTCGTAGTGCGAGCGGTCGAACACCCCGATGTGCCCCGGTGCGGGCAGCGCCCGGCGGATCCGCCACAGGAACGGCTTGGACCGCTCCTCGGCGGTCGGGGCCTTGAACGCCGTGATCTCGACCCCCTGCGGGTCGACGGCCCCGACGACGTGGCGCAGGACCCCGCCCTTGCCCGAGGTGTCCATCCCCTGGACCACCAGGAGGAGCGACCGGTCGCTGCCCGCGGTCCGCTCTGCCCAGAACCGCTCCTGCAGGTCGGAGAGCTCGTCGGTGGCCTCGGCGAGCGCGGCCTTGCCCTCGGCCTTGCCACCGCGGAAGCCCGGGGTGGCCCGCGTGTCGACAGCGGACAGGTCGAAGCCCTCCCCGACCCGCAGCGCCTCGGCCACGGCCGAGGCGTCCGCGGCGACGTCCCGCAGGTCCGTCGCGGTCGCGGCCGGCGCCGCGGACTGCTTGCCCCGGGACTGCTTGCCCTGGGAGCCCTTGCCCTGGGAGCCCTTGCCCTGGGAGCCCTTGCCCTGGGAGCCCTTGCGCTGGGAGCCCTTGCCCTCCGCCTGCGCGTCCGGCGGTTCGACGGCCCGCGACTTCTCCACCTTCTCCTTGGCGGCCCTGGTCTTGCGGATCTCGGCCGAGATCCGTTCGGCCTCGGAGGAGCGCTTCGCGCCGCCGGCCCCCGCCCTGCCTCGCTTCGAGCTGCTGCGGCCCATGGTGCTCCTCACCTCATCGGACGGGTAGCCGCGATCCTAGGCTCGTCACACGTCCACCGCCCGTCTCGTCCTGGGGTGGGAGCACCATCGACGACGGGAGCCCACGTGCACGACGACGACGCCGCGGACGTGCTGGAGCAGCACCGACGGCACCTGACGGCGGCCGCGTACCGCCTGACCGGGTCGTGGGTCGACGCGGAGGACGCCGTCGCCGAGGCCTGGACCCGGTGGCGCCGGCACGCCGGGACCGTCGCGGACCCCCGGGCGTGGCTGACGACCGTGGTCTGCCGGATCGCCCTGGACCAGCTGCGCTCGGCCAGGGCCCGGCGCGAGCGGTACGTCGGGCCCTACCTGCCGGAGCCGCTCGTGCTCACCGCCGGTGGCACCGTGACCGGTGCCCGCCCGGCCGCCGGCGGGGACCCGCTGGAGGAGCTCGTGGTCGCCGAGGACGTGCGGATGGCGTTCCTGGTGGTGCTCGACGCGATGACGCCCGAGCAGCGGGTGGCGGTGGTGCTGCACGACGCCCTGGCGGTGCCGTTCCCCGAGGTGGCGGAGGTGCTCGGGTGCAGCACGGACGCCGCCCGCCAGCACGCCTCACGTGGCCGGCGCCGGCTGGCCCGCGCGGACCTCCCCCGCCCGGACCCGCAGGAGCGCGCCGCCGCCGTCCTCACCGAGCTCACCCAGGCGCTGCGCAGCGGCGACCGCGACCGCGTGGCGGAGCTGCTGGCGCCCGACGTGGTCCTGGTCTCGGACGGCGGTGGCGTGGTGAGCGCGGCGCGGCGACCGCTGCGCGGCGCCCGGGAGGTGGGTGCCTTCCTGCTCGGGCTGGTGGCACGGCTGGGCGACCGCACCCGGACGACGCCGGCCGTCGTCAACGGCGAACCCGGGCTCCTGGCGGTGGTCGACTCCGACCGGCCGCAGGACCCCCGGGTCTCCGCCTACGCCTTCACCGTCGTGGACGGCCGGGTGCGAGCCGTCCACGCGGTGCTGGCGCCGGAGAAGGTCAGCCACCTGCCCGGGTCGCCGTACCCTCGGCCGGTTCGGGCACCGGCAGGGAGCACGCCGCCCCGGAGCTGAAGCCCTGCGAGGTCAGGCCGAGGGCGGCGTTGAACCGGGACCGCAGGTTCTCCAACGCCGCCCAGTAGGTCACCTCGACCAGGCCCCGCTCACCGTGGTGGGAGCGGACCCGGTCGGCCAGCTCGTCGGTGACGGCCACCGGGTCCGCGCACACCGCCTCGGTGTACTCCAGGACCGCGCGCGTCGGTTCGTCGAAGACGTCGCTGGTGCGCCAGCGCACCGCCTCGACGAGCGTCTGCTGGTCCAGCCCGCGGCGCTCCCACAGGGCCGCTCCGAAGTCGACGCACCACGAGCAGCCCAGCCGCACGGAGGCGACGAGGACGACGAGGTCACGCAGCTCGCCGGGCAGGACGGACGACGGCATCCGGGCGTTGGCCGCCTCGAAGGCGCCCCATCGCCTCAGCACGCCGGGGTGCACGCTCATCGCGGCCATCGAGTCGGGCACCTGCCCGAGGACGCGTCCGGTCGCGGCGAGGACGAGCCGGGTCACCGGCCCGGGACGGTCGGGGCGCTGAGCGGGGTCGAGCGTGAGTCGTGCCACGGGGTCCTCCTGGGTCGGGTGCGCTGTCACCCGGTGGACGAGACCGGGGCGTCCGGTGTGACAGCCGCGCCGACCCAGCCGGCCCGGTCGTCGGCCCGCCCGTGCCGTCGCTGGCAGGATGCCGGGCGTGGACCTCGTCGAGACGCTCCTGCCCGGTGTCGGCATCCGCTACGAGCTGCGGACCGCCGGGGGTCACCTGATCGGTCTCGTGGTGCACCGCGACGGAGGCGTGGAGGTCGCCGTGTACAGCCGCGACGACCCCGACCAGGCCCGGGGGGTGGTGCGGCTGGAGCCGGACGAGGCGGAGGTGGTCGCGGAGCTCCTCGGCGCGACCCGCCTGACGCAGCGGTTCGTCGACCTCTCCCGCGAGGTGCCGGGACTGCGGTCGGCGCGGATCACCCTGGCGGCTGGTTCGGCGTTCGACGGCCGGACGCTGGGCGAGACGCGCGCCCGCACCCTGACCGGCTGCTCGGTGGTCGCCGTGGTCCGCGGCCCCGACGTCGTCACCTCACCCGAACCCTCCCAGCCCCTGCGCGGCGGCGACGTGCTGGTCGTCATCGGGTCGCAGGCAGGGCTGGAGCAGCTCGAGGCGCTGCTCTCCGGGAGCACCTGACGACGTGGAGCACCTGACGGCCCTCCTCCTCGAGCTCGGCGGCCTCTTCGTGGCGCTGTCGCTGCTGGGGCTGCTGGCCAGACGGTGGGGGCTGTCCCCCATCCCCTTCGTGCTGCTGGCCGCCCTGTCGCTGGGCGAGGGCGGGGTGGTGCCGCTCGCGACCTCGGCGTCCTTCATCGAGGTGGCGGCGGAGATCGGCGTCGTCCTGCTGCTGCTCACGCTCGGGTTGGAGTTCTCGGCGTCGGAGCTCGTGACGTCGCTGCGGCGGCACACCCCGTCGGGCCTCGTCGACCTGGCGCTCAACGCCCCGCCCGGGGTGGTCGCCGGCCTGGTCCTGGGCCTGCCGTGGCCGGCGGCCGTGGCGATGGGTGGGGTCACCTGGATCTCCTCCTCGGGGATCATCGCCAGGCTGCTGACCGACCTGGGGCGTCTGGCGAACCGGGAGACGCCGGCGGTGCTGTCGGTGCTCGTCCTGGAGGACGTGGCGATGGCGCTGTTCCTCCCGCTGCTCGTCGTCGCGCTGACGGGTGGCGGCCCGCTGCAGGCCGTGGGCAGCGCGGCGCTGGCCGTGGCCGCCGTGCTCCTGGTGGTCGCCGCCGCGCACCGGCACGGACACCGGCTGGGCCGGCTGCTCTCGCACGCCGACGACGAGCAGGTGCTGCTCCGGCTGCTCGGCCTGACGCTCCTGGTGGCCGGCGTGGCGCAGGCCGTGGGCGCGTCCGCGGCGGTGGGCGCGTTCCTCGTCGGCATCGCGGTACCGGCGGGCATGGCGGAGCGCGCCCGCACCGTCCTCGGCCCGCTGCGGGACGTGTTCGCCGCCACGTTCTTCGTGGCCTTCGGCCTGGGCACCGACCCGGCGGACCTGCCGCCGGTGCTCGTGCCGGTGGCCGTGCTGGCGCTGGTGACCGCGGTGACGAAGCTGGGGACCGGCTGGTTCGCCGCGCGCACGGACGGGGTCGGTCCCCGAGGGCGTTGGCGTGCCGGTGCCGCCCTCGTCGCACGCGGCGAGTTCTCCGTCGTGATCGCCGGCCTGGCGGTGTCTGCGGGTCACCCCGAGGTGGGCCCGCTGGCCACGGGCTACGTGCTGGTCATGGCCGTGGGCGGCCCGCTGGTGGCGCGGCTGACCGACAGCCTGCCCTCCCGGGCCGGCAGGCGCTGAGCGAGCGGCCCCGAATGGCGGGCCGCGGGGGCCCCGGAGAGGCTGTCCGCATGCACAGGTTCAGCGTCTGGGCGCCGACGGCGCAGGGGGTCGACGTCGAGGTGCTGCCCGACGCGGCGGACGACGGCGAGCCGGGCACGCAGCCCCCCGGTCGTGGCGTGCCTCGCACCGTGGCGCTGACGAGGTCGGACGACGGCTGGTGGTCCGCCGACGTCGACGGGGCCGGGCACGGGACCGACTACCTCTTCCACGTCGACGGCGGGCCGGGGAGGCCGGACCCGCGCTCGGCGTGGCAGCCGCACGGGGTGCACGGTCCCAGCCGGGTGTTCGACCCCACCCGGCACGGCTGGCGCGACGGGACCTGGCGCGGCGTGGACGTGCGCGGCGCCGTCTTCTACGAGCTGCACGTCGGCACCTTCACCGCCGACGGGACGCTGGACGCCGCCCACTCCCGGCTCGACCACCTCGTGTCGCTGGGCGTGGACGTCGTCCAGCTGATGCCGGTCGCCGCCTTCCCGGGACGCTGGGGCTGGGGCTACGACGGCGTGGCGCTGTACGCGGTCCACGACCCGTACGGCGGCCCGGAGGCCCTGCAGCGGTTCGTCGACGCCTGCCACACCCGGGGTCTGGCCGTGGCCCTCGACGTCGTCTACAACCACCTGGGACCGAGCGGCAACTACCTGCACGACTTCGGTCCCTACTTCACGGACAGGCACCACACCCCGTGGGGTTCCGCGGTGAACCTCGACGACGAGGGGTCCGCGGAGGTCCGGCGCTTCGTCGTCGACAACGCGCTGCGCTGGTTCCGCGACTTCCACGTCGACGCGCTGCGCCTCGACGCCGTCCACGAGCTGAAGGACGACTCGGGCACCCACGTGCTCGCCCAGCTCGCGTCGGAGACCGCCGAGCTCTCCCGCGAGCTGGGCAGGCCGCTGGGCCTGGTCGCCGAGTCCGACCTCAACGACCCCCGGACGGTCGAGCCGGTCGACGACGGCGGGCTCGGCATGACGGCCCAGTGGGCGGACGACGTCCACCACGCCCTGCACGCGCTGCTCACCGGTGAGCGACAGGGCTACTACTGCGACTTCGGCGGACTCGACGCGCTCGCGAAGGTCATGACGCGGGTGTTCCTGCACGACGGCACCTACTCGACGTTCCGCGGCGAGGACTGGGGTGCGCCGGTCGACCCGGCGCGCCACCACGGGCACGCGTTCGTCGCGTACGCGCAGAACCACGACCAGGTGGGCAACCGCGCGGTCGGCGACCGCCCGGTCGCCACGACGGGTCCGGGGTTGGCGGCGGCCGCCGCCGCCCTGGTCCTCACCTCCCCGTTCACCCCGATGCTGTTCATGGGCGAGGAGTGGGGTGCGGGCACGCCGTGGCAGTTCTTCACCGACCACGAGGACGCCGACCTCGCCGACGCGATCCGCGAGGGCCGCCGCAGCGAGTTCGCCGACCACGGGTGGGACGCCGAGCAGGTGCCCGACCCGCAGGACCCGGGGACCCGGGACGCCTCGGTGCTGCGCTGGGAGGAGATCGCGGTCCAGCCCCACCAGCGGCTGCTCGCCTGGTACCGGGACCTGCTCGCCCTGCGGGCACGCGAGCCCGACCTGCGCGACGGCGACCTGGCCGGCGTCGAGGTGCGGCACGACGACGGGCGGTGGCTGGTGGTGCACCGCGGCGGCTTCCGGGTCGTCGTCACCCTCGGGGACGAGCCGGCGGACGTGCCGCTGGGAGCCGACCCGCTGATGGCCGTCGCCGCCTGGGACGGCGCGGTGCTGGGCCGCGGGACGGCCCGGCTGCCGGGCCGCTCGGTCGCCGTGGTGAAGGTCTCGACGACGAGCACGGGAGGTGTCGACGTGGTGGGTGGCGGCAGCAGGGTCGGTCAGGCGGGGACGGGAGGGCCGGGCGGGACGGCGGACGGCCCCGGGCAGCGGGGCCCCGACGACCAGCACGTGAGCGAGCGGGCGCAGCTCCTCCCGGAGGAGCGGCACGCCCCGTCGGCGGACCCGCAGGCGCAGGCCGAGGCGGTGCTCGCCGAGTCGGCCGAGCGCACCGAGGGCGCGACCGGCATCACCGAGCGGCCGGACGACGCGGACACCGACGCGCAGTCCTCGCACCGCCGCTCGGAGGACACCGTCTGACCCGCGACCGCCGAGCCGAGCGGGCGGGTCGAGCCGCTACTGGTGCCCGTCGCGGGCGAGCGCCGTCAGCCGGGACAGGGTCCGCCGGTACTTCTTGCGGTACCCGCCCGCGAGCATCTGCGGCGTGAACAGCGCGTCCAGCCCCTGCCCGCCGACGACGACGGGCAGGTCCCGGTCGTACATCCGGTCGGCGAGGACGACCAGGCGCAACGCGACCGCCTGGTCCTCCACCGTCCGCACGCCCTGCCAGCCCACGGTGGTCACGCCGTCGAGCAGCGCGCCGTAGCGGCTCGGGTGGACGGTGGCCAGGTGGTCGACGAGCTCGTCGAAGTCGTCGAGGCTCGCCCCGGGGACGGCGGCGACGCGCTCGGCGACCTCCGCGTCGTCCAGCGCCTGCGGTGGGGTCGGCAGGCCGCGGTGGCGGTAGTCCTCGCCGTCGACCCGGACGACCCGGAAGTGGCCGGCGACGGCCTGGATCTCCCGCAGGAAGTCCTCCGCCGCGAAGCGTCCCTCCCCCAGCGCGTCGGGCAGCGTGTTGGACGTGGCGGCCAGCCGCACGCCCGCGTCGACGAGCTCGCGCAGCAGCCTGGCCATCAGGACGGTGTCCCCGGGGTCGTCGAGCTCGAACTCGTCGATGCACACCAGGCGCCGCCGGGACAGCACCTCCACGGCGTGCCGGAACCCCAGCGCCCCGACGAGGTGGGTGTACTCCACGAACGTGCCGAAGGCCTTCGGTGCGGGGGCGGCGTGCCACAGCGACGCCAGAAGGTGGGTCTTGCCGACGCCGAAGCCGCCGTCCAGGTACACGCCGGGCCGTGGCCCCCGGTCGCCGGTGCGCGAACCGCCCAGCAACCGGCGCAGGCCGCCGCCGCGCCCGCGGGACCCGCCGTCCGCCAACGACCCGGCGAACTCGCGCAGCACCCGCACCGCCTCGGCCTGGCTCGGCTGGTCCGGCGCCGGCTCGTAGGAGTCGAACGAGACGTCGGCGAAGTGCGGCGGCGGCACCATCTCCTCGACGAGGCGCTCGCGGTCGAGTGCGGGGTGACGGTCCACGAGCCGGACCACGTCGGTGGCCGGACCGCGGTCCGGCGGGAGGGGGCGGGCTGGCACGGACCGAGCGTAACGACGCGCGCCCGGGGGGCGTGCGCGCCGGGCGGCCCGCGGTGGCAGGATCGTCACCGCCCCCAGCCGTCGCACCCGGAGGTGAGCCGCGTGGCACTCCCCCACGACACCGACCCGAAGTTCGCCGAGTACGCCCACCCGGAGCGCCTGGTCAGCACCCAGTGGCTCGCCGACCACCTCGGCGAACCCGGTCTGGTCGTCGTCGAGAGCGACGAGGACGTCCTGCTCTACGAGACCGGGCACGTCCCCGGCGCCGTGAAGGTCGACTGGCACCTCGACCTCAACGACCCGGTGACCCGCGACTACGTGGACGGCGCCGGGTTCGCGGAGCTGATGGCGTCCAAGGGCATCGCCCGCGACACGACGGTCGTGATCTACGGCGACAAGAGCAACTGGTGGGCCGCCTACGCGCTGTGGGTGTTCACCCTGTTCGGCCACCCGGACGTGCGCCTGCTCGACGGCGGCCGCGCCACGTGGCAGGCCGAGGGTCGGGAGATGACCACCGAGGTCCCCACCCCCGAGCGCACCGACTACCCCGTCGTCGAACGGGACGACGCCCCGATCCGTGCCTACAAGGACGACGTCGTCGCCCACCTCGGCCAGCCGATGGTCGACGTCCGGTCCCCGCAGGAGTACAGCGGCGAGCGCACGCACATGCCCGACTACCCGGAGGAGGGGGCCCTGCGCGGCGGCCACATCCCCGGTGCGCAGTCCGTCCCGTGGGCGCGGGCGGCCGCCGAGGACGGCACCTTCCTGCCGCGGGCGGCGCTCGAGGCGATCTACCAGCAGGAGAAGGGCCTGTCGCCCACCGACGACGTCGTCGCCTACTGCCGGATCGGCGAGCGCTCCAGCCACACCTGGTTCGTCCTGACCCACCTGCTCGGCTTCGAGAAGGTGCGCAACTACGACGGGTCGTGGACCGAGTGGGGCAACGCGGTGCGCGTGCCGATCGTCAAGGGCACCGAACCGGGTGAGGTGCCGTCGTGACCGTCGGTGCGGGCGACCCGGCGTCGGCATCGGGGGACGGCGGGCTGCCGCTGCCCCCGGCGCTGCAGGAGATCGTCGACGACTTCACGGCCCTGTCAGCGTCCGAGCGGCTGCAGCTGCTGCTGGAGTTCAGCCGGAACCTGCCCGAGCTGCCCGGGCGCTACGCCGACCACCCGGAGCTGCTGGAGCCGGTGCCGGAGTGCCAGTCCCCCATCTTCCTCGTCACGGAGGTCGACGGGCAGGGCGAGGACGCTCCGGTGCGCGTGTTCTTCTCCGCGCCGCCCGAGGCCCCCACGACCCGGGGGTTCGCGGGCATCCTCGCCGAGGGCCTGGCGGGCCTGACCGCCGGGCAGCTGCTCGCCGTCCCGAACGACCTGTCCGACCGCCTGGCGCTGGCGGAGGCGGTGAGCCTGCTGCGGCTGCGCGGGATGAGCGGGATGCTGGCGCGGATCAAGCGCCAGGTCCGCGAGAAGGCCGCGGTGTGACACCCGCGGCGGCGGCCCGCGGCGACGAGCCGGGCGGCACGGTGGTCGGCGTCTGGCCGGCCGACCTCGCCGGTCGCGAGCCGCTGGACGACGCGACCCTGGCCCAGCTCTACGCCTACCCGGAGGACGGCTGCTGGGTGCGGGCGAACATGGTCGCCACCCTGGACGGCGCGGGGGCCGGCCCGGACGGCCGGACGGGTTCGCTGAACACCGCCGCGGACCGGCGGGTGTTCGCGCTGCTGCGCGGGCTCGCGGACGTCGTCCTGGTGGGCGCCGGGACGGTCCGCACGGAGGGCTACGGGCCGCCGCGGCCCGTCGCGTCGACGGCGCACGTGCGCCAGGACCTCGACCAGGCGCCCGCGGCGGTCCTCGCTGTCGTCACCCGAAGCGGCGACGTGCCGCCCGCGCTGCTCTCCCCCGGGACCGGGACCCGGGTGGTGACGTGCGAGGCGGCGGGCGCCGACGTCCTCGGGCGGCTGCGCGACCGCCTCGGCTCGGAACGCGTCCTGGTCACCGGTGGCGACGACGTCGACCTCACGGCGGCGCTCGACGACCTGGCGGACGGCGGCCTGGCGCGGGTGCTCTGCGAGGGGGGCCCGCGGCTGCTGCGCGACCTCGCCGCGTCGGGCGAGCTGGACGAGCTGTGCCTGACCTGGGTCCCGCGCCTGCTCGGTGGGGACGCCCCACGGGTGCTGGCCGGGGCGGACGTCGACCTCGACCTGCGCCCGGCGCACCTGCTGCACGCGGACGGCGCCCTGGTCGGGCGGTGGCTGGTCGGCTGACGGCCCGTCCGCTGTCGTCGGCCGACCACGTGGTCACGGCAGCCCCGCCGCCTGCTGCCGGGACGGCGCCACGGCGACCGCCCCCTCGGCCGCAGTGGTGACCCCCTCCCCGTACCGCCCCAGGGCCAGCGTCTGCGGGATCGACTTCCAGCTGTAGACGACGAGCAGCGCCACGGCCGCGGTCGCCACCGCGGTCACCCACCCCCCGGGCAGCAGCGTCGCGACGGTGACGATCAGACCGGACCCCGCGGCGACGACGACGAGGGACGCGGCCAGGACGCCGGCGACGGTGTGGTGGCGCGCGACACCTCCGTGGCGGGTCGCGTAACGGCGCTTGCCGATGACGAGCAGCAGCGGCGCCGCGGCCGTGAGAGCCGCCGCGGCCGCGGAGGCGACGACGACGGTGCTCTGGACCCGCGACGACTCCGTCCCCAGCACCAGGGCCAGCGGGTCGGTGGCGGCGAAGACGCCGGTGAACAGCGCCGTGGCCAGTCCCGCGCTCGTGGCCCAGCTGTCCGCGAAGCTCCAGTCCTTCGCGATGCCGGGCAGCTCCAGCTCCAGGGCGGCGCGCAGCCGGTGCCAGGCGGACTGGTCGCCTCGTCCCGCCGCCGAGGCGTCGTCCCTGGCCGCCCGGTGCTCGCCGGCGTCCTCGTCGCGGTTGCCGCGGGGGTTGGCGAGCCAGACCAGGTACGGCGGCACGACGGCGACCAGGGCGACCAGCGCGCCCCAGAGGAACGAGCGCCAGATCGGGCCCGCGTCCGGGGTGCTCGGCGCCTGGACCGTGAAGGTCACCGTGGTGGTCGCCGGCGCCCCGGCGGGGTCGGAGGGCGCGGAGGCCTGCAGGGTCGCGGTGGTCCGCCCCTCGCCGGAGCACCGCATCTCGAACGTCACCCGGTTCTGGGAGGACGCGGCGACACCGGGACGGGTGTCGGGGTCCTCGCAGGGGCTGGTGGCGTCCAGCGCCAGCTGCACCGGCCGCTCCTCGACGTTCCACACCGTCAGCGTCAGGGTCGTCGTCCCGTCCGCGGCCCGGGTCGCCACGTGCGGACCCGAACCGACGAGCGGCGCCACCGGGGAGGCTCCGGCGGAGGCCGCGCACCCGAGCGGGACGAGCAGGCCGAGCAGCAGGGCCGCCGCGGACGCGGCACCAGCGGTCAGCAGCGCGCGCACCCTGGTGCCACCGGGCCGCGGGCCTGCCGGGGTCGCGCGCATCGCCGCTCCTCGCGTCGTGGACGAGAGGCTCAGCGTAGGCAGCGGCGAGGGCGCGCGGGTGGTGTCGGCGGAACCGGCGGCTCAGCCGGTTCCGCTAGAGGTGCTGCAGCAGGAACCTCGCGACCTCGCGCTCCCACCGGTCCGCGTCGACGTTCCACTCCTTGGTGTGGCGGGCCTGCTCGAACGGCACGTAGGTCACCAGGTCGGGCCGCGCCTCGGCGAGGCGCCGGGACGGCCCGGCCGGGACGAACTCGTCGTCCTCGCTGTGCACGAGCAGCACCGGCAGGCGCAGCTCGGCGGCTCGGGTCACCCAGTCCATCCGGCGCAGGTCGACCGGCCCGTCGACGCCGACGACCTGGCGTGCCGTGCGGTGCCCGAGCATCGACAGGCCCAGGCGGCCGACGGGCTTGGGCAGCCGGTTGACCTTCGCGTGGTGGTCCAGGACCGTCCGCCAGTCGACGACCGGCGCGTCGAGGACGAGCGCGCGCACGCGGTCCGCCGTCCAGGAGCGGGACACGTGCTGCAGCACGATCGCCCCGCCCATCGACCAGCCGACGAGGACGACCTCGCGGGCCCCGGCCTCCAGCGCGTGCAGGACGGTGGCCTCGACGTCGAGCCACTCGGTGTCGCCGAGGTGGTAGCGACCGCCGTGGGTGGAGGGGCCCTCGAGGTCGTTGCGGTAGCTGGGGACGAGCATCGGCAGCCCCAGCCGGTGCAGCAGCGGCACCGCCCGCAGGCACTCCTCCCGGGTCGCCCCCCGCCCGTGCACGAGGACCGCCCACACGTCGCGCGCGGCGTCCGGCGGCTCACCGGGCGCGGGGACGTACCAGGTGGGCAGGTCGCCGGCGTCGGACGTCACGACGACGTCCTCGTGCGGGATCCCGAGCGCGGACGTCGGCGTCCCGGCGAAGTAGTACTGGTTCCAGCGGGCGTGGCCCAGCGGCAGCCGGCCCCGGTCGGTGCCGAGCACCGCGCGGGTGACGGTGCGGGCGTCGTCGTCGCGCTCCAGGACGTCACCGAGCCGCACGTGCCCGGCGCCGCCGTCCGTCCACAGGCCGTAGCGCCCAGGGGCCACGGTGTCGGGGCTGGCCCGCAGGGTGACGGTGCCCGCGCCGACCGACAGCACCTCGACGTCGTCCGGCTTCACCCGGCGGGGGGTCACGACCTGGCGGGCGAAGTACGCGGCCAGGCTCGAGGTCAGCGCCCCCGCGGCCAGGGCGGCGGCGCCACCGGCGACCGCTCCCTTGACGGCCGCACGGGCGACGGGGTGCCGGGGCGTCACGACCCGCTCCCCCGCCGGGGACGGCGTCCCGACCGCCCGAGGCGCGCGGGCCCGTGCGCGCGCCCCCCGGCGACGGCCGAGCGCGCGGCCACGTCCAGCGCCCACCACACCAGCGGCCCCTGCAGGGGCAGCCGCGCGGTGCTCACGACCTTCGTGGCCGTCGACGCCCGGGACGAGCGGTGGGCCGTCACCGCCATCTGCACGTTCGCCGGGAAGACGCCGACGAACAGCGCGGCCGTGGCCAGCGCCGCGGCCCTGCGCGTGCGAGGCGCCGCGAGACCGGCCGCGCACGCCAGCTCCGCGACCCCGGAGCCGTACACCCACGGGTAGGGGTCGCCGAGCCGTCGCGGCACGATCCGCGCGAACGGCCCGGGCTGGGCGAAGTGCAGGACGCCGACGCCCGCGAGCAGCAGGGCCAGCGGTCGCCATCCGGGGCGCGGCGTCGTCATGCGGGCGATTCTGCCTGCTCCCCCGCGACGACCGCCGCCCGGGCGCGGAACTCACCCCACCGTCGCCCGGACGGGGCAGGATGCGGGCATGGACCTGCCCGTGGAACCGCCCGTCAGCCCGATGCTCGCCAAGGCCGTCGGGGAGGTCCCGGCGCCGGACTCGGTGCGCGGCGGCCTCGTGTACGAGCCGAAGTGGGACGGCTTCCGGTGCGTGGTGTTCCGCGACGGGGACGACGTCGAGCTCGGTTCGCGGGGCGAGAAGACCCTGACCCGCTACTTCCCCGAGCTCGTCGAGGCCCTGCGCCGCGAGCTGCCGCCGCGCTGCGTGGTCGACGGCGAGATCGTCGTCCGGGTCGGCGAGCCGGGGGCGGAGCGACTGGACTGGGACACGCTGGCCCAGCGGATCCACCCGGCGGCCTCCCGCGTCAACCGGCTCGCCGAGGAGACCCCGTCGTCCTTCGTGGCGTTCGACCTGCTCGCCCTGGACGACGCGTCGCTGCTCGGCGAGCCGTTCGCCCGGCGCCGCGAGCGCCTCGAGGACGCCCTGGGCGGCGTGAGCGCCCCGGTGCACCTGACGCGGGTGACGTCCGACGCCGCCGAGGCCACCCGGTGGTTCACCGAGTTCGAGGGCGCCGGCCTCGACGGCGTCGTGGCCAAGCCGCTGGACCAGCCGTACCAGCCGGGCAAGCGCGTGATGCTCAAGGTCAAGCACAAGCGGACCGCCGACGTGGTCGCGATCGGGTACCGGGTGCACAAGTCCGGCTCCGGTCTCGGGTCGCTGCTGCTCGGCCTGCACACCGACGACGGCCGGCTCGTCCAGGTCGGCGGGGCGTCGGCGTTCACCGTCAAGCGGCGGCAGGAGCTCGTGGACGAGCTCGAGCCGTTCGTGCTGCGCGACGAGGACGGCCAGGTCGTCCGCGGCCAGGGCGAGCCGAACCGCTTCCAGTCCCGGGCCGACAGCTCGTTCGTCCGGCTGCGGCCCGAGCTGGTCGCCGAGGTGGCGTTCGACCAGATGGAGAACCACCGGTTCCGGCACGCCGTGCAGCTCCTGCGCTGGCGCCCCGACCGCGACCCGGCGTCCTGCGGGTACGACCAGATCGAGTACCCGCTGGCGTACGACCTGGACGCCGTCCTCACCGGCGGGCGCTGACGCGCGACCCTCACGCGGCCCGCGTCCCGCCGTGCGCGCGGCGCGAGGACCCGCTGGGTAGTCTCGCGGCGTGAACGACCACGACGAGCCCGCCCAGGACGCCCCCGCGACGCCGCTGCCCGACCAGGTCGAGACGGTCGTGGTGCTCACCGAGGAGGCCCTCGACGCGGGTGACGCCCGCCGGATCGTCGACCTGCACGCCGGTGAGCCGCTCGCGTACCGGGTGATGGTGCCCGCCGACACCCGGCGCAACCTGCTGGCCGACGTCCTGGACCACCTCAGCCTGCTCGAGCTCAAGGAGGCGGTGGCCGCGCTGCGGGAGCGTCCTGACGAGCGGGCGGCCCGCACCGACGCCGGGCGCCAGCTCGCCGCGTCCGTGGCGGCGCTGGAGTCCCTGGGGGTCCGGGCGACAGGCGAGGTGACGCAGGACGACCCGGTGCCCGCGCTGCGGGACGCGGTGCGCCGGCACGCGGCGCGCGAGGTCGTGGTGGTGACCCGCCCGCACGCGGTGGAGGACACCTTCCACACGGACTGGGCGTCCCGGGCCCGGGACGAGGTCGGGGTCCCCGTGCTGCACGTGTACGCCGGGACGACGTTTCTCGGCTGACCGGCGCCGACGCGCACACCGCCACCCCGGCGGACCGCGTCTCGACGGGCGCGGGCCGCCCGCCCTGGCTAGCGTCGTGCCATGGCAGAGGAGCACCCGGAGCAGGTCGCGGACGTGCAGCACCGGCTGCAGCAGATCGTCGTGTCGGTCGCGCGCACGCACTCGAAGGCCCCCGTCGACGACGTCGAGCAGACGCTGCGGATGGCCATGGACGGCGCGGCGATCCCGGAGCAGCCGGAGAAGTGGGTGCGCGACACCGCCATCGAGATCGCCTCCGGGCGCATCGTCGTGATGAACGCCCACGAGCAGGACGCGCTGGGCATCCCCCGGGACGCCCTGGACCGCGAGATCGTCGACCCGCAGGACCCGGGGGACACCACGTCCTGACCGCTGCCGGTGGTCACCGCAGGGGCGTCCCGTCCTCACCGCGGGTCCTAGCTGCGGGCGCCGTCCTGCGGCCAGTTGTCCTTGTTGATGCGGCTCGGCTGCACCCGCGGCGGCTCGCCCGGCATCTTGGGGTAGTCCGGGGGGAACGGCATCTCCCCCAGGCCGTCGGCGACGTCCCGCTCCCACCACGTGAGCAGCGTCGCCAGGTCCCCGACCGCCTCGTCCACCCCGGCCCAGGCGTCGCCGTGCGCGGCGAGCAGGCCGGGGGCGGTGCGCACGGTCAGCTCGCGCGGGTCGGCGGCGTCCAGGTCCTCCCACCGCAGCGGGAACGACACGGGGGCGTGCGGCAGCGGGCGGGGGCTCCAGGCCCCGGCGATCGTGCGGTCGCGGGCCGCCTGGTTGAAGTCGACGAAGACCTTCTCCCCCCGCTCCTCCTTCCACCACGCGGTGGTGACGAGCTCGGGCAGCCGCCGCTCGAGCTCGCGCGCCGCCGCGATGACGGCGTGCCGCACGTCGAGGAACTCGTGCTCGGGGCGGACCCGCGCGAAGACGTGCACGCCGCGGTTGCCCGACGTCTTCGGCCAGCCCGTCAGGCCGGCCTCCGCCAACACGGCCCGCAGCCCGTGGGCCGCCTCGACCGCGTCGGCGTACCCGCGGCCGGGCTGGGGGTCGAGGTCGATCCGCAGCTCGTCCGGGCGGTCGGTGTCGCCGGTGCGCACGGGCCACGGGTGGAACGTGATCGTGTTCATCTGCACCGCCCACACCGCCGTGGCCACCTCGTCGACGACCAGCTGCGGGTGCCGCCGACCGCTGGGGTAGGTGCACTGCACGGTGCGCACCCACTCCGGCGCCCCGCGGGGCGGGTTCTTGGAGTAGAACGCCTCGCCGTCGACGCCGTCCGGGAACCGCTGCAGCGTCACCGGCCGGTCCCCCAACGCCCGAACGAGCGGGTCGGCCACCGCCACGGCGTACCGGGCCAGCTCCTCCTTCGTCACCCCGACCTCGGGCCACAGCACCCGGTCCGGGCTGGACACCCGCACCTGCCGGACGCCGTCCTCGGCCACGGCCGAGGGGACCTCGATGACCACCGCGCGGCTCGCCATGGCCGCCATCATGCCGCGCGGGGCCGACGGGACGGCGCTGCGCGGAACACGCCCCCGCCCGGGGCCGTTGCACCGGAGGTCCGTTCCGACACCGACGACCCCGGGAGACCGCGTCCATGGAGAGCACCGGCCGCCGCTACGACGTCCAGCTGACCGACGAGGAGTGGCGCGCCCGGCTGTCGCCGGAGGAGTACCAGGTGCTGCGCCAGGCGGGCACCGAGCGCCCGTGGACCGGTGAGTACACCGAGGCCAAGCAGGTGGGCGTGTACGCGTGCCGCGCCTGCGGCGCCGAGCTGTTCCGCAGCGAGACGAAGTTCGACAGCCACTGCGGGTGGCCGTCGTTCTACACGCCGCTGGCCGAGGACCGGGTCGAGTACCTGGAGGACACCACCCTGGGGATGCGGCGCGTCGAGGTCCGCTGCGCCCGCTGCGGCTCCCACCTCGGGCACGTCTTCGAGGGCGAGGGCTTCGACACCCCAACCGACCAGCGCTACTGCATCAACTCGATCAGCCTGACGCTGCAGCCCGGGGCGCCGGCGGACGACGAGGCGGCGTCCGGGCGGTGACCACCCGCCACGCCCGCTGGGACGAGCTGGACCCGCGGACGCTGCACGGGATCGTCCGGCTGCGCGTCGACGTCTTCGTCGTCGAGCAGGCCTGCCCGTACCCCGAGCTCGACGGCCGCGACGTCGAACCCGGCACCGAGCACGTGTGGTGGGACGGCGGCGCGGACGGGTCCGCCGGTGCCGCCGGCGACGAGCGCCCCGCGGCGTACCTGCGGGTGCTCACCGAACCCGACGGCGTCCGACGGGTGGGGCGGGTCGTGACCCGGCCGGACGTCCGCGGTCGCGGTCTGGCCGCGGCCCTCGTCGACGACGTCGTCCGCAGGCACGGCCACGGCCCGCTCGTCCTGGCCGCGCAGGCGCACCTGACCGGCTTCTACGAGCGGTGGGGCTTCACCCCGACCGGGCCGCGGTTCGACGAGGACGGCATCCCGCACGTGCCGATGGCCCGCGGCCCGGTGCGTGACACCGTACGGTCCGAGCCGGCCTGACCGCCGCGCGGGCCGCGCACGGGACGCCCACCCGTCCGGATGCGAGCGGCGTGGCGGCACGCGAGGGTGGGGGCATGAGCACCGACCCCGCGCAGCAGGACACCGACCCGACCCCGGTCGTGGACGTCGACCCGGCCGACCACCCGGACGTCTCGGGCGACCCCGAGCTGCGGGACGACCGGGACGGCGCAGGGGTCGCCGGAGACGAGCAGGCGCTGGACGACCACGACCTGCAGGCGGCCCGTGAGCCGCTCGAGGGCCGGGACGACCCGGAGTCGCTGGCCACCGACCGGCTGCTGCCGGACGTCGACGACGACACGTGGGAGCCACCGCAGGAGCCGACGCCGGTCACCGAGGACGGCTACACGCCGTCCGACGAGGCCGGCCGGGAGACGCTCGACGACCGGGTCGCGCAGGAGGAGCCGGAGCCCGACCCGCTCGCCGCCGGCCGGGAGGCCGCCGACCACGACCTGCGCGAGGTCTGAGCGGGCGGTCAGGCCGCTGCTGCCGCTAGGAGCGTCTCGGCCCAACTGCCGGGCCAGACACCTGAGCACCCGTGCTGCGCATGTCGACCGCCCGTGACGGGACCGACGGGGCCAGCACCGCTGGCGCCGTTGGCCCGAGCAGTTGGCGGCCGAGGACGTCACCGCTCGGCTCGGGCTGGTCACGGTGGCCCGTGAGGTGACCGCAACGGCCGCAAGGAACCTGGACCAGCGGCTCAGCGTCGAGGCGGACCGGGTCGGCAGGGAAGCGCGAGCAGTCGGTGTTCCGGCCTGCCCCACGCCTGATGCGTCGAGGTCGCGCTGCGCGCGCCATCAGCACCGTGCCCAGCAGCGGGAGGGTGCGCTACGGCTCCAGGCGCTCGGGATCCGTCATGGTGACTCGGCCGGCGTCGTTCACGGTGAACTGCGCGCTGCCACGCCATCTCGGCAACCTGCGCTGGAGTCCGCGGAGAACGACAAGGGCCTCGGAGTCCGGCATCCCTGACGTGGTGGCCCAGTCCAGACCTGACCTCACGACGTCGCTGACGAAGACGATCTCAGCGGCTAGCAGGACTCGTCGCCAGTCGCCGGCCGTCAGCGCGTCCCCCGCTTCGATCCTGTGCCAGAGGTGCCACGCCTCGGCCGCCATGCGCTCCGCGCTGGAGAAGCCCATCGCCGCAGCGAGCTCGTCCGTCGGGCGCGCCGGGCCGCCCCACTCCAACAGAGCCGCACGGAGGAACCGGCGTTCTCCGTCGTCGAGCACAACGGCGGTAGCTTCGGCGTCGCTCATGCCACCGACGCTGTCAGGACAGGCACACCGACAGCTCGTGGGCAGGCCGGCGACCGGGACTCGGGGACGTGGGACACGCGCAGTCAGGGCAGCTCGGCGACGAGGTCGCCGAGCTCGACCCGTGGGCCGGTGTAGAACGGGATCTCCTCGCGCACGTGCCGGCGCGCCTCGGTGGCCCGCAGGTCGCGCATCAGGTCGACGATGCGGTGCAGCTCGTCGGCCTCGAACGCCAGCAGCCACTCGTAGTCGCCGAGCGCGAAGGACGACACCGTGTTCGCCCGCACGTCGGGGTAGCCGCGCGCGGCCATCCCGTGGTCGCGCAGCATCGCCCGGCGGTCCTCGTCGGGGAGCAGGTACCAGTCGTAGGAGCGCACGAACGGGTACACGCACACGTACGCCCGGGGGGTCTCCCCCGCCATGAACGCCGGCACGTGGCCCTTGTTGAACTCCGCGGGCCGGTGCAGCGCCACGACCGACCAGACGGGTGCCAGGTGGCGACCGAGGCGGGTGCGCCGCAGGCGGCGGTAGGCCTCCTGGACGACCTCGACCGTCGGGGCGTGCCACCAGACCATGAGGTCGGCATCGGCCCGCAGACCCGCGACGTCGTAGAAGCCGCGGACGACGAGGTCCTTGCCCGCCAGGTCGTCCAGGACGCCGCGGACCTCGTCGACCAGCTCGGACCGGTCCTGGTCGCCCAGCGGCTCGCGGACCGCGAAGACCGACCACATCGCGTAGCGGATGGTCTCGTTGATCTGCCGGGCGCTCATGGCGGCCGTGGCCTGCGAGGTGCTGTCAGACGCTGCGCTCATGGTCCCGATTGTGCTCCTGCGCCTCGGTGCCGCTGCTGCCGGGTCCGGGCCCCGGCCCGGCGCGCGTGACTCACCCGAGGGCGGCCAGGACGGTGCGTGCGGCGGCGTCCGCCCCGGCGACGCACGCCGGCACGCCCACCCCGTCGTAGCTCGCCCCGGCCACCGCCAGCCCACCGTGGGCGGCGACCGCCGCACGCGCCCGCTCCACCCGGTCGACGTGACCCACGTCGTACTGCGGCAGCGCGCCGCCCCAGCGGGTGAGCACCGCCGACCGGTACGGCACGGGGCGGCGCAGCATCTCCCCCAGGTCGGCCGCCGCGGCGTCCAGCAGCTCGGCGTCGGGTCGCTGGAGCTGCTCCTCCTCGTCGGCGCGCCCCACCGAGACGCGCACGACCGCGCGGCCGCCCGCGTCCTGGCGCAGCCAGTCCCACTTGCGCGTGGAGAACGTCGCCGCCTTGACCAGGCGGCCCTCGACGGGCGGCACGAGGAAGCCGGAGACGTCGAGCCCGTCGAGGACCGACGCGGGCAGCACGAACGTGCCGACGGCCATGGACGCCGTCCGCACCTCGCCCAGCTCAGCCGCGGCCGCGGGCACCGCGTCCGCGAGCAGCCGCGCCGCCCGAGGGGCCGGCACCGTCAGCACCACCGCGTCGGCCTGCAGCACCGGACCGCGCCCCGCGGGGCCGAGCTCGAGCCGCCACCGGTCGCCGCTGCGCTGCAGCCGCTGGACGCACGCGCGGGTCCGGACCTCCACGCCCCCTTCCGCCAACCGGTCGCGCAGGCCCTCGACGAGCCGCGCGACGCCGCCGCGGATCCCGGCGAACACCGGCGCCCCCGCGCCGGCACCCGCCGCGGTCCCCGCCCCCTGCGTGTGCTGGCGCACCGTGTCGAGCAGCGACGACCCGTGCAGGGCCGCGGGCCACAGGACGGGCACGGTCGCGCGCAGCGACAACCGCGAGGCGTGACCGGCGTACACCCCGCCGAGCAGGGGCTCGACCAGCCGCTCGACGACGGCGGGACCGACGCGCGCCGCCACGAACGACGCGACGTCGACGTCGCCGCCGGTCACGGGCACCGCCGGCAGCGCCGGCTCGGCCGCGGCTCGCGCGACCTCCTCGTCGGTGAGGAGGCCGCGCAGCGCCTGCGGGTCACCCGGGACACCCATGTGGGTGCCGGACGGCATCGGGTGCAGACGCCCGCGGGACCAGATCGCCGCCCTCGACGTCGCCGGGTGCACGAGGTCGTCCCCCAGACCGACCTCGCGGACGAGGTCGACCGCCTCGGGACGTCGTGCCAGCAGCGCCTCCGCGCCGAGGTCCGCCACCAGCCCCAGGTCAGGGTCCACCTGGCCGCGCAGCAGCGCGCCACCGACCCGGTCCGCCTGCTCGAGGACGACGACCCGGCAGTCCGGGTCGCTGCGGTGCAGCCGCCACGCCGTCGCCAGCCCCGTGACCCCGGCACCGACGACGACCACCGTGCGGCCCCGCCGCTCCCCCTGCCCGGTCTCCAGCCCTGGGTCACCCGCTGCCGGGCCGTCGGGTCGCGGTCCGGCCGGGCCCTCGGGGCTGCTGCCCTGCTGCTCGCTCACGGGCCAAGCCTCTCAGAGCGGTCGTGCCGCACCCGTGACCCGCCCGGGACCGAACCGTGCCCTCAGCAGGGGAACGTGCGCGCACGCACGCGCCGTCCCAGCCGCGACCGCCCCACCCCGTCCCCGGAGGCCACCGTGACCAGCTCGACCCCGAGCCCGCCTGCCACCCCAGCCGCGAGCCCGACCGCGACCCCGCCCGCGCCCCGCCCGCTGGCCACGCCCCTGCGCCGCCGTCCGCGCCGCCGCCTGGTCCTCGCCGCGACCTCGCTGGCGGTGGCCCTGCCGGCGCTGGTGCTGGGGGCGTGCTCGGCCGGCGCCGGCGACGAGTCCGCGCAGTCCGCACCGGCCGCGCAGGACCCGGTCGAGGGCGGCGCGACTGCCGACGGAGGGGACGGGGCCGGTGGCTCGGGGGGCGGTGGCCCAGGGGCCGGCTCGGACGGGTCCGGGGCGTCGGCGGGTGCCGCCGTCGACGACCAGCGCCGCATCCGGCGCGGTGGTGTCGCGGTCGAGGTGTCCGACCTCGGGCCGGCCACGCAGACGGTGCGGGACGTCGCCGCCTCCCACGGCGGGTTCGTGGCGCAGGAGGCCTCGGGACGCCCGGTGGCCGCGCACGTGGCGTGGGAGGAGACCGCGGGGGCCGGGTGGGACGCGCCCGGGGGCCCCGCCGACGACGCGGTCGCACCGCGGTCCCTGTCGCCACGGGGACCGGGCGAGGCGGTCCTGGTCGTCCGGGTGCCGTCCGACCGCTTCCGGACCGCGGCGGACGACGTGGCCGCGCTCGGCACCGAGGTCGGGCGGTGGTCGACCGAGACCCTCGTCGAGGACGCCCTGGTGGACCTGGAGAGCCGGATGGCGACGCAGCGGGCCAGCGTCGAGCGCGTCCGCGCCCTGATGGCGGAGGCGACGTCCCTGGCCGACGTCGTCGCCCTGGAGTCCGAGCTCGCCACGCGGGAGGCCGACCTCGAGTCGCTCCGCGCGCGGCACGCCGCCCTCGCCGGGCAGGCCGACCTGGCCACCCTGACCGTGCACCTGCGCACCCCCGGGGTCGCCGCCGCGACGGACGACGCCACCGGCTTCCTGCCCGGGCTGCGGGCCGGCAGGGACGCCCTCGTGACCAGCACGCAGGTGCTGCTCACCGCGGTGGGTGCCCTGCTGCCGTTCGCCGCGGTGGCCGCCGTGGTCGTCGTCCCCGTGCTGGCCGTCCGCCGCCGGCGCCGGTCCGGGTGAGCGGCAGCCCGGCGCCCGGCCGCTCGGGCGTCCGCGGCGGAGGTCAGCGCCCGGCGGACACCTCGTGCACGAGGTCGACGACCCGGTGCAGGACGTCCGGGTCGGTGTCGGGGATGACGCCGTGCCCGAGGTTGAAGACGTGCCCGCCGGCGAGGCGGCCGAGCTCCAGGGTCTGCCGGACCCGGGCGTCCACCGCCGGCCACGGGGCGAACAGGATCGCCGGGTCCAGGTTGCCCTGCAGCGCCTTCTCACGCCCCACCCGCCGGGCCGCGGCGTTCAGGGGCAGCCGGAAGTCGACGCCCACGACGTCCGCGCCGGCGTCCGCCATGTGCGCCAGCAGCTCACCGGTCCCCACCCCGAAGTGGATCCGCGGGACCTGCCGTCCGACGTCCAGCGCCTCCACCCCGTGCAGGACGGCGGCGGAGTGCGGCTGGACGCTGGTCACGTAGTCGGCCGCCGGCAGGGCGCCCACCCAGGAGTCGAAGAGCTGCACCGCGCTCGCCCCGGCGCGGACCTGCACCTCGAGGAACGTGGCGGTGGTCCGGGCGAGCTTGGCCATCAGCGCCTCCCACAGGCCGGGGTCGCCGTAGAGCATCGCCTTGGTGTGCTCGTGGTTGCGGCTGGGCCCGCCCTCCACGAGGTAGCTGGCGAGGGTGAAGGGAGCGCCCGCGAAGCCGATCAGCGGCGTGGCGCCCAGCTCGGCGACGAGCTGGCGCACGGCCTGCGCCACCGGCTCGACCTGCTCGGGGTGCAGCTCGGGGAGCGCGTCGACGTCGGCCGCCGTGCGGACCGGCTTCGCCACCACCGGGCCGACGCCGGGGACGATGTCCAGGTCCACACCCGCCGACCGCAGCGGGACCACGATGTCGGAGTACAGGATCGCGGCGTCCACCCCGTACCGGCGGACCGGCTGCAGCGTGATCTCCGTGACCAGGTCGGGGTCGGCGCAGGCCTGCAGCATCGTGGTGCCCTCGCGCACCCGCCGGTACTCCGGCAGGGACCGCCCGGCCTGGCGCATGAACCACACCGGGGTGTGCGGCACGTCCTGCCTGCGGCAGGCGCGGAGGAAGGCGCTGTCCTGGACGGCGGACACTCCCGTCGACGCGGCGGCGGCAGAGGTCGCCCCAGCGGCCGGGTCAGCGGCCGGGTCAGCGGTCGAGTCGGGAGTCGCGTCGGGGGTCGCAGCAGGGGTCGCGTCCGGCGTCGGGTCAGGGCTGGAGGGCACGGCCCGATGGTCGCACGCCGACGCCCGGGCGCCGTCGCTCGGCCGGTCCGCCCGGCACGGGGACACCCCTCGCCCGGCCGGCGGCACGTCGCGACCAGCCCGCCAGCAGCGCGCACGCGAGCAGCACCTCGGCGACGTCGCCGCCGTAGTACATCCACCGCGCGGCCTGCTCGGCCTGCTCCACCACCACGGGCACCCCGGGCGGCAGCTCCCCCGCCCGGGCGTACAGGGTCTTCGCCAGCACCGCGTGCGCCCCCGCGGAGACGAGCAGGACGACCACCCTCGTGGCCGTGCCCGGCCGGCGCGGGGCGGGGTCCGGCCCGGCGACCGCCCAGGCGAACAGCGAGCCCGCGACCAGCAGGTGCGCCGCGACCAGCCAGTGCACGAGCGGCGCCCGCGTGCTGAGGGCGTACAGGTCGGTCAGGTAGAGGACGAACAGCCCGCCGGTGCTCAGCAGCCCTGCCGTGACGGGGTGGGCGAACACGTGCACGGGCCGGCTCGCCAGCACCCGGCCGACCCGCCGCGCCGTCCGCGGTCGCAGCGCGCCCAGCAGGAGCGTCACGGGAGCGGCCAGGACGAGCGCGAGCGGCGCGTACATCCCCAGCAGCAGGTGCTGGACCATGTGCCCCCGCGGGTCGGTGTGGCCCCAGTGCACCAGCGGCGGGCTGACGGCGACCGCGACGAGCGCGACGCCGGTGACGGCGGACGCCACCCGCCACCGGCTCCAGCCCCGTCCCAGCCGACCCCGACGTCGGCGGACGGTGAGGCCCAGCCCGAGGAGGGGCACCACCAGCACCAGGGCGGGGACCCACCACCCGTCGGGGCCGGCGTCGGTCACCGCCCACCCGCGGCGGCCCTGCGCTCCCGGCGGCCGCGCCGCAGCAGGGCCAGCCCGACCACGAGCAGCACCACCCCGGCCAGGTTCCAGACCAGGTCGTACGGGAGGAGGTCGACGTCGTAGCGGACCTGGTGGATGCGCAGCACCTTGTGGTCGACGAGCCCGTCGAACAGCTGGAAGCCGCCGAGGCCCAGGAACGCCCCGGCCCACGCCGCGCGCGCCACCAGGGCCTGCCGGCGGGCGAGGTCGACGAGCAGGAAGGTGCCGGCGACCAGGACGAGCAGCTCGGCGGCGTGCAGGAACCCGTCGGAGGCCAGCGCGACCTCGCTGGTGGAGCGGTCGTAGAAGTGGTGCCAGCCCAGCACCTGGTGGAAGACGATCTCGTCGACGGCCGCCATCACCCCCGCACCGACCATCGCGGCCACCCAGGTGGACCGCCGGTGGTCCGGCGTCCCCACGGCGGGCCCCGCGGTGGTGCTCCCGGAGCGCCCGCTCGCCGTCCCAGCAGCCACCCGAGGCCTCCCGATCGCACCCGTCGCTCGGACCCAGCGTGCCCGCGGACGGGCCGGTCCGCACCCGCGCGGACGGGTGACGGGCCGCGACGCGCGCGGGCGCGGGTGCGTGCTCGCGCCGACCTCCCGGCCTAGGCTGCGGACGTGGCTGTCCACGGGGTCCCGGGCGTCCCCCCAGAAGGCTTCCAGCGCGCCGTCGAGGCGTTGCGGAGCGCTCGGCTGCGCCCCGAGGTGCGCCTGGAGGAGGTGCCCGCGCCCGGGCGGATCGCCCCGTACTCGGCGGCGCTGTCGGCGGACGTGGTCGCCGGTCCGGCGGAGGACGTCGACGAGCTGGCGACCGGGCGCTTCGTGCTGCTGCACGACCCGGCCGGGCAGGAGGCCTGGGAGGGGACCTTCCGGGTGGTCTCGTTCGTCCGCGCCGAGCTCGAGCCCGAGATGGGTGCCGACCCGCTGCTCGGCCAGGTCGGGTGGTCCTGGCTCGTCGAGTGCCTCACGAACGCCGGGGCGTCGGCCCACGCCGCCGGGGGCACGGTGACCCGGGTGCTGTCCGACAGCCACGGCTCCCTCGCCGAGCGGCCCGCGACCGTGGAGATCGAGGTCCGCGCGAGCTGGACGCCGGAGGGCGCGGACCTCGCTCCGCACCTGCACGCCTGGGCCGACCTGCTGTGCACCGTCGCCGGCCTGCCACCGCTGCCGGAGGGCGTCGCCCCGCTGACGCGCCGGCTGCGCTGACCGTCGGACAGCACGCCTCCGCGCCGGAGTCGATCCGCCGGAAGGGTCAAGGACGGCGGCCCACCGGCCGATAGGAAGTGCACGAGGCCCTGTCGCGACGACGGGGCGCGGTCGAGGAGGAAGCGGCGTGACGGCTGTCGTGGAACAGAACAGCACCCGGCCCGCGGGCACCCCGGTGCGCAGCACGGCCCTGGTGGCGGTGCAGCACCGCAGCGCCCGGGACGCGGCCGTCCGCATCCTGCGCGGTCTGGGCGCCACCGACGTCCTCGCTGCCACGACCGTGGAGGAGGCCCGGCGCCACACCACCGGCCGGCCCGGTGACGTCAGCGTCGTCGAGGCGACGCTGCCGGACGGCTCCGGCAGCACCCTGGTCCGCGACCTGCGCGCGGCCGGCTGGCGGCGCAACGTCGTGCTGGCCACCCAGGAGGACCCGTTCGCGGTCCGCGCGGCGATCGCCGCGGGCGTGCCCTGCTACCTGGTCGTCAGCACCGCGTCGTCGCGTCCCGCCCCGCCCAGCCCCGGCCAGCTCGTGCCGTCCCAGCCGACCTCCGAGCGGGCCTCGGGTGCGACGAGCTACGGCCTGTCCCAGCGCGAGATCGACGTGCTGCAGCTGGTCGCCGAGGGCCGGTCCAACCGCGACGTCGGTGAGGCCCTCGGCCTGTCCGCCCTCACGGTCAAGAGCCACCTCGCCCGCATCGCCCGCAAGCTGGGCACGGGTGACCGCGCGGAGATGGTCGTCATCGCCCTGCGGGCCGGCCTGATCAGCTGACCCGGCACCGGCGACGTCACACCCGTCGCGGGGTGCGGGGCCCGGCACGCCGTCCGGCCTGCGCGTGAGCGGTGCCCGGCCCCCGTACGGTGGGGCCATGGACGTCGAGGAGGCCCACCCGCTCGACGCCCCGCGCGACGGCGTGCCCGACGTCGTCGGCTCCCCGGCCGCCCTGCAGGCCGCCGTCGAGGCCCTCGCGTCGGCGACCGGTCCGGTCGCCGTCGACGCCGAGCGCGCCTCGGGGTACCGCTACGGGCAGCGGGCGTTCCTGGTGCAGCTGCGGCGGGCCGGGGCGGGCACCGTCCTGGTCGACCCCGTCCCGCTGCCCGACCTCAGCGGTCTCGGTGAGGCGCTGGGCGGGGCCGAGTGGGTCCTGCACGCCGCCTCCCAGGACCTGCCGTGCCTGGCCGAGACCGGCCTGCGTCCCGGTGGCGAGCTCTTCGACACCGAGCTCGCCGCCCGGCTCGCCGGCTTCGAGAAGGTCGGCCTGGCAGCCGTCGTCGAGCGCCTGCTCGGCTACCGGCTGGCCAAGGAGCACTCCGCGGTCGACTGGTCGACCCGGCCCCTGCCGGAGCCGTGGCTGCGCTACGCCGCGCTGGACGTCGAGGTGCTGCTCGACCTGCGGGACGCGCTGGCGGCGGAGCTCGACCGCCAGGGCAAGCTCGAGTGGGCCCGCCAGGAGTTCACCGCCGTCCGCGACCAGCCCCCGGCACCGCCGCGCGCGGAGCCCTGGCGCCGGACGTCGGGACTGCACCAGCTGCGCAACCGGCGCCAGCTCGCGGTGCTGCGCGAGCTGTGGCAGGAGCGCGAGCGGGTCGCCCAGCGCCGCGACCTCTCCCCGGGCCGGGTGCTCCCGGACAAGGCGATGGTCGCGGCCGTGGCCGCCGGGCCCCGGACCCGTGAGGAGCTCGTCCGGCTGCCGGTGTTCTCCGGTCCCGCCAACCGGCGGATGGCGGACACCTGGTTCGCCGCGCTTGAGCGCGGACGCGCCATGGCGGAGTCGGAGCTGCCGGCGCACGCCGTCCCGGGGGACGGTCCTCCTCCCCCGCGCGTGTGGAAGGACAAGGACCCCGCCGCCGCGGCGCGGCTCGCGGGGGCCCGGGAGCTGGTCGGTGGCCTCTCGGAGGAGCTGGCGGTGCCCGTGGAGAACCTGCTGACCCCCGACACCCTGCGACGGCTGTGCTGGCGACCCCCGGAGCCGACGGACGGCCAGGCGGTCGCGGTCGCGCTGGCGGAGGCCGGCGCCCGCCCCTGGCAGGTCGAGCTGCTTGCGGCGCGGTTGGCGGAGGTCATGGCCGCCAGCCCCTCACCCGCCGAGCAGGACTGACCCACCGGGTGACCCAGGCCACCCACCCGGACCTCGCCTGCCTTGTTACCGGCGAGTAGCCTGGGTGTGACGACCACACCCACGTCACCTCCAGGAGGGTCCGTGCCCCGCACCGCCCACGACGTCGTCTTCGTCGACGGCGTCCGCACCCCGTTCGGCAAGGCCGGCCCGAAGGGCATGTACGCCCAGACCCGCGCCGACGACCTCGTCATCAAGTGCATCCGCGAGCTGCTCCGCCGCAACCCGAGCCTGCCGCCGGAGCGCGTGGACGAGGTGGCCGTCGCCGCCACCACGCAGACCGGTGACCAGGGCCTGACCATCGGGCGCACCGCCGCCCTGCTGGCGGGCCTGCCCAAGACCACCCCCGGCTTCGCGATCGACCGCATGTGCGCCGGCGCGATGACCGCCGTGACCACGACGGCCTCGGGCATCGCGTTCGGCGCGTACGACGTCGTCATCGCCGGCGGGGTCGAGCACATGGGCCACCACCCGATGGGCGAGGGCGTCGACCCCAACCCGCGCATCATCGCCGAGAAGCTCGTCGACCCCAGCGCCCTGGTGATGGGCAAGACCGCCGAGAACCTGCACGACCGGTTCCCGCACCTGACCAAGGAGCGGGCCGACGCGTTCGCGGTCGGCAGCCAGGAGAAGCTGGCCAAGGCGTACGCCAACGGCAAGGTCCAGCCCGACCTGGTCGAGGTGGCCACCCGCCACGACGAGCTGGGCTGGGGCCTGGCGACGCAGGACGAGCCGCCGCGGCCCGGCACCACGATGGAGGACCTGTCCTCCCTGAAGACGCCCTTCCGCCCGCACGGCAACGTCACCGCGGGCAACGCCGCCGGTCTCAACGACGGCGCCACGGCGTGCGTGCTCGCCTCCGCCGAGGCCGCCGCCGAGCTCGACCTGCCGGTGCGCATGCGCCTGGTCTCCTACGGGTTCGTCGGCGTCGAGCCGGAGTTCATGGGCGTCGGCCCCGTCCCCGCCACCGAGAAGGCGCTCAGGCTGGCCGGCCTGACCATCGACGACATCGGGCTGTTCGAGCTCAACGAGGCGTTCGCCGTCCAGGTGCTCGCCTTCCTCGACCACTTCGGCATCGCCGACGACGACCCGCGGGTCAACCCGTGGGGCGGCGCCATCGCGATCGGGCACCCGCTCGCCTCCTCCGGCGTCCGGCTGATGAACCAGCTCGCCCGCCAGTTCGAGGAGAACCCCGACGTCCGCTACGGCCTGACCGCGATGTGCGTCGGCCTGGGCATGGGCGCGTCCGTGATCTGGGAGAACCCCCACCACGCCGACTTCGGCAAGGAGGCCGCGGCCTGATGACCACCACCACCGCCACCACCCCCGAGCAGCTCGCCGCCGGCACCGGCGACGAGCGCGTCACGAGCTTCCACGTCCGCGACGTCGCCCTGCCGGGCGGCGCCGGGACGATGGCGCTGATCACCATGGACAACGGCTTCGACCACACGAAGCCCACGACCTTCGGCCCGCAGGGCCTGCTCAACCTCAGGTCCGCGCTGGACACCGTCCAGACCCGCGCGGAGGCCGGCGAGATCGCCGCCGTCGGCGTGACGGGCAAGCCGTTCATCTTCGCCGTCGGCGCCGACCTCAAGGACGTCGGCCAGCTCGCCGACCGCGAGCAGGCGCTGGCCGTCGCCCGCCTCGGCCACGACCAGATGCGGCGTCTGGGCGAGCTGCCCGTGCCCTCGTTCGCCTTCGTCAACGGCGCCGCGATGGGCGGCGGCGTGGAGATCGCGCTGCACTGCACGTACCGCACCATCTCCGCCGGCGTGCCGGCCGTCGCGCTGCCCGAGTGCTTCCTCGGCCTCGTGCCCGGCTGGGGCGGCACGTACCTGCTCCCCCGCCTCGTCGGCGTCCGCGACGCGCTGACGGTCATCGTCGACAACGCGCTCAACAACAACCGGATGCTCAAGGGCCCCAAGGCCTTCGAGCTCGGCATCGCCGACGCGCTGTTCGAGCCCGCCGACTTCCTCGAGGAGTCCCTGCGGTGGGCCGCGCAGGTGCTGACCGGCGCCACGACGGTCGAGCGCCGCCCGGTCGACCTGGACGACGAGACCGCCTGGGACGGCGCGGTCGCGGCGGCGCGGGCCGGCGTCGACGCCAAGGTGGCCGGCCAGGCGCCGGCGCCGTACCGGGCCCTGGACCTCATCCGGCTGGCCCGCACCGCGGACCGCGACACCGCGTTCGCGGCCGAGGACGAGGCCCTCGCCGACCTCATCCTCAGCGACGAGTTCCGCGCCGGCGTGTACGCGTTCGACCTCGTGCAGCGGCGCGCCAAGCGACCGGTCGGCGCGCCCGACAAGGGCCTGGCCCGTCCGGTCACGAAGGTCGGCATCGTGGGTGCCGGTCTGATGGCCAGCCAGCTCGCGCTGCTGTTCGCCCAGCGCCTCGAGGTGCCGGTGCTGCTCACGGACCTCGACCAGGAGCGGGTCGACAAGGGCGTCGGCTACGTCCACGCCGAGGTCGACAAGCTGCAGGCCAAGGGCCGGGTCAGCGCCGACAAGGCCACCCGCCTCAAGGGCCTGGTCACCGGCTCCACGTCCAAGGAAGGCTTCGCCGACGCGGACTTCGTCATCGAGGCCGTGTTCGAGGAGATGGGCGTCAAGCAGAAGGTGTTCGCCGAGGTGGAGGCGGTCGTCTCCCCCGAGTGCGTGCTGGCCACCAACACCTCCTCGCTGTCGGTCACCGAGATGGCCTCGCGGCTGCAGCACCCGGAGCGGGTCGTCGGCTTCCACTTCTTCAACCCGGTCGCCGTCATGCCGCTGCTCGAGGTCATCAACGGCGAGCAGACCGACGACGCCACCCTCGCCACGGCGTTCGCCACCGGCAAGGCGCTGAAGAAGACGACGATCCTCGTCAAGGACTCCCCGTCCTTCGTCGTGAACCGGCTCCTGGGCCGGTTCATGGGCGAGGTCGCCAAGGTCGTCGACGAGGGCACCCCCGTCGAGGTCGCCGACAAGGCCATCGCCGGCCTGGCACCGATGCCGCCGTTCGTGCTCATCGGCCTCGTCGGCCCGGCCATCGCGCTGCACAACAGCGAGACGCTGCACCGGGCGTTCCCCGAGCGGTTCCACGTCTCCGACAACCTGCGCCGCGTGGTGGAGGCCGGCAAGCCCGGCTTCTACATCTGGCCCGAGGGCAAGCCGGTCCTCGACCCCGAGGTGGAGGCGCTGCTCGAGAAGCCGGCCGACCCGGTGGTGCTCGAGCCCGCGCAGGTCCGCGAGCGGGTGCTGTCGGTGCTGGCCGAGGAGGTCCGCCTCATGCTCGACGAGGGGGTCGTGGCCGCGCCGCAGGACGTCGACCTCGGCATGATCACCGGCGCCGGGTTCTCGTTCTGGAACGGCGGCGTCACACCGCTGCTGGACCGCAGCGGCATCGCCGAGAAGGTCACCGGACGCCGGTTCCTCGAGCCGGGCGTCGCGAGCGTGGCCGGCTGACCAGCCCTCACCGCTGACACCGGCGAACGGCCCCGTCCCCCACCGGGACGGGGCCGTTCGCCGTCCCAGCCGAGGTGGCGGGAGCCGGGTCAGCCGGTGCGGGGGGACGGGACCACGACACGGTCCCGGCCGGCGGCCTTCGCCTGGTACAGGCGGTCGTCCGCGGCACGCAGGAGCTGCGAGCGGTCGACGGCGTCCTGGGGCGCGCTCGCGGCACCGATGCTGGCGGTCACCACCCGGTCGGGCAGGACGTCGGCCCACGGGTGCGCCGCCAGGTCGCGCCGGACCGCCTCCAGCCGCTGGGCGGCCTCGGGGCCCGACAGCCCCGGCAGGACGAGCAGGAACTCCTCCCCGCCCATCCGGGCCGCCACGCCGCCGTCGACCTCGCCGGCCGCTGCCAGCAACACCCCGGCGACCCGGCGCAGGACGACGTCCCCGACCTCGTGCGAGTACGTGTCGTTGACGGACTTGAAGTGGTCGAGGTCGACCAGCGCCACCGTCAGCGGGCGGCCCGTGTCAGCGGCCTCCACCAGCAGCGTCGTCAGCTGGGCGTCGACGTACCGGCGGTTGTGCAGGCCGGTCAGGGGGTCGCGCTCCGCCAGGCGCCGGAAGCGCTCGCTGTCGCGGCGGGCCTCCGTCGTCTCGAAGATCGCCTGGCGGGTGCGAGCCTGCGCCTCCTTCTCCGCGGACTTCACCGCCCGCTCCTGGGCGTGGAAGGCGCGGAAGGTCTCGTAGGCCTCCTGGTAGCGACCCGCCGCGGCGTGCAGGGCCGACTGCTCCTCCAGCACCTCCAGGGCCACGCCCGACAGCTGCTGCTCCTCGGCGAGCGCCCGGCAGCGGTCCAGGGTCGCCTGGGCCTGCTGCGTGCGGCCGCCGCGGCGCTGGATCTCGGCGAGGGTGAGCAGGCACTGGGCCACCCCGTCGAAGTCGGACTCGCCCTCCACCCCTCCGCGCAGCACGGGCTCCAGCTGGGCCTCGGCCTCGTCCAGACGGCCGTCCATCAGGTAGGCGCGGGCCACCGTGTCCCGGTCGTGCACGTCCAGGGTCATCCCCCGGGCGGCCGTCACCGCCTTGAGCCGCTCCGCGGTCTCGACCGCCTCGGCGCCCCGGCCCGCCTGGTAGTAGGTGTAGGCGAGGTTGTTCAGGACGATGCAGCGCAGGTGCTGGTCCCCCGCCTGCTCGGCGAGGCGGCCCGCCTCCTGGTAGCGCCGGTGCGCCTCGTCGAAGGACTCGCAGGAGCCGAGCGCGTCGGCGAGCCCCAGCAGGTGGTCGGCGCGCAGGACGGCCCGGACGCCGGCGTCGAGCAGCGCGACGGCGGGCACCGCGTGCTCCAGCGCCGTCCCCCAGTCGCCGATACGGCGGAAGAGGGCGGACAGCAACCGGTGGCTGCGCGCCTGCAGGTACGTCGAGCCGTGCTCGGTGGCCCACGCGTTGACCTCGCGCATGACCCGGGCGCTCGTCTCGGTCCGCCCGCGTCGCGCCTCGACGTCGACCCGCACGAGCAGCACCCGGCGCAGGGTGACGGGGTCGACGTGCTCGCCCTGCTCGGCGAGCCAGGCGACGGCGGTGGCGTGCGCGGCGCCCAGGTCGCGGCGCACGGAGTCCTCGAGCAGGTCGACGTCGAGCGCTGTCCCGATCGTGCTCGTCGCACCCACCTCCCCTCACCCCGCGAGCCCGTCCGGGGAGCGCCCTTCGGCACACCCTCCGGCTCTGCCCTCCTATCGGCAGGAACCCCTTCTGACCCAAGCGCCACGCACGGGCGATCTCCCGGGGGCCGCGCCCCGCCGGGACACGTCCGGACGCGGGCGCCGCGGACCCGGTCGAGCGCCTGCCCCGGGGGCCGCGAGGGTGCCGCCACGCGAGGTCACGGACAGGGCCGAACGGGTGGTGCCCGGCAGGTCCCGGCGGACGGGCGCCCCTACGGTGATCGGGTGCAGGACGGGTCCGGGCGCACCGCGCCCCTGCGGCACCTGGCGCTGGCCGTCAGCGTGCTCGCCGACATCGACCTCGACCCCCGGGACGAGGGGGTCGCCCTGACCGAGCACCCCGACGTGCTCGTGCCGTGGTCGGTGGTCGCGGACGTGGTCGCCGGCCACCCGCCGGACCGCGGCGTGGCGCGCACCCGCCTCACCCAGTGGCTGCGGCTGCGGCTGCTCGTCGCCGAGCTGGGGCCGGAGGCGCCCGCCGTGCTGCGCCCCGCCGCGCGCGCTCTGGCCCTGCCGCACGGGCACGCCCTGGCCCAGGACGACGGGTGGGTCCGCGAGCCGCTGCTCGGCGACGCCCTGGTGTGCGGGGTCGGTCTGCTCGGGCTGCTCGACGACCCGCTGGAGGTCGTCCCGCTGCCTACCGGGGTCGCCGCGGCCGCGGGGGTGGACCCCGCCGCCTGGTGGCCGTCGGTGCGCGAGCACGCCGAGGGCATGGGCCACCTCGTCGTGCAGCGGCTGCGGCGCGACCGCGGGCCCCGCCAGCAGGTGCTGCGGCCGGTCGGCGGCGTCGACGTGCCCAGCCTGCTGCTGTCCGGCGCGCTGCGCCGTCACCTCGCCGAGGACGACGGCTCGGGGATGCGCGCCCTCGCCGTGCCCATGCGCACCCGCGGCTGGTACGACCTGGCCCGCATCGACCCGGCGTTCGTCGGCGCCGCGTGGTCGGCGACCGCCGAGGTCGCCCGCGGCCTGGCCGCCCCGGTCCTCGTCACGGCGGACGAGGTGTCCCTGGGACTGACCGGCGGTGACGTCCGGGAGGCCCTGGCCGACCCGGTCCGGGACGAGCGCCCCCGTGGCTGGGGACGGGACGTGCGCTACCGCTGACCGCAGGTGTGGTGGACCACCACAGGTCGGTCGTGAACTGCGTCCCCGGCGCACACGTCCCGGCGGACGCGCTGGACCTAGCGTCCTCGGCATGGGTCGACGGACGTCGGGGACGACGGCATGGGCACGCTGACGGGCCGCACCGCGCTGGTGACCGGCGCGGCCGGGGGCATCGGCGCGGCGTGCGTGCGCAGGCTGCTGGAGGACGGCGCGCAGGTGCTGGCCGTCGACCGGGACGCGGCCGGCCTGGACGACCTGGCGGCCGAGGCGCCGGGGGTCACGCCGCTGGTGTGCGACCTGGCCGACCTCGCCGCGGTCGACGCGCTGCCCGCCGAGGTCGACGTGCTCGTCAACAACGCCGGCGTACAGCACGTGGCCCCGGTGCACGAGTTCCCGCCGGAGCGGTTCGCGTTCATCGTCCGGCTGATGCTCGAGTCCCCGTTCCGGCTCGTGCGCCGCGTCCTGCCGCACATGTACGCGCAGGGGTGGGGGCGGGTGGTGAACGTCTCCAGCGCCCACGGCCTGCGGGCCAGCCCGTACAAGTCCGCGTACGTGGCGGCCAAGCACGGGCTGGAGGGCCTCAGCAAGGTGGTGGCCCTGGAGGGCGCCGCGCACGGCGTGACGAGCAACTGCGTCAACCCCGCGTACGTCCGCACGCCTTTGGTGGAGCGGCAGGTCGCCGACCAGGCGGCCGCGCACGGCATCTCCCCCGACGAGGTCGTCGAGCGCGTGATGCTGGGTGCGGTGGCGGTCAAGCGGCTCATCGAGCCGGTGGAGGTCGCTGACCTGGTCACGTTCCTGTGCGGGCCCACGTCCGCCTCGGTCACCGGCGCCTCGTTCCCGGTGGACGGGGGCTGGACCGCCCGGTGAGCCCCCGCCACCCTGCGCCGGCGCCCGCGCCTGCACCTGCGGCGGCCCGACCGGCGACGCACCGTGGTGCCGGTGGCAGGATCGGGGCCGTGCCCTCGTCGACGCTGGAGCTGCTGCGGCTGCTCGCCGAGGACGCCGGCGCCGAGGAGCTCGAGCGCCAGGCCGACCGCGTCGCGCAGGTCGACGCGGAGGCCGGAGAGGCGGCGCGGGCACTGGCGCTGCGGGTCCGCGGCGTCCTGGACGCCCGTCGCCGGCGCGAGGCGGAGCTGAGCGCGCTGGTGGACACCGCCCGCGAGCTCGCGTCGGTCCGCGACACCCACGGCGTCCTGGACGCGATCGTGCGCCGGGCCCGGGCGCTGCTCGGGACCGACGTGGCCTACCTGACCCTGTACGACCCGGACGTCGGCGACACGTTCATGCGGGCCACCGACGGGTCGGTGTCCGCGCGCTTCCAGGCGGTGCGCCTGCCGCTCGGCTCCGGCCTCGGCGGTCTCGTCGCCCAGACGCGCCGGCCCTACTGGACATCGGACTACCTCGCCGACTCCCGCTTCCAGCACACCCGGGACATCGACGGCGCCGTCGGCGACGAGGCGCTGGTGGCGATCTGCGGCGTCCCGCTGCTGGTGGACGGCGAGTTCGTCGGCGTGCTGTTCGCGGCGAACCGGACCCGGCGCCCGTTCAGCCACGAGGAGGTCTCGCTGCTGGGGTCGCTGGCGGCGCTGGCGGCGGTGTCGCTGGTGCAGGCGCGGGCCGCGACGGCCACCCGGGAAGCGCTCGACGCGCTGTCCGCGGCCCACGAGACGGTCCGTCGCCAGGCGGTCTCGGCGGAGCGCGCGGCGACGGCCCACGACCGGTTCGCGCACGTCGTCCTCGGCGGCGGCGGGGTGCACGACATCGCGCACGCGCTGGCCGACCTGCTCGGGGGGTGGGTCGTCGTCCTGGACGAGGAGGGGACCCGCACCGCAGCGCACGGCGCCGACGGCGTCGACGTCCCGGCGCCGGCGCCGGCCGGGTCGCCCGACCCGCTGGCGACGGCGCCCGCGGTGCGGGCCTCCGACATCTCCGGGCGCCTCACCCAGGTGGACGGCGTGTGGGCCGTGGCGGTCGCGGCGGCCGGCGACCGGATGGGCACGCTCGTGCTCGGTGGTCGCGCGGACCTCGACGGCGGCGACCAGCGGACGGTCGAGCGGGCGGCGGTGGTGACGGCGCTGCTGCTGCTGTTCCGGCGCCAGGCCGCCGAGACCGAGCAGCGGGTGCGCACCGACCTGCTGGCCGACCTGCTCGCCGGGGGCCCGCGCACGGCCGCCGACGCCGAGGGGCTCGTGGCCCGGGCCCGCCTGCTCGGCGCGGACCTGGCCGCCGAGCACGTCGTCGCCGTGTGCCGCCCGGCGTCGGGCCGCTCCCGGCGCAGCCTCGCCCTGGCCGCGGGCTCGCTGCTCGCCGCCGGCCCGTTGCTGCGGGACCAGCACAAGGACCAGCACCGGGACCAGATCAGGGACCAGCACGGCAGGGAGCCCGTCGGGCGCACGGAGTCCGCGGGCCTCGTCGGCGAGCACGCGGGCGATGTCGTCGTCCTGGTCCCCGGCCGTGACGCCGCGGCGGTCGCCGACCGGCTGGCCCGTGGGCTGGGCCGCACCGGCGCCCCCGTCACCGTCGGCGCGTCCGGGCCCGTGCGACCCGCGGACGGGCTCGTCCCGGCGTGGGAGGAGGCCGCCCGTACCACGGACGCGCTGCTGGCGCTCGGGACGGAGGGGACGGGTGCCACCGCCGACGCCCTGGGCTTCGCCGGTCTCGTCGTCGGTGGCACACCGGACGTCGGCAGGTACGTGCGCACCGTGCTGGGGCCGGTCCTGGACTACGACAGCCGGCGCGGCAGCGACCTCGTCGGGACTCTCGACGCCTACTTCGCCGCCGGCGCCTCCCCGAGCCGCGCCGCGGGGTCGCTGCACGTCCACGTCAACACCGTGACGCAGCGGCTGGACCGGGTGGCGACGCTGCTCGGTGGGGACTGGGCGCAGCCGGCCCGGGCGCTGGAGGTCCAGCTCGCGCTGCGCCTGCACCGGCTGAGCCGTCCCCCGACCGGCCGCCCGGACTGACCGCCTGGACTGACCGGCCGGACCGACCAGCCGGGTGGTCGAGCACGGGTGCCGTCAGTGCGCCTCCGCCGCCTCCACGACCGCCTGCGCCACGGCGTCCACCCCGGCCGGGGCCAGCAGGACCGAGTAGTGGTTGGTCCCGTCCACGCGCCGGACCGTCACCGTTCCCGGCAGCCCGGCCGCCGCGAGCCGGGACTCGTCGTACAGCCCCTGCGGCTCGTCGAGCAGTCCCCGCGGCGCCCACAGCAGGGACGTCGGCACGCCGCTGGAGCGCACCGCCGCGAGGGTCCGCGCGTCGGTCAGCACGTCGCGGCCGTCGGCGCGGACGGCGTCCAGCCGGCAGGAGGACCGCAGGCCACCGGTGTCGGCGGGGACGAGGTCGTGGTCGAGGTAGCGCTCCAGGTGGGGGCCGGCAGCGGTGTCCAGGAGCGGCCCGAGCGCGGGGTGCTCCCGCCAGTACGCCAGGTGCGCGTCGCGGTCGGCGAAGGTCATCGACAGGCGGCGCATCGCCGGGCCGATGACCGCCTCGAGGACCGCGTCGAGGTCGGTGCCCTCCGGCGCGGGGAAGCCCACTCCCCCGTCGACGAGGACGAGCAGGCGCACCCGGCCGGGGTGCCGGGCGGCGGTGAGGGCCGCGACGAACGCGCCCATCGAGTGCCCGACGAGCACGGCGTCGTCGGCGCCGAGGGCGTCCAGGACGGCGACCACGTCGTCGGCGTGGGCGGCCAGGCCGACCGGCCCCGGGACGTCCGCGCTCGCCGCCCGACCCCGCAGGTCGGGGGCGACCAGCCGGACCCGGCCGGCCAGCCGCTCGGCGACCGCCGTCCACGACAGGGCGTTGGCGGTGATGCCGTGCAGGGCCACGACGAGCGGACGGTCCGCCGGCGCCCCGTCGTCGTCCCGCGCGCGGCTCGCCGGTGGGCCGGCGGCGAGCTCGTGCACGGCGAGCCGCCCGCCGGCCACGGGGACGCGGTGCGCAGGGGGCTCAGGCACGGCCGGGCTCCTCCGGCCGGGGCGCCCGGCGCCGGGCCAGCAGACCGGCCAACCCGCCGGGCGCGAAGAAGACCACGATCACGAACAGGGCGCCGAGCACGAACAGCGGCTCGGACGCCGGGACGCGGAGCACCCCGGGCAGCGACTCGATCGCGTCCGAGCCGGCGAGCTGCAGCAACCGGTTGTCGAGGTAGGTGTACAGCACCCCGCCGCCGACGGCGCCCCAGCGGCTGCCCGCCCCGCCGAGGACGACCATGACGAGCAGCGCGAGGGTGAGCTCCGTCGTCGTGACGTGCGGCGTCGCACCGCCCACCACCAGCAGGTGCACGACACCGCCCATCGTCCCGAGGAAGCAGCCGACCACGAACGCCTGCAGCCTGGCGGCGTACGTGGAGACGCCGAGGACGCCGAGCCGCTCCTCGTTCTCGCGCACCGCGGCCCACGCGTGGCCGGCGCGCGAGCGCACGAGCCAGCGGACGACGGCGACGCACAGCACGAGGTACGCCAGCGCCAGCCAGTACCGGTAGGGGGCGTTGACCACCCCGGTCAGCAGGTCGGGCACCCGGTCCCGGACCAGCGGCAGGCCCTCCTCGCCACCGGTCAGGCCGCCCGGGTTGCGCAGCACGAGGATCGACCCGGCCTGGGCGAACGCCAGGGTCACCATCGCGAACGCGATGCCGCTGACGCGCAGGGCGACGGCTCCCACCAGGAGGGGCAGGACGATCCCGACGAGGACGGCCAGCCCGACGGCCGCGCCGAGGCCGAGGCGCAGCTCGCCGAGCGCCAGCGCCGTCGTGTACGAGCCGGCGGCGACGAACAGGGCGTGCCCGAAGCTCAGCATCCCGGTGCGGCCGAACAGCACGTCGTAGGACAGGGCGACGCCCCCGAAGACGAGGCACAGCGCGAGCAGCTGCATCGACCCGGGGCTGTTGACCAGTCCCCCGAGCAGCCCGGGCACGGGGACGGAGAGGTACGGCAGGGCGACGAGCAGGGCGAGCACGCCCAGCGGGACGGCGGCGCGCAGCAGCGACCGGGCGGCCGGGCCGCGGCGGCCGGTGCCGGCGCCCCGGTCCGGGGGCGGCCCGTCGGCGTCGCGCGCCGCCGCCGTGGCGGCCCGCCCGGCGGCGGGTGCGGTGGTGCGGCCGGTGACCGCGTCGGCGAGGTCGGGCAGTCGTCCGTTCACGCGGTCCTCCCGGACAGGCCCGCGGGGCGGGCCAGCAGCACCAGCGCCAGCAGCAGGACGACGGACAGGTCCCCCACCCCCGACGCGGCGTAGTAGTTGGCGAGCTGCTGCACCAGCCCGACGACGACGGCGGCGACGGCGGAGCCGGTGACCGACCCGAGGCCGCCGATGACGACGACGATGAAGGCGAAGATGAGCAGCGAGGTGCCCTGCCCGGGCGAGACGCTGCCCAGGTACACCGACCCGAGGGCGCCGGCGAGCGCGGCGACGGCCCCGCCGAGGGCGAACACGAGGGTGAAGGTGCGGCGGACGTCGACGCCGAGGGCCTCGACCATGCTGCGGTTCTCGACGCCGGCCCGGATGACCAGGCCGACGCGCGTCCACCGCAGCAGCGCGAGCAGACCGCCGAGGACGAGCAGCGCGCTCGCGACGAGGAGGAAGCGGTCAGCGGGGATGCTGGCGCCGGCCACGTCGACGGTCCCGCGCGTCCACGCCGGCCGCGGGAAGGGTCGCGGGTCGGAACCCCAGACGCCCTGCAGCAGCGCCACCGCGGCCAGGGAGAGCCCGACGGTCACGAGCACCTGCTCGATGTGGCGCCGGTACAGCGGCCGGATGAGGACGAGCTCGACGGCGGTGGCCAGCAGGGCGCCGCCGGCGACGCCGAAGGCGACCGCGAGCCAGAACCCCGGGCCGGAGTCACCCGCGCCGGGCAGGTTGCGGCTGGCCCACCAGGTGCCGTACGCCCCGGCGGACAGGAAGGCGCCGTGCGCGAAGTTGAGCACGCCCATCAGGCCGTAGATCAGGCTCAGGCCCGAGGCGACGAGGAAGTACAGCGCCCCCAGGCCGAGGCCGGTGGCGAGCAGCAGCAGCAGGGTGCTCACGGGGTCGCCTCCTCGGTGGCGCGCGCGGGGTGCCGGCTGGCTGCGACGCCGAGCAGCTCGCGGGTGCGCTCGGCGTCGGACAGCAGGTCGGCGGCCTGTCCGCGGTGCACGACCCGGCCGGCGTCCAGGACGACGACGTCGCGCACGAGGTGCCGGACGACGGTCAGGTTCTGCTCCACGAGCAGGACGGTGGTGGTCTCGGCGACGCGGGCGAGCACCTGGGCGACCTCGGTGACCAGCCGGGGCGCGAGCCCCTTCGTGGGCTCGTCGACGAGCAGCAGCCGCGGCCGGCCGAGCAGGACCCGGGCGAGCGCGACCATCTGCTGCTGGCCGCCCGACAGCGTGCCGGCCTTCTGCCGGCGGCGTTCGGCGAGCTCGCCGAACAGGCCGTGGACCAGGGCGTAGTCGGGTTCGACGCCGGTGGCGCGGGCCATCGGCTCGGCGAGCCGCAGGTTCTCCTCGACGGTCAGCCCGGCGAACACCTCGCGGTCCTCCGGCACGTAGCCGACGCCCTGGCGGACGATCCACGGGGTGCTGCGGCCGGTCACGTCGACCCCGTCGAGCTCGACCGCCCCGCTGCGCGCCACGAGCCCGAGGACCGCCTTGAGCGTGGTCGTCTTGCCGACGCCGTTGCGGCCGAGGAGCCCCGTGACGCCGCCCCGCGCGACGTCGAGGTCGACGCCCTGCAGGACGTGCGAGCGGCCCAGGTGGACGTGCAGTCCCCGGACCGACAGGACGGCGTCCGACGCCGCGGGGGCGGGACGTCCGCTCACAGCTCCTCCCCGAGGTAGGCCTGCTGGACGGTCGGGTCGGCGGTGACCTCGGCCGGCGTGCCGACGGACAGCAGCGCCCCGTGGTGCAGGACGGCCACGCGGTCGGCGAGGCCGAGGACGACGTCCATGTGGTGCTCGACCATGCAGACGCTGACGCCGTCGGCGCGCAGGCCGGCGACGAGGTCGGTCAGGGCCGGGACGTCCTCGACCGACACGCCGGCCATCGGCTCGTCGAGCAGCAGCACCCGCGGGCGGCGGGCGAGCGCGACGGCGACCTCGAGCTTGCGGCGGTCACCGTGGGACAGCTCACCGGCGCCGGCGTCCCCGCGCCCGGTCATCCCGACCCGGGCGAGCAGCTCGTCCGCCTCGGCCAGCGCCCCGGCCGACAGCGCGGGGCGCAGCGGGCTGAGCGGCGAGCGGCCACGGGACTGCACACCGAGCCGGACGTTCTCGCGGGCGGTCAGCCCGTCGAACAGGCTGGAGGTCTGGAAGGTGCGACCCAGGCCGCGCCGGGCCCGGTCGGCCGCGCTGCGGCGGGTGACGTCGCGCCCGTCGAGCAGGACGCGGCCCGTGGTGGGCCGCCGCACCCCGGACATCATGTGCAGCAGGGTGGACTTGCCGGCGCCGTTGGGGCCGATCACGGCGAGGATCTCGCCGGTCCGCACCTCCAGGGTCACGTCGTCGAGGATCCGGGCGCCACCGACCGTCCAGCCCACCCCCTGCGCGGCCAGCACGCAGGGGGTGGTGGACGGCTGCGACGGCGACCGGCCCGTGGTGGGGGCCGTCACGACGTGGCGGCCGGCGGGGCGACGTCCTGCGCCGGGAGGGTGTCGACGAGCTCGGGCACCCAGCCGTCGCCCTCGGCGACGAGGCGGGCGGTGAACATCGGCTGGAGGACGGCGTGGTCCTCGGCGCGGATCGTGACGGTGCCCTTCGGGCCCTCGAACTCCCAGCCCTCGAGCGCGTCGACCATCGCGTCCACGTCGTCGCCGCCCTCGCGCAGCGCGTGCACGACCATCTGCGCGGCGACGAAGCCGTCGTTGGTGAACAGGTCCACCTCGTGGCCGGAGGCCTGCAGGCCCTCGGCGAGCGCCTGGTAGGCGTCGGTGTCGGCGGCGCCCTCGAAGAAGTGCGAGAGGAACTGGATGCGGTCCGCCGCGGGCCCGAAGACCTCGTGGGTCGGCTTGATGTCCAGCCCCGTGACCACGGTGCTCGCGTCGAACGCGCCCTGCTGCTCGAGGGACTGCCACATCTGGGTGGCGTTGGCGCCGGCCCAGGCGACGAACAGCAGGTCCGGTGCGGCGTCGGCGGCCTGCCGCGCGAACGGGGTGAGGTCGGTGGCGGCGGCGGGCACGAGCAACGGGGTGACGGTGGCGCCCTGCGCCCCGAGGACGGCCTCGACGGCCGCCGCGTTGGCCTGCCCGAAGGCGCTGTCCTGGGCGAAGACGGTGACGGTCTTGCCCGCCGGGTCGCCGATGAACGACGCCGCGGCCATCACGTCCTGGTAGGTCTGCCGCCCGGAGCGGAAGGTGTGGTCGTTCACGCCGGTGAGGGCGTCCACGGCGGCCGGGCCGCTGATGAACAGCACGTCGTTCTCCTCGGCGAGCGGAGCCACCTGCAGCGCGACCCCGGACGCCGTGGAGCCGGCGATCACCTGGTAGCCCTGGCCGATGAGGTCGGTGGCCCCGGCGACCGCCTTGGCCGGGTCGCCCGCGTCGTCGACCTCGGTGACCTCGACGGGGCGGCCGTCCACCTCGCCGGTCCCGTCGGTCGCGTAGTCCAGGCCCGCGTCGAACCCGGCCCGGTACTGCTCCCCGTAGCTGGCCAGGGCACCGGTCTGGGAGTGGACCAGCCCGACCTGGAACGGCGAGTCGTCGCCGCCGTCGCCCTCCGCGGCCGTCGACCCCGGGGAGCCGGGTGCGCCGCAGGCGGCGAGGGCGGTCAGGGCGAGTGCCGCGACGGCCGCGTGCAGCGGGCGGCGGCGGGCCGCGGCGGCCGGCGTGACGGCGGTCGGGGTCGCGGCTGGGGCGCGGTGACGGCGCATGGGTCCTCCTGGGTGGGCGATGCCCGAACGCTACGCAGGCACCAGGGGACGACCCATGTGGGTTCACCACACAGTGGCACGCCGGTGCGTGGTGCCGCGCACACCCGACCGGGGTCAGGACCCCTCGGCCGACCTCTCGCGCGTGGGCACCGTGCCGGCGCCCAGGTCGACGGTCACGTCGGAGTCGAGGCGCGACACGTGCTCCGCGACGGCGCGCGAGACGTCCTGCGCGGTCAGGCCGATGTCGGCCAGCACCTGCGCGCGGCTGGCGTGGTCGATGAACGCGCACGGGACGCCGAACTCGCGCACGGGCACGGGCACCCCCTCGTCCCGCAGCGTCTGGCTCACGCGGGAGCCGACGCCACCGACGCGCAGGCCGTCCTCGACGACGACGACGAGCCGGTGGTCGGCCGCCATCGTCACGAGCGCCGGGTCCACCGGCAGCACCCACCGCGGGTCGACGACCGTGGTCCCGATGCCCTGGTCGGCGAGCCGGTCGGCGACCTGGAGGCACGTCGTGGCCAGCGTCCCGACCGACACCAGCAGCACGTCGGCCCGCTCCTGCCCACCGGGCCGGTGCAGCACGTCCACCCCGCCGACGCGCTCCAGCGCCGGGACGGGGTCGGGCACGGCGTCCTTGGCGAAGCGCAGGACGGTGGGGGCGTCGTCCACGGCCACCGCCTCGCGCAGCTCCTCGGCCAGGGTCTCGGCGTCGCGCGGCGCGGCCACCCGGATCCCGGGGACGGCCTGCAGGAGCGACAGGTCCCACATCCCGTGGTGGCTGGCGCCGTCCGGGCCGGTGATCCCGGCGCGGTCGAGCACGAACGTCACGCCGGCCCGGTGCAGCGCGACGTCCATCAGCAGCTGGTCGAACGCGCGGTTGAGGAACGTGGCGTAGACGGCGACGACGGGGTGCAGGCCGGCGTAGGCCATCCCGGCGGCGCTGGTGACGGCGTGCTGCTCGGCGATGCCGACGTCGAAGACGCGCTCGGGGAACTCCTCGGCGAACCGGTGCAGCCCCACGGGAATGAGCATCGCCGCGGTGATGCCGACGACGTCGCTGCGCTCGCGGCCGAGGTCGACCATCTCGTCGGCGAAGATCGACGTCCAGCTGCGGCCGGAGGCCGCGACGGGCGAGCCGGTCTCCGGGTCGATCACCCCGACGGCGTGGAACTGGTCGGCCTCGTCGGCCATCGCCGGTGCGTACCCGTTTCCCTTGCGGGTGATGGTGTGGACGATCACCGGGCCGCCGAAGGCCTTGGCCCGCTGCAGCGCGTGCTCGACCGCCTCGACGTCGTGCCCGTCGACCGGCCCGACGTACTTCAGGCCCAGGTCCTCGAACATGCCCTGGGGGGCCACGATGTCCTTCAGGCCCTTCTTGACGCCGTGCAGGGTGTCGTAGGCCAGCCGGCCGGGGGCACCGCCGCGGCGCAGCGCCTGCTTGCCCCACTCGAGGAAGCGCTCGTACCCGCGCGTCGTGCGCAGCGTGGACAGGTGGTGGGCCAGGCCGCCGATCGTCGGCGCGTAGGAGCGCTCGTTGTCGTTGACGACCACCACGAGCTTGCGGTCCTGACCGGCGGCGATGTTGTTCAGCGCCTCCCAGGCCATCCCGCCGGTGAGGGCGCCGTCGCCGATGACGGCGACCGTGTACCGGTCGGACTCGCCCTTGAGCTGGTGCGCCTTGGCGATCCCGTCGGCCCACGAGAGGGACGTCGAGGCGTGCGAGTTCTCCACGACGTCGTGCTCGGACTCGGCACGGCTCGGGTAACCGGACAGCCCGCCGCGGGTGCGCAGCCCGGACAGGTCCTGCCGCCCCGTGAGCAGCTTGTGCACGTACGACTGGTGGCCGGTGTCGAAGACGATGACGTCCTTCGGGGACTCGAACACCCGGTGCAGGGCGATCGTCAGCTCGACCACCCCGAGGTTGGGGCCGAGGTGACCGCCCGTGCGGGCGACGGACTGCACGAGGTGGTGGCGGATCTGCGTCGCCAGCTCGTCCAGCTGGGCACGGGTGAGCCCACGCAGGTCCCGGGGGCTGCGGACGGAGGCGAGCACGTTCGTCACCCGGCCGAGTGTAGGTGCGCGGTCAGGGCGTGGCGCGGTCGGACACCGGGCCGCCTGTGCGGATCGTGTGCAGACCTACCCGCGGGTAGCCCGGCTCACAGCCGGGGCACGTGCCGGGCCCCGGCCAGGGCCGCGGCGAGGCGGTCGGCGGCGAGGCGCTGGCGCAGCAGCCGCACGCGCTCGACGTCCAGGGCCTCGAGGGCCTCGTCCACCACCGTCCCGGGGACCATCTCGGTGAGGCTGTCGCGCAGCCCGGCGACGGCGCGGGCGTGACCGTCCAGCGCGGCGCGCACGTGCCGGGTGGCGACGTAGGCGAGCACCAGCGGCTGGCGCCGCAGGACGTCGTGGGCGCGGTAGTCCGCCGGGCACAGGTCGAGCAGGTAGGCGACGGCGCGGTGCTGCCACCCCGGCGCGCCGGGCGGTGGCACCTCGTCCGGCCACCCGGGCGGCAGCTGCTGGGGGCTCACCCCTCCATGGTGGGTCCCCGCACCGACGACGTCCCCGCGAGGGGGGCGGTGCCACCGCGCCGCACGGGCGTGCACGCACGGGCCCCCGCACCCGGTGGGTGCGGGGGCCCGGACGGCGCGGCGGGTCAGCTCGCGATCAGCGAGCGCAGCACGTACTGCAGGATGCCGCCGTTGCGGTAGTAGTCCGCCTCGCCGGGGGTGTCGATCCGGACGACGGCGTCGATCTCCACGGTCTCGCCGGACTCCTTCGTCGCGGTGACCTTGACGGTGCGGGGGGTCTGGCCGTCGTTCAGCGCGGTGACCCCGCTGACGTCGTAGGTCTCGGTGCCGTCGAGACCGAGGGACTCGGCGTTCTCGCCCTGCGGGAACTGCAGCGGCAGGACGCCCATCCCGATGAGGTTGGAGCGGTGGATCCGCTCGTAGCTCTCGGCGATGACGGCGCGGACGCCGAGCAGCGCGGTGCCCTTGGCGGCCCAGTCGCGGCTGGAGCCCGAGCCGTACTCCTTACCGGCCAGGACGACGAGCGGGACGCCCGCCTCGGCGTAGGACTGCGCGGCGTCGTAGATGGTGGTCTGCTCCCCGCCCTTGGTGAAGTCGCGGGTGAAGCCACCCTGGACGTCGTCCAGCAGTTGGTTGCGCAGGCGGATGTTCGCGAAGGTGCCGCGGATCATCACCTCGTGGTTGCCGCGCCGGGAGCCGTAGGAGTTGAAGTCCTTGCGCTCGACCCCGTGCTCGGACAGGTACACCCCGGCGGGGCTGTCGGCCTTGATGGCGCCGGCGGGGCTGATGTGGTCGGTGGTGACGGAGTCCCCGAGCTTGGCCAGGACGCGAGCGCCCTGCACGTCCGTGACGGGCGAGGGCTCGCGCTCCATCCCGTCGAAGTACGGGGGCTTGCGCACGTAGGTGGACTCGTCGTCCCACTCGAAGGTGTCGCCCTCGGGGGTGGGCAGCGAGCGCCACCGCTCGTCGCCGGCGAACACGTCGCTGTAGTCGGACGCGAACATCTCGGTGGTGATGGACCGCTCCACGACGTGCGCCACCTCGGCCGCGTCGGGCCAGATGTCCTGCAGGTATACGTCGCTGCCGTCCTCGGCGGTGCCGATCGGCTCGTTCTGCGGGTCCCAGTCCATCGTGCCGGCGAGGGCGTACGCGATCACCAGCGGCGGCGACGCGAGGTAGTTCATCTTGATGTCGGGGTTGATCCGGCCCTCGAAGTTGCGGTTGCCGGAGAGCACGGACACCACGGCGAGGTCGGCGTCGTTGACCACCTGCGACACCTCCTCCGGCAGCGGGCCGGAGTTGCCGATGCAGGTGGTGCAGCCGTAGCCGACGAGGTGGAAGCCGAGCTTCTCCATGTACGGCAGCAGGCCGGCGCGCTCGTAGTAGTCCATGACGACCTTCGAGCCCGGCGCCAGGGACGTCTTGACCCACGGCTTGACCGTCAGGCCCCTCTCGACGGCGTTCTTCGCCAGCATCGCCGCGGCGACCATCACCGACGGGTTCGAGGTGTTGGTGCAGGACGTGATGGAGGCGATCGCCACGTGCCCGTGGTCCAGCTCGGTCTCGGTGCCGTCCGCGAGCGTGACCGGGGACCGCTTGCTGACGCGCTGCGGGGCGTCCCCGGGGGTGTCGACCGGCGACGGCTTGGGCAGCGTGCCGCCGTCGCTCGCCGCCGCGCTGACGGCGGGCGGGTCCGAGGCGGGGAAGGACTCGGCCGACCCCTCGTCCGCGGGGCTGATCTCGCCGTCGTGGTGGTCGACGTAGTCGCGCAGCGCCGTCCGGAAGGAGGACTTGGCGTCGGTGAGGGAGATCCGGTCCTGCGGACGCTTCGGGCCGGCGATGCTCGGGACGACGGTGGACAGGTCCAGCTCGAGGTACTCGGAGAACTCCGGCTCGGTCGACGGGTCGTGCCAGAGCCCCTGCTCCTTGCAGTACGCCTCGACGAGGGCGACCTGCTCCTCGCTGCGACCGGTCAGGCGCAGGTACTCCAGGGTGACGTCGTCGATCGGGAAGATGGCCGCGGTGGAGCCGAACTCGGGGCTCATGTTGCCGATCGTCGCGCGGTTGGCCAGCGGGACGGCGCCCACGCCCTCGCCGTAGAACTCGACGAACTTGCCCACGACACCGTGCTCGCGCAGCATCTCGGTGATGGTCAGGACGACGTCCGTGGCCGTGGCGCCCGCCGGGATCTCACCGGAGAGCTTGAAGCCGACGACGCGTGGGATGAGCATCGAGACGGGCTGGCCCAGCATGGCGGCCTCGGCCTCGATGCCGCCGACGCCCCAGCCGAGCACGCCGAGGCCGTTGACCATCGTGGTGTGCGAGTCGGTGCCGACGAGCGTGTCGGGGTAGGCGACGCCGTCGCGGTCGAACACGACGCGGGCGAGGTGCTCGATGTTGACCTGGTGGACGATGCCGGTGCCGGGGGGGACGACCTTGAAGTCCTCGAACGCGGTCTGGCCCCAGCGCAGGAACTGGTAACGCTCGCCGTTGCGCTGGTACTCCAGCTCGACGTTCTTCTCGAACGCGTCGGGCCGGGCGAAGACGTCGGTGATGACGGAGTGGTCGATGACCAGCTCGGCGGGCGCGAGCGGGTTGATCCGGGCGGGGTCCCCGCCGAGGTCGGCGACGGCCTCGCGCATGGTGGCCAGGTCGACGATGCACGGCACGCCCGTGAAGTCCTGCATGATCACGCGGGCGGGGGTGAACTGGATCTCGGTGTCCGGCTCCGCCTGCGGGTCCCAGCCGGCGAGGGCGCGGACGTGGTCGGCGGTGATGTTGGCGCCGTCCTCGGTGCGCAGCAGGTTCTCCAGCAGCACCTTGAGGCTGAAGGGCAGCCGGGCCGCGCCGTCCACGGCCGACAGCCTGAAGATCTCGTAGGACCGGTCCCCGACGCTCAGGGTGCCCTTCGCGCCGAAGCTGTCCTGGGTGGTGGCGTTCACGGGTGGATCTCCTTCGATCGCGGGCGGTCGGGCCGCTGGGGCCGTCCTGTCTCATCCTGGCAGCCGGGTGGGCGCTCGTCGCCCGGGGCGCCGGAAAGTATCTCGACGTCAAGATATCTAACCACAGGCCGGTGCCGCTGTCACCGCCCGCCCCGACCTGCCGGCGTCAGCCGCCGTCCGGCTCGAGCACCGCCACGCACTCGACGTGGTGCGTCATCGGGAAGACGTACAGGATCCTGAGCGTAGAAGCGATCCTTTGCGGGTGCGTGCGCTCAAAGGGGCCAAACCCGGCTCTGACCTGCGGGGATCCAGTTCGTGGCCCTGCGGACGACGGGAGCGCGCTGCAGCCCTTTGCGCATCAAAGCGTGCCCAATCCGAGCCCTCTCGGACCACGGGTCCGACGCCCGCAAAGATCACAGGCACTCCCCGGCCCGCGACGAGCTCGACGACGGGCACGCGACTTGAGGCTCCCGGCAGTTTCTGGGCGAACGCCAAAGGGCAGTTGAAACGGACTTCCTGAATCTGTCGGCGGTTCCTCGTACGGTTGCGAACAGGTCCAGCGCCCACTCCGTAGCCGCGGGGCATTAGGTACATCTAGGAAGGCGAAACATGGACAACGACTCCCCGCGAGGTTCCGTCGGCACTCGCGGCACGTCCGATGGCTTCACGGAAGAGGCGGGGGCGGGGCCGACTGCCTTGAGCCAGCAGAGCGCCGCCCGCGACGCTCTACAGCTAGGACGCGAGGCACAGGCCCCTCCCGGAGGGAACGTACAGGCCCTCGTCGGAAAGGTCGCCGGCACGGAGGACTCGACGCCGCTGAAGTTCCACGTCGCGATCACCGAGGACGCCTACCTCCAGCTCGATGACGTCGTGACCTGCTCGCGCGAGGTCCCCGGCGTCGGCAAGGTCGTCACCTCCGGCGTCGTCACCGACGTCGTCTCTCGCCACGAGGGCGCCACGTTCGGCTCGGACGTGTTCCTCATCGCCGACGGCGTCATGCCCGGGCAGGTCCAGGAGGTTGCCGAGGTCACCGCCACCCGCGTCGACCCGGAGTGCTACGTCCCGCCGCGCCCCGGCGCGGACGCGTACCGTGCCACCGGGGTCGAGCGTGACCAGGCGCTGTACTTCGACCAGATGGAAGCCAAGGTGCCCGTCGGACTGGGTCGCGACGGTGTCCCGGTCTACTGCAACCTGGAATTTCTTGACGGCACCCGTGGCGCTCACGTCTCCATCTCCGGCATCTCCGGCGTCGCGACCAAGACCAGCTTCGCGCTGTTCCTCCTTCACTCCGTCTTCACCTCCGGCGCCCTCGGCGCACGATCGGTGAACGCGAAGGCTCTGATCTTCTCTGTCAAGGGTGAGGACCTCCTGTTCCTCGACCAGGCGAACAACAAGCTGACCGACGTCCACGCCGCCAAGTACGCCAAGCTCGGACTGGCTCCCGTCCCGTTTTCCTCCGCCGGGTTCTACTCCCCGCCGATGCCCGATGACCAGACCGGCCGTCCGAATGTGAAGGGCCGCACGTCAGGCGTCAACGCGTTCTGGTGGACCCTCGCGGAGTTCTGCGACCGGGAGCTGCTCCGCTACGTCTTCGCCGACAGCGAGGATGAGCGCAGCCAGTACACGATGGTCATCCACCAAGTCGCCGCGCGGCTCAAGTCCGACGCCGTGCCGGCAGGGAACGACGGCGCCATCTCCATCGACGGCGTTCAGATCCGCACGTGGCCCGACCTGATCGAGTTCATCACCGAGCGCGTCACCGACGAGGACTACCGGGCCCGGTGGGCGGGTCCCGTGACCGGCATCGGGACCGTGAACGCGTTCGTACGCCGGTTGCGGTCCTCCCAGCGGCACCTGACCCCGATCATCCGCGGCGACCTGCCCAACAGCCCCGCCCGGCAGATCTCGACGGCCAATCAGCAGGTCACCGTCGTCGACCTCCACGCCCTGCACGACCGGGCGCAGCGGTTCGTCGTCGGTGTCGTGCTCGCCACCGAGACCGAGCGCAAGGAAGCCGCTGGCTCCGGCGGTCTGCTGTTCACCATGCTGGACGAGCTGAACAAGTACGCGCCACGTGACGGGTCCTCCCCGATCAAGGAGGTCCTCCTCGACATCGCCGAACGCGGCCGGTCACTCGGCATCATCCTCATCGGCGCGCAGCAGACCGCATCCGAGGTCGAGCGGCGCATCGTGTCGAACTCCTCAATCAAGATCGTCGGGCGCTTGGACCCCGCGGAGGCCGGCCGGCCCGAGTACGGGTTCCTGCCTGCCTCCCAGCGCGGCCGCGCGACGCTCGCCAAGCCGGGCACGATGTTCATCTCCCAGCCGGAGATCCCCGTCCCGCTCGCCGTGGAGTTCCCCTTCCCCGCCTGGGCCACACGTCTCTCGGAGGTCACCGACTCGACGTTCACCACGGCTGCGGCTGACGGTGCCGCGGCCGGCTCGGGCGGGGCTGCCTCGCATCCCGCGGCCGCGGATCCCTTCGCGCTGCTTCCCGACCTCGACGGCGACGACGGTGCCATCGCCGACGACCAGCCGCCGTTCTAACCCCACCGGCCCAGCGCCCGCCGCCCGACCTTCCGACCGACCCAGGAGTCGACGATGAAGTTCCTCCACACCTCCGACTGGCACGTCGGCAAGACGCTCAAGGGACGTCCGCGTCTGGACGAGCACAAGGCGGTCCTCGCCGAGATCGTTGGCCAAGCCCGAGCCAACGACGTCGACGCCGTCGTCATCTCGGGCGACATCTACGACGCCTCCGTTCCGACCGCTGAAGCGCAGCGGCTGGTCATCGCGACGCTGCTCGCGCTGGCCAAGGACGACATCGAGGTCATCGCGATCGCCGGCAACCACGACTCCGGGTCGACTTTCGAGGCGTTCCGTCCCCTTATGGGCGTCGCCGGCATCAATTTGTACGGGCAGGCCCGCGCGAAGGACAAGGGCGGGGTCTACTCCTTCACGGCCCGCTCCACCGGCGAGCCGGTCAACCTCGCCGTCATCCCGTTCCTCTCCCAGCGGTACGCCGTCCGCGCCGCCCAGCTGATCGCACCGGGCGACAACGTCCCGGCCCGCAACGTCGGGTCCTACGACCAGTGGGTCCGCAACATCGTCGACCACCTCCACGGCGGCTACGACCCCGACGGGGTGAACCTGATGACCGCCCACCTGACGTGCACCGGCGGGGCGTTCGGCGGCGGCGAGCGGATGGCGCAGTCGATCTTCGAGTACCACGTGCCGGCAGCGATCTTCCCGATCGACACCCACTACGTCGCCCTCGGTCACCTGCACCGCCGCCAGGAGCTTCCGGCCGGCTGCCCGGTCCACTACTCCGGCTCCCCGCTGGCCGTCGACTTCGGCGAGGAGGAGAACACCCCCACCGTTCTGCTCGTCGAGGCCTCCCCCGGCACTCCGGCGAAGGTCACCGACCTGCCGCTGAAGTCCGCGCGCCGGCTCCGCACCGTGGAGGGGACCGTCGAGCAGCTGCGCGCCGCCGCCGAGGAGTACGGGGAGGACTGGCTGCGTGTGCGGGTCAAGCAGTCCACGTACGCCGGCCTGCGCGACGACATCATCGAAGCTCTCCCGAATGCGCTCGAGATCCACATCCACTCCGACTTCACCAACACCGGGTCAGGGAAGGTCTCCAGCGTCCAGGTCGCCGCGAAGAGCCCGGCGGAGCTGTTCGCGGAGTACTGCGCGCACGTCGGCTCCGACGACGAGAGGGTCCGCGCCATGTTCGACACCATCAACGACGAGCTCACCACCGGCCGCTGACGCGCCCGCCCGAGAACAACCACAGGAGCAGCCAGGATGCGTCCAGTTCGCCTCGACATCCACGGGTTCGCCTCGTTCCGCGAGCCCGCAGCGGTCGACTTCAACGACGTCGACTACTTCGCCCTCGTCGGACCGACCGGTGCGGGGAAGTCGACCATAATCGACGCGATCACCTTCGCGCTCTACGGGACCGCTCACCGTTGGGAGCGCGCCAACTCCATCGCCTACGCGCTCGCTCCGACGACGAACCGGTGCACCGTCTCCCTCATCTTCGACGTCTCCGGGCAGCGGTACCAGGTCGCGCGCGAGGTCCGCCGCGTCGGGCAGCAGATCCAGCAGAAGGCCGCACGCCTGGAGCGGTTCCTCGACCCGACCGCCTGCCCGGCCCCCGGAGACGACCCCGTCGAGACCGAGGTGCTGGTCTCCGAGGTACGAGACCTCACGCCGGCGATGTGCGACCTGCTCGGCATGGAGTTCGACGACTTCTGCCAGTGCGTCGTCCTCCCCCAGGGCGAGTTCGCCCGCTTCCTCAAGGCGACCCCGCGGGAGCGGCAGACGATTTTGCTCAAGCTGCTCGGATCCGGCCACTACGAGCAGATCGGCAAGGTCGCCGGCGCCCGGGCGAAGGAGGCGGAGAAGGAGGTCGAGATGTACGCCGACCAGCTGCGCGGCCTCGCCGAGGCCAGACCGGAGGCGCTGCAGGCGGCGACCGCCCGCCGCGACGTCCTCGCCGAGCTCAACGCGCAGATCTCCGACGTGGTCGCTCCGGTCCTCGCCGCCCGCACCGCTGAGGAGACGCACGCCAAGGCCGCAGCGGAGGCGAACGCAGCCGTCGCCGCCCTGCGGAAGGTGAAGGCTCCCGACGGGCTGGTCGACCGGCACGCGAACCTCTCGGCCGCGAAGTCCGCGCACAGCGACGCCGCGAGCAAGGCTGCCGCTGCCGCCGCTGCGCTCACCGCTGCGACGAAAGCCGCCGAGTCCGGGCCGCAGAAGATTTCCCTGGACGCTGCCGAGGCGCTCTACTCCGAAGCGGACCAGGTCCGCTCCTCGCTGGAGAAGGCGACCCGGGCCGCGGAGGAGACCAGTGCCGCAGCGTCCCGCGCCACTGAGGCGTCCGACGTCGCCCGGCAGGTTCTCCGCGACGCCCAGACCGCGGACCAGCAGGCTCGCGCCGAGCACGAGTCCGCGGCAGCCAAGGTGAAGACTCTCACCGACCAGGTCCAGCGCCTGGCGACCATCACCGCGCCGACCGACCTCGCCGCCCTCGCCGCAGGCGCCCGGGACACCGCGGAAGAGCTCGCTGCAGCCGACTCCGCCCTCGCGGACGCCAAGGACGCAGCAGCGAAGACCGCGGCCGCATGTCAGGGCCTGCCCGACCCGCGCACGTTGCAGTCCCTGGACTCCGAACGCACCGCCCTCGCCGCGAGTGTCGCCGGCTGGGACGAGGACGCCGCGAACGGCGCCAAGCTGACGGCCGCCGCCGAGGCCGCCGCGGCGCGACTGGCCGAGGCCTCTGTGCAGCTCGACGCCGCGTGGGCCGCTCTCGAGGAAGCCCGCACCCGCGACGCAGCCGCCGCGCTGCGTCCCTCGCTGCAGGTCGGCCACGAGTGCCCCGTGTGCACCCAGACCGTCACCACGCTCCCCGAGGTGGCGACCGATGGTCCGACCGTGGAGACGCTCACCGCGGCGTGGCGCACGGTGCAGGCCGCCCAACAGCAGGCCGAGGAGCAGCACCGGGCCGCGGTCCGGACCGCGGAGACGTTTACGGTGCAGCGGGAGGCGAAGGCCCGGGAGATCCGGTCTGCCGCTGACCGTCTCACCGCCGCGGTCTCCTCCCTCGCCGCAGACGCCGGTCTGGAGGAGCTGCCGGCGGCGCCGATCGGTGAGGAGGTCACCGGTTCAGCGGTCGAGGCGCTGGTGGCAGCGGTCGCCTCGACCCTGACCGCTGCCGAGGCCCGGTGCCGTGAGGCGTTCACGAGCCGCGACGAAGCTGCCGCTGCTCTCGCCGCTGCCGAGAAGCAGGTCGCCGCGACCCGCGTCGCCGCCGAGCAGGCGCAGCGGCAGATCGACGGCCACCGCGCCGCACTGGTCCGGGCCCACACCGGCGTCGAGTCCGACGGCGCTCCGGCCGTGGACACCTCCACCCTCGAAGGGACCGTCGCCGGGTGGGCGTCCCTGACCGCGTGGGCCGCTGGGACCGCCGAGCAGATCCGGGACGAGCAGCTGCCGGCCGCAACGACCGCAGCCGAGCAGGCCCAGGCGCGGGCACAGGAGGCGGCCGAGAATCTGTTCGGCGCCGAGACCGCAGCGACCGAAGCGGCGTCAGCGGCTTCCCAGGCCGCGGCAGCGGCCGCCGCGGCAGCAGCGACGCTCGAGCAGCTCACCAGCCGCGACACGGAACTGACCGGACGTCTCGCGTCGGTGCCCGCACGGGCCGACCTGCCTGCGCTCCTCGCCGAGGCCGAGACGCTCTCCCGGGCACGTGCCGACGCGGCCGCTGCCGCAGAGCAGGCCCAGCAGGTCGCGAAGAGCGCGGAGGAGGCGTTGCAGGCTGCGCAAGCAGCGGTCACCGCCGACCGGGACGCTCTCGGCGCGATCCGCGACACGGTGGCGGCATGGAGCCCTCCGACGTTCAACGCGACGCGGCTGGGAGAGGACCTGGCCGGATGCTTCGACGAGCTCGTCACCTGGGCCGAGTCCCGCGCCGCCGAGCAGGAGGCCGCCGCAGCTTCGGCCACCGACGCCCAGGCGCAGGCTGCTTCGGACGCGGCCAAGCTCGTGGACGCGCTCACCGGGCAACTGGCCGAGCACAATCTGTCGATCGCCGGCGTCCAGGAAGACCCGCGGACGGCGGAGCGTCTGGTCGCCGTCGCCCACACCCAGGCTGCCGCGGCCGCCGAACGGCTTTCTGACGCCCTGGCCCGCAAGGACGAGGTGCTGTCCAAGAGCGAGGAAGCTCGGGAGCGGGCGATCGTCGCCGGAGAGCTGCGCACGCTGTTGCGCTCGGACAAGTTCCAGCAGTGGCTTGCGACCGCCGCCCTCGACACGCTTGTCGAGGGCGCCTCGACCAGCCTGTTTGAGCTGTCTGACGACCAGTTCACCCTAACGCACGAGAAGGGCGAGTTCTTCGTCATCGACCACTTCGACGCCGACTCGCTCCGCTCGGTGAGGACGTTGTCGGGCGGTGAGACGTTCCAAGCGTCCCTCGCGCTGGCCCTGGCGTTGTCGAAGCAGTTGGCGGCGCTGGCGGTCGGCGGGAACGCCCGGCTGGATTCGATCTTCCTCGACGAGGGCTTCGGCACTCTCGACCCTGACGCGTTGGAGACGGTCGCCGCGACGCTGGAGAACCTCGCTCAGGGTGAGCGGATGGTCGGCGTCGTCACCCACGTCGCGGCTCTCGCCGAGCGGACCCCGGTTCGGTTCCTGGTGAGCCACGACAACCGCACCTCGCGCGTGGAGAGGGATGCCGGATGACCACCGCCACGACGAGCGGCTCGGGAGGTCGGATGAGGTTCCACATCGACGGCTGGGACCCCGCGTACGGGTCCGCGATGGAGGACACCGGCGAGGCGACCGCCGTCGCGGAGTCGACCGCCCGCATCGACGCGACCGTGGAGACCCCTCCGGAGCGGTGGGCGCCGGTGGCCGCCGGTCCGGAGTCCAAGGAGCCTGGCGCTGTTGTGTTTGTCGACGGGGTGCGGCGCATCGAGGCTCGTGTGTGGATCCCGGACGCCGATGGCACCGAGGCGTCGATGGGTGTCGCCGCCTCCTACGCCTCCGGTGCGGTGTGCTGCTGCCCGGATGGTGGCGCGCACATGCTGGTCTCCGAGCAGCGGCGTGGCCTGTTCACCACCGACGCGCACACCACCGATGTGGCCACCAGGGCCGGCGAGTTCCGCGCCCACCATGTCCCGGCTGATGAGGCGGAGTCGCCGGCGGTCACGCTGTCGGCGGCGTTGCAGCGCGAGCTCCTCGCTCTGGAGCTGGTCACCGCGGCGAACGCGAGGGCGGCGGTCAGCAGGCACTGCGCGGAACCGGACACCGACCTGCTCGTCATTGACGGTCCGCTGCGCTCTCGTGATCACCTTCCGCGGGCACTGGGCTTCATCAAGACCCACCGGGCGATCTACTTGCCACCGGAGCTGAACGCGGTCGTGGGCCGGCTCGGGCCTGGGGAGCGGACCCCGGTGTTCCTGATGGGCACCAGCTGGGACCGGTACGCCTGGTACCTGCGGCTCCCGTGCCGGCCGGGTTCCCCATGGGTGGGGGTCGTACGCGTGGAGTGTGCGGCCAGTCTCACGGCGAAAGAGGCCGTCGAGCTCGCGAGCCTTTCCCAGCTTCTCCTGCCTCGGTACGCGTCCGTGGAGTACAAAGACCAGCGGGCCCCGCAGAACCTGGTCCCGATCGCAGGCCTCGAGCGTCAGCTGCGGCGCCGTCTCGGCGACCAGAAGATGGTGTACCGGGCTCTGCAGCTTGCGGCCGCAACCTCATAAGCCGATCCAAACGCGCGGCATCCGCAAGTGTCACCCGTCGATCTCTCGATTCCTGGGAGATCCGTCGGAGGCCGACGGTACCTTCGCTTGGTGCCAATGAGCCTGACCGAATGGGTGGACGCCCAGCTCCAGAACTCCGACCTGCCCGACGAAGTCGCACTGCTCGTTCTAGCCGCACTCGAAGGGGATGACCAGCTCGATGCCTACCTGGACGACGGCATCGCGATTGCTCGCCCTGAGCCCTCCGAGGCCTCGGACAAGGTCGAGGCGAACGGGGTTGTCCTGACCTCGATCAAGGTTGAAGGCTTCCGAGGAATCGGCGCCGCGTGCGAGCTTCCGATCGCTCCGAAGCCCGGGCTCACCATCGTCGCTGGGCGGAACGGCTCCGGAAAATCCAGCTTCTCCGAGGCCCTTGAACTCGTCCTCACTGGCGGCACCTATCGCTGGGCGAACAAGAGCGCAGAGTGGCGCGAGCAGTGGCGCAACCTCCATCACCCCTCTGCGGCCGTCTCTGTGGGGCTCGTCGAAGAGGGTGTTGGCCCGATCACCGTGACATCCACGTGGGCCGACGACGAGAGATCCGTCGAGTCACGCACAGTGAGGGCGCAAGTAGCGGGTCAGCCTCAAATTGACAGCATCGAGCACTTGGGCTGGAAGCGGGCGCTGGAGCAGTTCAGGCCGATCCTGTCCTACGACGAACTGGGCGGAATGCTTGAAGGCAAGCAATCCGAGCTCTACGACGCACTCGCGAGCATTCTCGGGGTCGAACAGCTCGGCGACGCGGTCAAGCGACTTAAGGCCCGATCCGACGTCCGCAAGGGACCAGGCGCCGCCGCGACAGCCCGGCGCAAGGACCTACAGGGACAAGCAGCGGCCTCCACGGACGAACGCGCCGTTGAGGCGGCGAGCTTGCTAAGAAAGACAGACCCCGACACTGCCAAACTTCGAGCTCTCGCGACTGGCGGGGAGCAGGTCGACCGCGGACCACTCCCCGCACTGCGGGCACTGTCCACGCTCTCGACCCCCGACGAAACCGCCGTCGCGGCCGCCGTCACGCGCCTTCGAACTGCGAAGAATGAACTCGCTGACGCTGGAGCGCAGGTGTCCCAGCGGAATCGGGACCGGTTGAAGCTGCTTGAGCAAGGCCTCCTACTGCACGCCAGCCATGGTGATCAGACGTGTCCGGTGTGCCGTGCAGGCAACCTCGACGCGGCCTGGGCGGAGACGAGCAAGACCCTCGTCATGCACGAGAAGAAGCAGTTCGCCGAGGTCGAAGCAGCCCATCAGACCTTCGACCTGGCGATCGAGGCCGTTCGCAAGGTGCTGCAGCCGCCGCCGGCGCTACTGACGAAAGCGCCGATGCCGTCCTTGCAGGTCGTCGTCGATGAAGCACGACAAGCCTGGATTGCATGGGCCAGCATCGACGTCAAGAAGGACGCGGGCGGCGCTGACGTGCTGGCGGCCCATGTCGAGACGCAACTTCCCGCCCTTGCCGCCGCTGTCAGTTGCCTCAGGGAGGCGGCGGCATCCGAGGTCTCAGCCTTGGACGATGAGTGGCAGCCTTTGGCTAGCGCTATCGCCGGCTGGTGTGACGACTGGGAGGCGTGGAAGAAGGTCGAGCCGAGCGTCAGGCAGCTCCTCGATGCCGAGAGGTGGCTGAAGGACAACGACCTTCGCCTAAAGAATGAGCGCCTCGAGCCGATTCAGGCCCAGGCGAGGCATGCGTGGCAGAAGCTCAAGCAGGAGAGCAACGTTGAACTCGGAGCTCTTGAGCTGACAGGAACCAACACTCGCCGACGTGTCCGCATCAGCGGAGCGATCGACGGCGAGGCAGTGGATTCGTTCGCCGTTTTCAGCCAAGGCGAGCTGCACGCTCTGACGCTCTCGCTGTTCCTACCCCGAGCGACGCTGGCGCAGTCGCCGTTCCGGTTTGTCGTGCTCGACGACCCCGTACAGGCCATGGACCCGGCGAAGGTTGACGGACTCGTAGACCTCCTTGGTGAACTTGCGCAGACCAGACAGGTCATCGTCTTCTCTCACGACGATCGACTTCCGGCCGCACTGCGTCGCTCACCCCACGACGCCACAATCTTGGAAGTCAACCGAGGCGCGAATTCGGCCGTCAGCATGACCGCATCCCAAGACCCAACGGTGCGCTACCTCAAGGACGCACATGGCCTTATCAAGGAATGGCAGCACGAGCGACTGACCGAGGATGATCTCCGCAAGACGTTGCCCGGCCTCTACCGCTTCGCCATCGAGTCCGCAGCGAAGGATCGCTACTTCGCGACCCGCCTCGCCACCGGAGCAAGCATTCACGATCTGGAATCGACCTGGTCAGGCACTCACAACACGCGCAAGCGGGTTCTCCTCGCGATCTTCGGGCAAGAGCCTCCAGAGCACCTTGCCCAACGCTGGATCTCTGGGCCCTACCGCCCCGGGGCCCTCGGTATCGCCAGCAACGGCTTCCATCGGGGGTTGGCGACAGACCCCGAGGATGCTCACTACAAGACGAAGAAGCTTGTCGAAGACATCAGAGCGGGCGTCAAATGAACACCCTGGTCGAGAAGGCCCGCCAGCAGATTGAAGCGCAGGATCCTTACTCCCTGCGTCGAGCGTGCTGGCTCGCCCGAACAGCACTTGAGGGCGTCATCACAGAGCTCCTGAAGATCAAGGGCGTCGCGGCCGATCGAGCATCTGAACGCGCGAAGCTCTCCTGCTTGGAGGGCATCTACGTCGACGATCGCGCCTTGGCGCACCGAGCGGAGTACGCCTGGAGTCGCCTCAGCGAGGCCTGCCATCAGCACGCGTACGAACTCGCACCGACGTACCCGGAGGTCCAACACCTGATCGGTCTGGTGGCGGAACTGGCGAACATGTCAGAGAACAATCACGAGAAGGCGTCCTGAGCATGGAGACCATAGAGGCCGAGGTTCGAGAGTTCGCGACCCAGACCAACGTCTTCGTTTGGGAAGGGATCCCTTGGGGCGGAGCCACGACGTTGAACCCGGAGTCGCAGAGTCTCGCGGACTTCTTGGCGATTGCTCGAGCGGTTGGCGCCCCGATCTTGTACCTCGATCCGGACGGCTCTGCGGCGGCCTTCGCGGCCAACGGTGTTGTCCACCTGTTCGCTACGCCGGCCGAAAGGGTCCGCCTTACTGGCGGCGATGCAGCGGATGACGAAGACCTGCTCCTCGATGGGGACGAGGACCAACGCTCCGGGAGTATCGCAATCCGGATGGGCGGCTCGCACGACTACGACGATCCCTACTACGACTGGCAGAGCGGCAAGAAGGTCTCTGGCCGAGTCCGCGAGGCAGTTGATGCATTGGTCGCCGACGACCGCTTCAACGGCTACCGCAGTGGCCATGTTGTCGCGGAGTACGTCACCGAACTCGACGCGGAGGACGCTGACGCAGTCGAACGGGTCGCCAGGCGAGTCTTCGACGAGACAGTCGGAAAGCAACTCGACCACCGAGCTACCCAGCTCGTTCAGACGCTGGTCAAGGATCCGTCGTACGACCCGTTGGCTTGGGGGCCGGAGAACCGCGCGTTCATTGAGGCGCATGTCGAGGATGAAGACCCCCGGCTTCTCGAGCGCCTTGAGCGCGCGCTCTCTACCTATGCCTATGAGTCCGGTGCGCGCACCAAAGCTGAACGCGAGCTCGCCAAGCGCGCGGAGGCCATCCTTCTTGCACTCTCACCGGCGGAGCGCGACCGGCTCGGCTTCGCCTCGAGAAATGCGGCAAAGCTTCACGTGCTCGCGCCGCATCTCGAAAGAGAGTCCAGCAGCAAAGCCGAGCGTCTTGCCAAGGAGGTAGCTCGCCTTGAGCAGGAACGTTTCGGTCTGCCCCGCGAGGAGCGTTACGCCACAGCAGCGCGGCGCCTACAGGCGAGCGGGATGACGCGCGCGGAGGTTTCACGCCGCTTGGGCATCTCGAACTCAATCGTGGAGCGGATAGTCGCAACGCATAGGCGCGACGTCGAACTCACCAGTGATGACCCGATCCGCGTCGACCTCGCCCAGGAGTTCTTCTAGTTGTACTGACCGGGCACGTTGGTCGAGGGAGTGCGACACGCTGATCTGAGGATGTGAGCGTGGGAGGGCCTCCCGGGGTGGAGTGGAGCTGTCGAAGAACCGCTCACCCGCCAGGAGGCCCTCGTGTCCCACGCTAACGCTGCTCTGACCCCTCGTGCCCGGCTGACCGTCGCTCGCCTGGTCGTGGACCAGCAGGTCCCGATCGCCGAAGTCGCGGCCCGGTTCCAGTGCGCGTGGCCGACGGTGAAGCGGTGGGCCGAGCGGTACCGGGCCGGGGAGAGCATGGCCGACCGGACGTCACGGCCGCGGACCAGCCCGACCAAGACGTGCCCGGCGACGACCAAGCGGATCGTGTCGCTGCGGCTGCGCAAGCGCCTGGGCCCGGTCCAGCTCGCCGCGATGACCGGGGTCGCGCCCTCGACCGCGCACCAGGTCCTGGTCCGGTGCCGGCTGAACCGGCTGACGCACGTGGACCGGGCGACCGGGGAGCCGGTGCGCCGCTACGAGCACCCCCACCCCGGATCGATGATCCACGTCGACGTGACCAAGTTCGGCAACATCCCCGACGGCGGCGGGTGGCGGTACGTCGGACGGGCTCAGGGCACCCGCAACCGGGCGGCGACCCCGGACAAACCGGCTCTTCGCCGTTGAGTGTGGTCGGGGTGCGACGCGCGGGGGGTGGGGGCTGAGGGCTGAGACGGGTCGAGGTCCCCGAGGATCAGAGGACTTCTACCTCTTCTGACCCCGAGGCCCTCGACGATGGGTGAGCCTACGTCGTGCTGCCGCCCTGTCGGCGGCTACTGCGACCGTTGCGATCTGCTGGTCGGCCTTCCTGGGCTGCGCGTGGTGGGTGTCGAGCGCGACGATGGTGGCGCCCTGACGGTCACGGTGGAGTCCGCGCCGGCCGTGATGGGCTGCTCGGCGTGCGGCGTCGTGGCGCGTGGCCACGGCCGGCTCGAAGTGCACTTGATCGACGCGCCTGCGATGGGCCGGCCGGTACGGATCTGCTGGCGCAAGCGGCGCCGGATCTGCTCCGAGCCCGCGTGCCCGGTAACGACGTTCGTCGAGCAGGACGAGCGGGTCGCGGCCGCGGGCCAAGCTCACCGCCCGGGCCTGCCGGTGGGCGATCGAGCAGCTGCGCCGCGAGCACGCCTCGGTCAACGGCATCCGTCGCCAGCTCGGCACCGGCTAGCGGACGGTGTGGGAGTCGATCCGACCGGTGCTGGCCGCTGCCGACGCCGACCCGGCCCGGTTCGCCGGCGTGCACATGCTCGGCGTGGACGAGCACGTGTGGCACCACGTCTCAACCAAGCCGGTCGCCGACGGCGGGCGCGGCCCGAAGGAGCTCACCGGGATGGTGGACCTGACCCGTGACCAGCACGGACGCGTGCACGCCAGGCTGCTGGACCTGGTGCCCGGCCGCTCCGGGCAGGCCTACCGGGGCTGGCTGATCGAGCGAGGCGAGGACTTCCGTGCGGGCGTGAAGATCGCCACCCTCGACCCGTTCCACGGCTACAAGAACGCGATCGACGACCAGCTGCAGGACGCAGTCGCCGTGCTCGACGCGTTCCACGTCGTCAAGCTCGCCGGCGCGGTCGTCGACGACGTCCGCCGCCGGGTTCAGCAGGAGACCACCGGCCACCGCGGCCGCCGCGACGACCCGCTCTACCGGATCCGAAACATCCTGCGCGCCGGCGCCGAGCACCTGACCGACCGACAGCGGGCCCGGCTGCGCGCGGCGTTCACCGCCCGCCCCGAGCACGTCGAGGTCGAAGTCGCCTACCGCTGCGCCCAGCAGGTCCGAGCTTGCTTCCACCAGGACACTCACGCCGCCGGCCGCCGACTCGCCGAACAGGTCCTCACCAGCCTGCCGACCTGCCCGATCCCCGAAGTCGCGCGCCTTGGTCGCACGCTGAAGCAGTGGCGCGAGCCGTTCCTCAGCTACTTCGACACAGGTGGCGCGAGCAACGGCGGCACCGAAGCCGTGAACGGGCTCATCGAGCTCCACCGCCGCATCGCCCGCGGCTTCCGCAACCTCAGCAACTACCGACTGCGCATGCTCCTCATCGCAGGTGGCCTGACTCCGTGACCACACTCAACGGCGAAGAGCCGTGATGAGCTCGGTCAGGGCTGCCGGGACGCCGGCGCTGAGCGCGCAGATGAGGCTGCTCATCGCGCGATGGCGCTGCGCGCGGTCGGGGTCGCGGTAGGCGGCGATCATGCGCTGGTAGACGCCCCAGGTGGCCTCGACCTGCACGTGGTCCTCGACCCCGAACAGCGCGGTGAGCCGCTGTGCCTGGCGGTCGGTGAGCAGGTCCGCGCCGGTGTGCAGGGTGCGGCGGGCTCGGTAGAACGGGTCACCGGCGCGACCGCGGTGCCCGTGCAGGTCCTGCTGGACCCGGCGGCGGCACCGGTCCAACGCATCGCCGGCGAGGCGGGCGACGTGGAAGGGGTCCATGACCGCGACCGCGTCGGGCAGCTCCTCGGTGGTGGCGGTCTTGAAGCCGGTGAACCCGTCCATCGCCACGACCGCCAACCCGTCTCGCCAGGCTTGCGGGCGACCAGCGAGCCAGGTCTTGAACGCCTGCTTGGAGCGGCCCTCGACCATCGCCAGCAGCCGTGAGGGGCCTGTCTTGTCGCGCACCGGGGTGAGGTCGATGACGACGGTGACGAACTTGTCGCCGCGGCGGGTGTGCCGCCACACGTGCTCATCGACCCCGATGACCTGCACCCCGTCGAAGCGGGCCGGGTCATCGAGCAGCACCCGACTGCCCTCGGCGAGCACCGCGGTGTTCGCGGTGTCCCAGGACACCGCGAGGGCCTCGGCGAGGCGGGCGACGGTCAGGTGCTGGCAGACCAGCCCAACCAGTGCGCACCGCACCGCCGTGCGGGTCAGCTTCGCCCGCGGTTCGGCGGCGCGGCTGGTGTCCTGGCGCCACACGTGACTGCAGCCGGTGCACTTGTAGCGGCGGATCGTGACCAGCAGCGTCGTCGGACGCCACCCCAGCGGCTTGTGCGCCAACTGCCTGGTGACGGTGTCCCGGGCTCTGCCCTCGCAGCCGCAGCGCCGGCACCAGCGATCCGCGTCGTCGACCGCGTGGTCGGCGACCCGACAGGCCAGCACCGCCCGGTCCCGCTCCAGCCGCTGACCGACCACGACGAGACCGAGCTCGTCCAGGCCGCAGAACGTCGTCACATCAGGGGTCGCGAAGGTAGCGTCAAGCACGTCGAGGTCTTCCGGATGGGCAGCGTAGGAACTCCCATCCTCGGGAGACCTCGACCTCTACCCAGGCACCGACGCGCCGACCCCTCCGACACCGCCCACTACACCCTCAACTGGGAAGAGCCACGAAACCCGGGGCGATTCACTCCGCGCTACTGCGTCGGCGGAAGGTCGCCCAACCGCCCAACGACCTCGACGCGGTGTTCATCACCCGTAACGGCACCTGGCACTACCCGACAAACGTGCAGGGCCGGCTGTGGCACATCCGCCACCTTGCCGACTACGCCGACATCGCGGCGCTCCAGGATGTCTCGCCCCACTCGTTCAGGAGGACCGTCGCGACCGAGATCGACGAGGTCTACGACGCCGAAGCTGCCATGCACCACCTCGGGCACACGTCCAAGACCGTCACCGAGCGGCACTACATCAACCGCAAATTGGTCGTTCCCGATTACCGGGCAGCCACGGAGCGCCTCGCGCCGGGGGACGGGCCGACCGACGGACCGTCTCTCGACCGCTGAGGGCCGGAGAGACGCATCCGGGGCCCAGAGCCCGTGGAAACGCTTCGAGAACGTCTACGGGCCCTCCAGCGCTCCTCAGCCCTTCGCTGCGGTCCGTCGCGGACGGCACCACACAGCTCAGAAGTTGTGCCGTGACATCAAAGTGAGCCCAAAGTGAGCCTTAAGACCGGATTTCAGAGGTCCGCGCCAAGGGCCCCGAACGCATCACCGCAGGTCAGAGCCGCTTTTCGTCAGTAGCGCGACGCATTCGACATGATGCGTCATCGGGAAGAGGTCGAACGCCCGCAGACCGCTCAGCACGTACCCCTCCTCGGCCAGGTAGGCCACGTCCCGCGCCAGCGCCGCCGGGTCGCAGGCGACGTACACCACCGCCCGCGGACGGCGACCCGCGACGGCGGCGACCACCCGGCGGCCCGCCCCGACCCGCGGCGGGTCGAGCACGACCGCGTCGAACGCCCCGCCGAGCGGGCCGGCGTGCGGGTCACCGCCCCCTCCCCCGGACGGCGACCCGAGCACGCGCCGCACGTCCCCCTCGACCAGCTCGACGTGCGGACGGTCGTGCAGCGAGCGACGGGCGTCCCGCACCGCCGTGGCGTCGCCCTCGACGGCGACCACCCGACCGGCGGGCCCCACCAGGTCGGCCAGCGGCTGGGTGAGCAACCCGGCCCCGGCGTACAGGTCCAGGACCGCGGCGCCAGCCAGGTCGTGACCCGCGAGGGCGTCGAGCACCGCCTCCGCCAGCACCTGCGGCGCGGCCCGGTGCACCTGCCAGAACCCCGCGGCCGACACCCGGTAGCCGTACCCGGCGCCACGGACCTCCACGTGCTCGCGCACCGACGTCCGGGCGTTCGGACGGCCGTCCGGCCGGCCCTGCACCCACGGGACGCCGTCGACCAGCACCACCGGCCGGTCCCCGCCGGCCGGGGCGACCACCTCGATCCGCGACCGGGCCGGCCACCGCCGCGAGAACAGGTCGAGACCGGCGACCCGCTCGGTCGCCAACGGCATCGACGTCAGCGGCAGCACCTCGTGCGAGCGGTGCCGGTGCATGCCCGCCCGCCCTTCGGCGTCCGCGACGAGCTCGATCCGGGTCCGCCACGCCAACCCGCCGCGGGCGTCGTCACCGGGGGCCGCCTCGACCAGCACGTCGAGGTCGAGCCCCGCGAGTCGGCGCAGCTGCTCGCGGACGACGTCCGCCTTCCACCGCCGCTGGGCCGGCAGGGCGACGTGCGCGAGCTCGCCGCCCCCGACACCACCCGGGCCCGCCTGCGGCCACGCCGAGGGCACCCGGTCCGGCGACGCGGTGAGCACGTCGACGGCGTCCGCGCGCCAGAAGCGGTCGTCGTCCCCGGCCTCCGTCAGGCGGGCGACGACCCGCTCCCCCGGCAGCGCGTGCCGGACGAACACCACCCGTCCCTCGTGCCGGGCCACGCAGTGCCCGCCGTGGGCCACCGGGCCGACGTCCAGCTCGACCTCGCGGCCGACGTGACGCCCGACGGGCCGCTGCGCGCGCCGCGGTCCCGTCCCTCGGCCGGGTCGCGGCCGCGACCGCCTCCCGCGCTCGTCCCGCTCGTTCCTCACGCGCCCGTCCTCCTGCTGCCGGGGTCGCCCGTCGTCCCGCCGGACCGGTCGTCCGGCTCGTCGTGGTCGGGCGCGGCGTGGCGGACCATCCCCTCGTCCGCGTGCCAGCGCTCCTCCATCCCCTCGGAGGAGCGCAGCTGCCAGGGCACGCTGGCGACCACGACCCCCGGGGTGAAGTGCAGGCGGGACTTCAGCCGCAGGGCGCTCTGGTTGTGCAGCAGCTGCTCCCACCAGTGACCGACGACGTACTCGGGGACGTACACGACCACCAGGTCGCGCGGGCTCTCCCGCCGGATGCTGCGGACGTAGTCCACGACCGGCCGGGTGATCTCCCGGTACGGGGAGTCCAGCGCCTTGAGCGGCACGGGCAGCTGCGCCTGCGACCAGGCGCGCTGGAGCGCCACGGTCTCCTCGGGGTCCACCGAGACCGTGACGGCCTCGAGGACCGACGGGCGGCTCGCCCGCGCGTAGGCCACCGCGCGCAGCGTGGGCAGGTGCACCTTGGACACGAGCACCAGGGCGTGCACCCGCGAGGGCAGCACCCGCACGCGCGGCGACGTCCGCTCGACCTCGAGCTCGGCCGCGACCCGGCGGTAGTGCGTGCTGATCCCCGTCATCAGCGCGTACAGCAGGCCCATCGCCACCAGCGTGATCCACGCCCCGTGGGTGAACTTCGTGACCAGGACGACGACCAGCACCGTCGCGGTCAGGCCCAGGCCCACCGCGTTGATGACCCGCGAGCGCAGCATCCGGTGCCGCAGCCGCGGGTCGGTGGCCGTGCGCAGCAGCCGCGTCCAGTGCCGCACCATCCCCGCCTGGCTGACGGTGAACGCGACGAACACGCCGACGATGTACAGCTGGATCAGCCGCGTCACCTGGGCGTCGAAGACGACGATGAGCAGCACGGCCCCGCCGGCGAGCATGAGGATGCCGTTGCTGAACGCCAGCCGGTCGCCGCGGGTGTGCAGCTGCTTGGGCAGGTACCCGTCGCGCGCCAGGACCGACCCCAGCACCGGGAAGCCGTTGAAGGCGGTGTTCGCCGCGAGGACGAGGATCGCGCCGGTCGCCGCGGTGACCACGAGGAACGCCAGCGGGACGCCGCCGAAGACCCCCTCGGCGAGCTGGCCGATGATGGGCAGCTGGTGGTACTCCGTGCCGTCGGGGAACACCACGGACCCGCCGGGGCCCGGCCGGCCCTGCTGGCCGTCGAGCAGCAGCTCGTCCCACGGCCGGGTCTCGTCGACGTAGACCACGCCCATCCGCCGGGCGAGCACGATGACGGCCATCAGCATCGTCACCGACAGCACGCCCAGCATGGCCAGCGTGGCCGCCGCGTTGCGGCTCTTGGGGGCCTTGAACGCCGGCACGCCGTTGCTCACCGCCTCCACCCCGGTCAGGGCCGCGCACCCGGCCGAGAACGCCCGCATCAGCAGCAGCGCGCCCGCGAGCGTGGCCAGGCCGTCGGAGTACTCGGGCTGGACGACGGTGCTGAACCGGGCGCTGTCGGCCTGCGGCAGGTCGCCGAGCAGCCACCGCACGACCCCGACCAGCGACATCCCCAGCACCGAGACCATGAACAGGTAGGTGGGGACCGCGAACAGCGTCCCGGACTCGCGCACCCCCCGCAGGTTCGCCGTCATCAGCAGCAGCACCGTGACCACCGCGACGGTGGTCTCGTGGCCGCGCAGCGACGGCACCGCCGACGCCGCGTACTGCGACGCCGAGGACACCGACACCGCGACCGTCAGCACGTAGTCCACGAGCAGGGCGCTCGCGACCGTGCGACCCCAGCGCGGCCCGAGGTTCGTGGTGGCCACCTCGTAGTCCCCGCCGCCCGAGGGGTAGGCGCGCACGTTCTGCCGGTACGAGGCGACGACGACGAGCATCACCACGGCCACCGCCAGGCCGACCTGCCAGGTCAGCGCGTACGCCGTCAGCCCGGCCAGCGCCAGGGTCAGGAAGATCTCGTTCGGCGCGTACGCCACCGACGACAGGGCGTCGGAGGCGAAGACGGGGAGGGCGACCCGCTTGGGCAGCAGCGTCTGCTGCAACCGCTCGCTGCGGAACGGTCGCCCCACGAGGACGCGCTTGAGGGCGCCCGTGAAGGTCAGCACGAGCGACCATGCTAGGCACGAGGCGGCACGTCCCGGGGACGTGTAGCGTTCCGGCGTCTGCGGACGGGGGTCGGCGCCGCCACACGGCACCCTGCGGCCCCGGGTCGACGGCCGCCGTGCCGACGGGAGGACGGGCGCACGTGCACTTCGTGATCATGGGTTGCGGGCGGGTGGGGTCGACGCTGGCCCACAGCCTGCAGGAGCACGGCCACACGGTCGCCGTGATCGACCAGAACCCCGACGCCTTCAGGCGGCTCGGCACCACGTTCGAGGGCTCGACCGTCGAGGGGATCGGCTTCGACCGGGACACGCTGCGCGAGGCCGGCGTCGAGGACGCCTACGCCTTCGCGGCCGTCTCCAGCGGTGACAACTCCAACATCCTCGCCGCGCGCGTCGCCCGGGAGACCTTCGGCGTGCAGAACGTGGTCGCGCGGATCTACGACCCCGGGCGCGCGGAGGTCTACCAGCGCCTCGGCATCCCGACGGTCGCCACCGTGCGGTGGACCTCGGACCAGATGCTGCGCCGCCTGCTGCCGCACGGCGCCGCCCCGGAGTACACCGACAGCAGCGGTCGGCTGAGGCTGGCCGAGCTGGGGCTGCACCCCGGGTGGCTGGGCCGGTCCGTCGCCGAGCTGGAGCGGGCGAGCGGGGCGCGGGTGGCTTACCTGACCCGTTTCGGCGACGGCACGATCCCGGCCGCCGACACCGTCGTGCAGGAGGGGGACCTCGTCCACGTCATGATGCGGACCGAGGACGAGCCCGTCGTCGAGCGGGTGCTGGCGTCGGCACCGGAGGTGGGTCGCGAGTGAGGGTCGTCATCGCCGGGGCGGGGTCCGTGGGGCGGTCCATCGCCCGCGAGCTGCTCGTCAACGGCCACGAGGTGCTGCTGGTGGACAAGGCGCCCGCGGCCATGAAGATGCAGTCGGTGCCGCAGGCGGAGTGGCTGCTGGCCGACTCCTGCGAGGTCGCGCGGCTGGCCGAGGCCGGGCTGGAGCACACCGACGTGGTCGTCGCCGCCACCGGCGACGACAAGGCCAACCTGGTCACGTCGCTGCTGGCGAAGACCGAGTTCGGGGTGCCCCGCACCGTGGCCCGTGTCAACAACCCCAAGAACGAGTGGATGTTCGACGAGGCGTGGGGAGTCGACGTGGCGGTCTCCACCCCGCGGCTGATGACCGCTCTGGTGGAGGAGGCCGTCACCGTCGGCGACCTGGTGCGGATCTTCACCTTCCAGCAGGGTCACGCGAACATGCTCGAGCTGACCCTGGCCCCCGACTCCCCGCTGGTGGGGACGACGGTCGGCGAGGTCCCCTGGCCGGCGGACACGGTCCTGGTCGCGATCATCCGGGAGGACCGGCCGATCGCCCCGACGTCCGACGACGCCCTCGAGGCGCGCGACGAGCTGCTCATCCTGTCGGTCAGCGAGCACGACGAGGAGCTGCGGCGCCTGCTCACCGGCCGCGGGTGACCTCGTCCCACGGCTCCTCCGGGCGGTCGTCGGGCCACGGCTCGTCCCGCCAGCGGTCGTCCGGTGACGTCCCGTCCCGCCACGCGGTGCCGTCGACGGTGCCGTCCTCCCAGGGCTCGACCGCGCCGTGCACGGCGGTGGCGTCCGCCGGGTACGGGTCCGCCTCGTACCCGTCTGGCTCGTACCCCTCGGCCGCGTACCCCTCGGGCTGGTACCCGTCCGCCTCGTACCCGTGCGCCTCGTACCCATCGACCGCGTACCCCTCGGGCTGGTACGCGTCGGCCTCGTACCCGTCCGCCGCGTACCCGTCGGCCCCGTACCCGTCGGGGTCCGCGTACGGGGCGCGGTCAGCGCCGTCCTCGCTCGGCGTCCCCGCGTCGTCGGCAGCGGGCGCGGCGACGGCGAGCGGCACCGCTCGCAGCACCCGCCACGACAGGAAGGCGGTGAGCGCGAAGAACGGCACGCCCATCGCCAGACGCGCCGCGCCCAGCGGACCGACGGCGTCGGCGAGGAACAGCGGCAGCTGCACGACGAGCCGGGTGACGAACATGCCGACCCACAGCCACGTGACGACGACGTAGGCCCGCAACCGTCGCTGGTCGTGCTTCCACGCCAGCCCCTCACCGAGCAGCGGACCGAGCAGCAGCCCGAAGACGGGCCACGGGCCCCTCGGTACACGCCACCGGTGCCGCCGGAGACGGACGGTGAAGGCCGGCGTCGGCAGCGTCGTCGCCGTGTAGACGACGGCGTAGCCGACGTTGATGAGCAGCCCGGGCAGGTAGAAGTCCCTCGCCTCGCCGGTGCGGGCCGCGACGAACGCGCACACGCCGACGCCCACGAGCCCGGACAGCGCGGACATGACGGTCCCGCCGGTCGCGACCCGCACGACCACGGCCACCACGGAGGCGGCGACCGCCGCGACCAGGGAGGCCCGCAGGTCCTGGGTGGCCGTGAACCACAGCACGAAGAGCAGACCGGGGAGCACCGCCTCGACGACGCCGCGGGGCCCGCCCACGGCGTCGCGGACGGAGAACTCCTCCGCGGTGGCGGCGGCGATCCCCGCCCTGGCCCGGCGGCCCAGGTTCCCCCGGTCGTCCCCCCGACCACGGCGCCGGCCGTCGTGGCGCCCGGCCGCCGCGTGGTCGCTCACGCCGTCACACCGAGCGGGAGCAGCTCGTACCTCGGGTTGTACATCACGGCGCGGCGCTCGTGCACGGCCACCATCCCGCTGACGCGCACGCGCCGGCCGGCCTGCACCCCGGCGATCTCGCGCCGCCCGAGCCAGATCACCGTCACGGTGCCCGAGCCGTCGAACAGCTCCGCCTCCAGCGCCGGGACACCGCCCCGGGGCCGCAGGGTGACCGAGCGCAGCGTGCCGACGAGCGTCGCCTGGCGCCGGCCGGTGAGGTCGCAGCAGGGCGTCCCACCCCACCGGGTGGACGCCTCCTGCTCCTCGGCGGCGTGCAGGTCGTCCTGCGCCGTGGTGAGCCGGCGCACGGCGTCCCGCCAGCGGCTGCGTCGGGCGGGCTGGTCACTGCGACCGGGCTCGACGAGCGGGTGAGCGGGCACGTCCATGCCTCCAGCGTAGGTCAGCGGCGTCGACGTCGACGGGCTACCCGGTCGCCCGGCCCCGGCCGGCGGTGGGTGCCGCGACGGCCCGGCGTCAGCGCGTCTCGGTGATCTCGGGACCGCGACGGAACGGGTCGAGGGGCCCGGTCCCCGGCTCCCCGCCGGCCTGCCCCCCGCCCTCGGCCTGCTCCGCCGCCGCGCCGGCCGTCGGCTGCACCGTGCCGGGCTGCGTCGGCAGCCTCAGCGGCAGCAGGTCGCGAGGTGCCATCGCCTCGTCCCCGCGCACGACGACCGTCCCGCGGACGACCTCCTCGAGCTCACGGGCCGCCTCCTCGTCCACGGCCGCCTTGCCGTGGAAGACGGCGCGCAGGAACCACCGCGGGCCGTCCACGCCGGTGAACCGCGCCACCTGGTGACCGGTGCGCCCGTCCGGGGTCCGCGCGGGCAGCCGCGCCAGGACCTCTCGCCCGAAGGTGCCTGGCACCTCGTCGGCGGTGCCGCCCTGCCGGGCCACCTGGGCGGCGATCTCCCCGCGGATGTCGTCCCACACCCCGTCACGGCGGGGTGCGGCGAACGCCTGCATCTGCACGCTCGACCCGGCGAGCGCGACCGTCACCCCGACGACGCGCTGCGTCTTCTCCTCGAGCTCGAGCCGCAGCTCCATGCCCTGGCGGGGCGGCAGCCGCAGCGCACCGAGGTCGACCCGGGTCACCTCGTCGTCGACCTCCGCCGCGTCCAGCGGACCCAGCTCGCGGCGGGAGGCGTCGGCGTCGGCCAGGGCCGCACGCCGGGCGTGCAGGGCGCGCTCGGCCCGCTCGAGCTCCTCGGCCTCCTCGCGTGCGGCGCGCTGCTCGTCGGTCTCCTCCACCTCGTCCGCGGCGTCCTCGACGCCCGTGCCGACCTCCGGGTCGACGTTGGCGGCCGCCTGGTTGCGGCTCCCGCGACGGAACCAGCTCACGAGTCCTCCTCGACGTCGTCCTGCTCGGTGCGCCGGTGCGACGCGCTCTCGTCGTGGGCCAGTCCCCCGGTGGAGCCGTAGCCGCCGGCGCCGCGTCCGGAGCCCGGCAGGGCGTCCGTCTCGACGAAGCGTGCGGTGCTGACGCGTTGGACGACCAGCTGCGCGACCCTGTCGCCGCGGTGCAGCGTCACGGCCCGGTGCAGGTCGGTGTTGACCAGGGCCACCACGACCTCCCCACGGTAACCCGCGTCGACGGTCCCGGGGCCGTTGAGGACGGTGACGCCGTGCCGGGCGGCCAGTCCCGACCGCGGGTGCACGAAGGCGGCGTACCCCTGGGGCAGCGCCAGCGCGATCCCCGTGGCGACGGTGCCGCGCTCACCCGGCCCGAGCACGAGGTCGTGCCTCGCGTGCAGGTCGGCGCCGGCGTCCCCGGCGTGGGCGTACGACGGCACCGGCAGCTCGGGGTCGAGGCGCAGCACCCTCACGTCGACGGTGTGCGCGTCGTCCGACGGGCTGCCGGCCACGTCCTGCGCGGGGGTCTGGACCACGGTGGGCGACTGTAGTGCCCCCGCGCGACCGTGCGAGGCTGGGCCCGTGGAGCACGACGACGGTCCGGCCCCCGCCCCCGGGGGACCTGCCCCCTCGGCACCGGAGGGTGGGGCCCTCTTCCTCGAGCGCCTGTGGCCCTCCCCCGCGGTGTGGCTGCTCGTCCCGGCGACCGCCGCCGCGGCGGGGGTGGTCGTGCTGCCGGTCGGCGTCCCGGCGGCCGTCACGGCCGCCGCGGTGGCCGCCGCGCTCGTGCTGCTGGCCCTGGTCCGCTCGACACCGACGGTGGAGGTCGCGGACGGAGCGCTGCGGGCGGGGCGCGCGCGCATCGAGTTCGCCTGGTTGGGGGAGCCCGCCGCAGCCCGCGGGCAGGACGCCCGGCACGAGCGCGGGCCCGGTCTCGACCCGCGGGCCCACCTGCTCATCCGCGGGTGGGTCGACCCCGTCGTGCGCGTGCCGCTGCACGACCCGGGCGACCCCACGCCCTACTGGCTGGTGTCGACGCGGCGACCCGACGACCTCGTGACCGCCCTGCGCCGGGCGGGCGCGGCACGGCGACCGCCGGGCGGATGAGCGCACGGCGGCGCCGGTGCCGGTCGCCTCAGGACGCGACCGGCACGCCGGGCCCCGGACCGGGCCGGGTGGTCAGGCGCACTCGGTGCAGACGTACACCCCGCCCTTGTCGCTGGCGAGCTGGCTGCGGTGGTGCACGAGGAAGCACTTGGAGCAGGTGAACTCGTCGGCCTGACGAGGCAGGACCCGGACCGACAGCTCCTCGTTGGACAGGTCGGCGCCGGGCAGCTCGAAGCCCTCGGCGGCCTCGGTCTCGTCCTCGTCGACCTTGCCGGAGTTCTTGTCGGTACGGCGGGCCTTGAGCTCCTCGATCGAGTCCTCGTTGAGGTCGTCGTCGGTCTTGCGCGGCGCGTCGTAGTCGGTCGCCATCGGGGGGTCACGCTCCGGGTGAGGTAAGGCATCGGCTGCCGCGGGCTGCGGCGACGGTCTAACGCCGGGCGGCTCGCGTTTGTGCCCGGGGCGCCAGGATTGTGCCTCACCGGAGCCCGTGGTGCCTCCGCGGCTCACCGGCAGGACGGGACGGATCCTGCCACCCGTCCCGTCGCAGCGGTGAGCCAGACCACAGCGGCGGCCCCGAGCACGGTGAAGCCGCAGGTCAGCGCGACACGGTCGACCGGGACGCCGCCCGCGGTCCACCCGGGTTTCACCCACCTGCCACCGCCGGGAGTTGCCTGCGGCACCCCCTGACCGCGTAGGGTCTGCGGACCGGTGCCGGGTCCACGGCGCCGCCGCCCCGAGTTGGCGACGCCGACCGGACCGATCGAGTGGAGGTGTCATGAGCGAGTTCGCCAGTGAGATCACCGAGCGCGTGGCGCAGGCCAGCACGTCGCTCCGCGACGCCCAGGACGAGGGCGACGACTACCTCGTGGACGTGCGGGTGGGTGAGCTCGAGGAGCTCGCGCGCGTCGCGGCGGACCACGACGTCGAGGTGCCCGGCCTCCAGGAGACCCTGGCCGCGCACACCGGCCCGATCGACGTGGTCCTGCCCGAGCAGCCGGAGGCCGTCGACGTGGACGCCGTCGACGTGGACGCCGTCGACGTGACGGAGCAGACCGAGCAGCGCGCCTGAGGGTCACCCGACCCCGCCGCGACAGGGCCCACCGGACGCACCGGTGGGCCCTTCGTCGTCCTCAGCCGTCCCCCAGCGGGTCGAGCGGCACCAGCGCGGCGCTGAGCTCCGCGGCGAGGCGCGGCGCGGCGGCGACGACCATCGCCTCACCGGCCGCCAGACCCGACAGCCCGCTGACCCTGGCGCCGGCCTCCGAGGCCACCAGCTGCCCTCCCGCGAGGTCCCAGGGCTGCAGACCGCGCTCGTAGTAGGCGTCCAGCCGGCCGGTGGCGACCGCGCAGAGGTCCAGGGACGCCGCCCCGGCGCGCCGGACGTCGCGGACCCTCGGCAGCAGGGCGGCCAGCACCCTCGCCTGGGAGCGGCGCCGGTCCTCGCGGTAGCCGAAGCCCGTCCCGACGAGGGCGCGCTCCAGCGGCACCTCCGCGGGACCGGTGAGCCGGTGCCCGTCCAGCAGCGCACCGCCACCCAGCGTGGCCGTCCAGGTCTCCCCGGAGGCCGGGTTGTGCACGCACGACGCGAGCACGGTCCACGCCGCGGGCGTCGGCTCACCGCTGACGACGGCGACGCTCACCGCGTAGGCGGGGATGCCGTAGAGGTAGTTGACGGTGCCGTCGATGGGGTCGACGACCCACGTCAGGCCCGACGTGCCGGGCCGCAGCCCGCCCTCCTCGCCCAGCAGCCCGTCGTCGGGACGCGCGCCGAGCAGGTCCCGGACGAGCAAGTCCTCCGCGGCCGTGTCCATCGCCGTGACCACGTCGGTCGGGCTGGACTTGGTACCCGTCACCCCCAGGTCGGCGGGCCGCTCGTCGCGGACGAGGCGCCCCGCGTCCCGGGCGACGCGCTCGGCCAACCCGACCAGCTCGCCGAGCAGGGCCGGGTCCGGGCCGACCGGGGGTGAGGTCACCGGCCCGACCCGACGGAGACCGCCGCGCCGGCGCCGGGCCAGTCCACGCCGCACGCCGCCGGGCGGTCGGGGTCGCGCAGGTTGGGGCAGCAGCCCACCGGGCACACGTCGTGCGACGCCGGCAGCGCGCCGACCGCGGGACGGTGCACCGCCTCCCCGCGCTCCGCGCGGGCCCGTTCCAGCAGCAGGTCGACCAGGCCGTAAACGAAGGCGGCGTGCGTCCCCGCCGTGGCGGCGCGCGCGAAGGACAGGCCCACCTCGCGGGCCGTCTGCGCCGCCTCCGTGTCGAGGTCGTGCACCACCTCCATGTGGTCGCTGACGAAGCCGACGGGCACCAGCACGACGGCGTCCGTCCCCCGCTCCGCCAGGTCGCGCAGGTGGTCGTTGACGTCCGGTTCCGTCCACGGCTGCGACGGCGGGCCGGAGCGCGAGCAGTACACGAGGTCCCAGGGCAGGTCGGCGCCGGTGCGCTCGGCGACCGTCCGGGTGACCTCGCGGGCGACGTCCTCGTGCGTGCGGACGTACCCGCCGCCGTCGGGCCCGGCGGTGTCGGCCATGGCGGTGGGGATCGAGTGCGTCACGTACACGAGCCGCGCGCGTGCCGCCGCCTCACCCAGCTCGCCCAGCGCCGTGGTGACGGCGTCCACGGACGCCTCGACGAAACCCGGGAGGTTGAAGTAGTGGCGCACCTTGTCGGCGGCCAGGGTGCGGCCCTCGGCGGCCAGCTCCAGCAGCGCGCGGGCGACGTCCTCGCGGTACTGGCGGCACCCGCTGTAGGAGGGGTAGGCGCTGGTCGCCAGCACGAGGACCCGGCGCGCCCCGGCCTCGTGCGCCTCCCTCAGCGTGTCGGTCAGGTACGGGGCCCAGTTGCGGTTGCCCCAGCGGACCGGGACGTCCACGTCGCGCCGGGCCAGCTCGGCGCGCAGCTCGGCCAGCAGCGCGCGGTTGAGGTCGTTGATCGGGCTGCGCCCACCACGGGAGTAGTAGTGCTCGCCGACCTCCTCGAGCCGCTCGTCGGGGATGTTCTTGCCGCGGGTGACGTTCTGCAGGAAGGGCAGCACCTCGTCGGGGGCCTCGGGCCCGCCGAAGGACAGCAGGACCACCTCGTCGTAGGGACGCAGGCCACCGGCGGTCGTCGCCGGGGTGGCGGGGGTGCCGGTGGCGGGGGTGGGGACGTCGTCGCTCACGGGCCCATCGTGTCAAGCCGCGGGCGTCGCCGCCCCTCCAGGGTCGCGCGGTGTGGGGGCCGTCACCCGGTACCGGATGGCCCACAGCCGGACCAGGACGACGAGCAGCACGCACCCGACCGTGGCCGGCGGTCCCCCCAGGCCACCGCGCTCCAGGGCCGCGTAGGCGACGGCGCCGAGCACCGCGGGCGTGGCGTACAGCTCGGTGCGTCCCAGCACCTCGGGCACCTGGCCGGTGAGCAGGTCCCGCACCATCCCGCCCCCGACGCCGGTGACCACCCCCACGACCACGGCCGCCAGCACCGGCGCGTCCAGGCCGAGCCCCTTCGCCGTCCCCGCGACGACGAACACGCCGAGCCCGACGGCGTCCAGGACCAGGACGACCCGCCGGATCCTGGGGACCGCGGGGTGGAACCAGAAGGCGACCAGGGCCGCCGCTCCCGCGGCCGCGAGCAGCCGCCAGTCGGAGATCCCGACCGGCGGCACGGCCCCCAGCAGCACGTCCCGGATGATCCCGCCGCCCAGGCCCGCCGCGCAGGCCAGGACCACCACCCCGACGACGTCCATCCGGTGCCGGACGGCGGCCAGCCCGCCGGACAGCGCGAAGACGAACACTCCGACGAGGTCCAGCGCCAGCACGGGGATGCGGGCCGCCTCGAGCACGGCCTGCGCCGTCCCCGTCGCCGCACCGGCCGGCAGGACGAGCGGGAGGGCGCCGAGGGCGGAGAAGGCGCCGATCGGGTCCACCCGGCGACGGTACCCGGACCGCCACGGCCCGAGATCGACATGCTCGGCGCGCCGCGGGCCTGCTTCACCTGCCGCGCGCCAGGTGGCAGAGTCGCGGTGGCGCCGGGGCACCACCGCGGCGCAGGGCGCACCGCGGGTGCGCCGGTGGGACCAGCGGCACGGTGACGCGACGGCGGCGCCCGGACGACGGAGGCACGAGCCATGCAGGACCTGCATCTCGTCGGCGTGGACGACGACGGCGAGCACGTCCTGCTGACCGGCGCCGACGGTCAGCGCTACCGGCTCGCGATCGACGAGCCGCTGCGGGCCGCCGTCCGGCGCGACCGCGCCCGGCTCGGCCAGCTGCAGATCCAGGTGGACGGCGCGCTGCGCCCCCGTGAGGTCCAGGCCAGGATCCGGGCCGGGGAGTCCGCCGAGGACGTCGCCGCGTCCGCGGGGGTGCCCGTCGAGCACGTGCGCCGGTACGAGGGTCCGGTGCTCGCCGAGCGCGAGCACGTCGCCCGCGTGGCGCAGCAGCAGCCCGTCCGGGCCGGGGGCCAGCGCGGCCCCGTCCTGTCCGAGCGCGTGGACGAGCGGCTCGCCGCCCGCGGCGCCACCGCCGGGGACTGGGACGCGTGGCGGCGCGACGACGGCACCTGGATGGTCCAGCTGTCGTTCCGTACCGGGTCGAAGGACCGTCGCGCCCGGTGGGTGTTCGACGTGGCGCGCTCGACGCTCGAGCCCGTGGACGACGAGGCGCGCTGGCTGACCGCGGCCGAGGAGCCGGTGGCCGACGGCCCCCTCACCGGCCGGCGGCTGGCGGCGGTCCGCGAGCGGGTCTACGACGTGGAGGCCGACGGAGGCGTCCGCGAGGCCGGTGGCACCGCCACCGAGCCGACCTCCACCCAGCCCACCCCGACGGAGCCGGTGCCCGAGCCCGCGGTCACCGCGGCCGGCGGGACGGTCGACCTGCTCGAGGAGCTGCGCGGCCGGCGCGGGCGCCGGCAGCCGGTCGCGACCCCCGAGGAGGGCGACGACCTCCTCGGGGAGCTCGGCCTGCCGCCGGCGGCGCACCCGCCGGCGTCACGGCCCGACACCGCCCACGACGCGGAGATCCTGGCCCTCCCCGACCCGGCGGCACCCGCCCTGGAGCCGGCGCGCGACCGGCGGCGCGCGGCGGACGACGCGCAGGAGGCCACCGCTCCCGCCGGTGAGGCGAGCGAACCCGACGAGGGTCCGGACGACGCAGCCGGCGCCGGGTCGGACGACGGGTCGGGTGACGGGTCGGCGGACGACGTCGTCCCGGGTGACCCGGCGGCCGGCGGCGACGAGCCGGCGACGACGGATGCGGAGGGCGGCCGGGCGGAGGGCGGGAGCCCGCGCCGGGAGCCGGCCGTCGTGCCCGCCGCGCCGCGACGCCAGTCCGGCAAGGGCAAGGCGCGGCGCCCGAGCGTCCCGAGCTGGGACGAGATCGTCTTCGGCGCCCGCAAGGACTGACGCGGGCGGTCCGGCGTCAGCCGTGACCGCGGTGCGGCGGCACCGCGCACACCGCGAGGTCGAACGGCAGCACGTCCGGCGAGGCGGCGGCCGCCCGGGCGGCGCTCGCGGTCATCCGGCGCGCGTGGTGGCGCCGGCAGAGCGTCTCGTAGCCGACCTGTGCCATCGGCCCGCCGTGCAGCAGCGGCTCGTCGACGTCGCCGACGACGACCTGCTCCCCCTCGACCACCATGACGCCGTCGACGGTCCGGGCGTTGTGGGTCGCCCGCCTGCCGCACCAGCACAGCGCCTCCACCTGGAGCACCTGCACGCGGTCGGCGAGCTCGAACAACCGCCGCGAGCCGGGGAACAGCCGGGTGCGGAAGTCGGTGGCGATGCCGAACGCGAAGACGTCGACCTCCATCTCGTCGACGAGCCGGGCCAGCTGCTCGACCTGCTCCGGGGAGTAGAACTGGGCCTCGTCGCAGATCACGTAGTCGACCCGCTGGCCGTGCGTGCGACGGTGGGCCACCTCGTCCCAGAAGTCGGTGCCGTCGTCCACCTCGAGGGCCGCGGTGCTGAGCCCCAGCCGGCTGGACACCCTGGAGCTGCCGGCCCGGTCGTACCGGGTGAAGACCAGCCCGCCGCGCCCGCGCGCGGCGTGGTTGTGGTCCATCTGCAGGGCGAGCGTGGACTTGCCGCAGTCCATGGTCCCGGTGAAGAAGACGAGTTCTGGCACCGGGACATCCTGCCGCACGGCCGCAGCGGGCCGGCGCGTCAGCCGACCCGGCGCCCCGCGACCTGCAGCAGCGGGATCCGGACCTCGGCGTCCGACCGCGCGCCGTGCATCCCCACCAGGCCCATGAGCTCCGGCCGCTGCACGCGCGAGTCGTGCACCGACACGGCCCCGCGGACCGCCACCACGACGTCCCCGATGCGGCGCAGGACCGGGGGGTCCACCGCCCCGAACCACCCCGCCGCCACCGCCTCGTCCCGCGTCAGCACGTCGGCGTCGTCCGCGAGCCGCTCGCGCCAGCGCCTCGCCACGGCGGCTGCCTGGTCCGGCTCGCAGTAGAGCATCGGTGCCCGGGGCTCACCGCCGGTCAGCCGCACACCGGCCGCCAGGTCCGGCTCGCCGGCGACGTCGAGCCGGGCGTGCCGCGGCACGTCGACCATGCCGTGGTCCGCGGTCACCAGCAGCAGGCCGTCGGCCGGCATCGACGCGGCGAGCCGGCGGACCGCGAGGTCCACCTGCCCGAGCTCCTCGCCCCACTGCCACGAACCGCACCCGTGCACGTGGCCGGTCTTGTCGACCTCACCCCAGTACACGTACACGAGGGTCCGGGGGGCGCTGCGCATGGCCGCGACGGCGGCGTCGACACGCTCGTCCAGGGTGTCCGCGGCGACGAAGCGGGCACCGCGCAGCGCCGCCTCCGTCAGACCCGACCCGGCGAAGAAGCCCGGCCCGACCTGCACGGCCACGACCCCCTGCTGGGCGACCCGCTCGAAGACCGTCGGGTGCCGCTGCCAGGTCCGCGGGTCGACCGCGGGGTCCCAGGCCAGCTCGTTGAGCAGCACGTCCCGGTCGGGGTCGAGCACCTGGTACCCCACCATGCCGTGCGTGCCGGAGGACGCGCCGGTGCCGAACGAGCCCATCGACGTCGCGGTGGTGGAGGGGAAGCCCGAGTCCAGCACCCGGCCCTGCTCCAGCAGCGCGCGCAGGTACGGCGCGTGGCCGCCCCGGTCCGCGAGCAGGCGCTCGCCCAGACCGTCGACGAGGAGGACGCAGACCCGCGGGGCGGCGGGCAGGACGAGCGAGGGCGTCCCGGACCGGCCCGGCACGTCGACGGGGGCGTCGAGCGCGGCGGCGGCCGCGGGCAGGACGTCGGCCAGCACCGGCGTCGCCGGGCCCGCCGGGGCCGCCGGGCTCACCGGTGGGCCGGGTTCCCGGGGCCGGTGGCCGCGGACAGCGCCCGGGCGAAGGCGACGGCCGCGGCCACGGCGTCGTCCCCCTCGGCCTCCGCGCTGACCCGCACGACGATGTCGTCGGCGGTGGTCGTCCCGGTGTACCCGTGGTCGGCCTCGCAGTCGGGGTCGGCGCAGGACGCGGGCTCCAGGTCCAGCCGGGTCACCGACCCCCAGCAGATCGTCAGGGTGACCTCGCGGGGCGGGGTCCCCGTCACGTACCGCTCGGGCCGGGTGACGACGTGGGAGACCACGACGGATCGCACGTGCTGCAGCGGCACGGCCTCGGAGGACGCGGCGGCGTACGTCGTCGGCACCGCGGCGTCCGGGCCGTGGTCGTCCGCGTGCGCGACGATCAACCGCGTCGGCGTGAGCGCCAGCACGGTGACGTGCCGTCGCACCTCGTCCGAGTCGAACGTCGTCTCCTGGTGGACCAGGTGCGCCCGCACCTGCTCGTCGGCGAGCGCGGTCGCGACCACGTCGGCGACGAGCGCCGGGTAGTACCCGGCCCGGGTGATGTCGGCGCCCAGCTCGGCGGGCAGCTCGGGAGGCGACGAGGGCAGCGAGGGGTCCGGGGGACGACGACGCGAGCTCATGGCCGTCATCCTGGCACCCTGCGCGGGCTCAGGCCGACGGCGCCCGGCGCACACCCGAGTCGGTCCGCCCGGCCGGGCGGGCCAGCCGCACCGCGGCCCCGAGGACCGCCACGCCGCGGCGGCCGACGATGACGGGGTTCAGCTCGAGCTCGGCGACCTCGGGGACCTCGTCCGCCAGCACCGAGACGCGGGCCACCAGGTCCTCCAGGCCCTCCACGTCGACCGGTGGGGCACCGCGGTAGCCGAACAGCCGGGGTGAGGCCCGCACCGAGCGGACGAGCTCGCTGACGTCGGTGTCCGTCAGCGGCGGGATGCGGTGCGCGACGTCCTCGAGCAGCTCGATCGCGTCGCCGGCGAGCCCGAAGGAGACCACCGGGCCGAACAGCGGGTCCTCGATCGACCGGACGACCACCGTCACCCCGGGCGGGGCCATCCGCTGGACGAGGAAGCCGTCGCCGAGGTCCCCGAGCTCGGCCCGCAGCCCGGCCAGGTCCCGGCGCAGCTCGCTGGGACCGCCGACGTCCAGGCGCACGCCGCCGAGCTCGCGCCGGTGCCGCAGGTTGGGGGTGGCCGCCTTGAGCACGACCGGCCAGCCGAGCTCCTCGGCCGCGGTGACGGCGGCGTCCGCGTCCCGGACGGCGACGGCGGGCCAGACGTCCACCCCGACGTGCCCGAGCAGCCGCGCGGCGGCCTCGTCGTCCAGGCGGATGCCGGCGGGGTGCGCGCCGGGGGCGCCACTGAGCACCTCCTCGACCTGGACGTGCGCGGCGAAGACGTCGACGTCGGCGGGGGCGACCGGGGTCCCCGGGTCCCGCCGTCGCCACTGGGCGTGGCGGGTGACGGCGGCCAGTGCACGGACGGCGTCCTCGGGGCTGGGGTACGCGGGCACCACGCGGTGCCCCGCGCCGTCGGTGCCGGGGGTCGCGGCCGCGGAGGCCGCGGTGATGGTCGGCAGGCCCTCGGTCAGCGCCGGTCCCTCGTCGCCGACGGCGACCACGTGCCGGGTCCCCGCGCCCTCCTGCGCGGTCTGCCCGCCCCCGGCGCCTCCCCCGCCGGGCGGCCCTGCGGCGAGCCCGCCCTGGTGACCGACCCCGCGCATCCCCAGGAAGCACGCGACGCACGTCTTGTCGCTGCCGCCGGCGACCTCGACGAGCGCCCGGGCCACCTCCCGGTCCACGGTGGCCAGCGGGGGGATGAAGCTGGCGACGACCGAGTCCACGCCGGGGTCGGCGAAGACGTCCTCCAGCGCCGCCCGGAACGTCGCCGCGTCGGCCTCCGGGTGCAGCGACACCGGCTCGCGGGCCAGCTCCAGACCCCAGCTGAGCGCCGCCTCGGCGACCAGCGCGCCCAACGCGTCGGAGTTGCCGACGACGCCGACCCGCTCCCCCGCGGGCAGCGGCTGGTCGACGAGGACCTGCGAGACGTCGAAGAGCTGGTGGATGTTCTCCACCCGGATCACCCCGGCCTGGCGCAGCATCGCGTCCAGCGTGCCGCGCGGCGCGCGGGTGCTGCGGACGGCGTGGCCGGGCGGCACCCCGTACCCGGAGACGCCGGACTTGACCACCACCACGGGCTTGCTGCGGGCCAGCCGGCGGGCGACCCGCGAGAACTTGCGCGGGTTGCCCACGCTCTCCAGGTACAGGCCGACGGTCGCCGTGCGAGGGTCCTCCTCCCAGAACTGCATCAGGTCGTTGCCCGACACGTCCGCGCGGTTGCCCGCCGACACGAAGCCGGAGACGCCCAGCCCGCGCCGGTCCGCCGACGACAGCACCGCCACCCCCAGCGCCCCCGACTGGCTGAACAGGCCCAGCCGGCCCGGCCGCGGCAGCCACGGCGCCAGCGACGCGTTGAGCGCGACGCCCGGGTCGGTGTTGAGCATGCCGAAGGAGTTCGGCCCGACGACGCGCATGCCGTAGGTGCGCGCCACCCGCACCAGCTCTCGCTGGCGCTCGAGCCCCTCGCTGCCCGTCTCGGCGAACCCGCTGGACACCACGACGACGCCCTTGACGCCCAACCCGCCGCAGGCGCGCACGACGTCCACCGCGATCGGGGCGGGGACCGCGACGACCGCGAGGTCCACCGGGCCGGGGACGTCCTCCACCCGGGCGTGCACCTGCACCCCGTACAGCTCCAGCGCCTCGGGGTTGACGGCGTGCACGGCACCGGTGAACCCGCCGTCGACGAGGTTGCGCAGCAGCGCCCCACCCACGGACTCGGTGCTGCGGCTGGCGCCCACGACGACGACCGACGAGGGGTTGAGGAGCGCCTTGATGCTCTCGGCCTCGGCCCGGTGCTCGCGCGCGGCCATCACCGACATCGACCGCTGGGTGGGGTCGATGTCGAACGCCAGCGAGATGACCCCGTCGTCGTAGTGGTGGGTGACCTCGTACCCGGCGTCGCGGAAGACGCCGACCATCTTGCGGTTCTGCGGCAGCACCTCCGCCACGAACCGGTGGATGCCGCGCTCGCGGGCGGCGGCGGCGAGGTGCTCGAGCAGCACGGAGCCGAGGCCGCGACCCTGGTGGTGGTCGGAGATGTTGAAGGCGACCTCGGCCTGCCGCCCGTCGACCCGGTCGTAGCGGCCGACGCCGATGATCTCCTCGCCGGTCGTCGCGACCAGGGCCACGCGGTCGCGGTGGTCGACGTGGGTGAACCGCTCGAGGTCCTTCTCGGACAGCCGGGGCATGGGGGCGAAGAAGCGCAGGTAGACGGACTCCGGCGACTGCGCGACGTGGAAGCGCTGCAGCGCGTCGGCGTCGTCGGTGCGGATCGGCCGCACGTGGGCGATGCCGCCGTCACGCAGGACGACGTCCGCCTCCCAGTGGGAGGGGTACTCCCCCGCCCGGTCCCGCCCCTGGCGCCGCATGGGCCCAGGCTAGAGGTCCCGCGCCCGCCCCCGGACGCCGTGCCGACGTCGTGCCGCCGCCGTGCCGACGTCGGGCTGCTGCCGTGTGCCGAGGACGCCCCCGCCAGGACTCTGCCAGGGTGGCTCCCGTGGAGCTGAGGGACGTCGTCCGCCGCCGGCGCATGGTGCGCGCGTTCGACCCCGCCCGCCCCGTGCCCGGCGCGACGGTGCGCAGGCTGCTCGAGGCGGCGGTGCGCGCGCCGTCCGCGGGCTTCACCCAGGGCTGGGACTTCCTCGTCCTGGACCGGCCGGCCGACGTCGCCCGCTTCTGGGACGCGACCACCGACCCCGCGGCGGTCCCGGACTCCTGGCTGCGGGGGATGGCCACGGCGCCGGTCCTCGTGGTGTGCCTCAGCCGCAAGGACGCCTACCTCGACCGCTACGCCGAGCCGGACAAGGGCTGGACCGACCGCGACGAGGCACGGTGGCCGGTGCCCTACTGGGACGTCGACACCGGGATGGCGGCGCTGCTGGTGCTGCTCACGGCCGTCGACGAGGGGCTGGGCGCCTGCTTCTTCGGCGTCCCGGGGGAGCGCTGGGACGCCGTGCGGTCGGCGTTCGACGTCCCGGCCGACCGTCGTCCGGTGGGGGTGGTCGCCCTCGGGCACCCGGCACCGGACCGGCGCTCACCCAGCCTGCGCCGCGGGCGGCGTCCCCTCGGCGACGTGGCGCACGGGGGGCGGTTCGGCACGCCGTGGTCGCCGGAGGACGGCGAGGGCGCCGGGACGGCCACCGCGCCTCAGGGGCCGAGCACGCGCGAGAGGTAGGCGTTGCCGAGGACGCGTCCGGGGTCGACCCGGTCGCGGACGGCGAGGGCGTCGGCGAACCGCGGGTACAGCGGCGCCAGGGACGCGGCGTCCATCGAGTGCAGCTTGCCCCAGTGCGGGCGGCCGCCGACGTCGCGGACGACCCGCTCGAACAGTGCGACGTACTCCTCGTGCTCGCCCAGGACGTGCTGGTGCACGGCGACGTACGCGCTCTCGCGGCCGTGGGCGGTGGACAGCCACACGTCGTCCGCGGCGGCGAACCGGACCTCCACCGGGAAGGAGACCCGCAGCGCGCTGGCGTCGACGGCCCGGCGCAGCTCGGTGACGACGTCCGCGACGCTCTCGCGGGGGACGGCGTACTCGCTCTCGCGGAACCGGACCCGGCGCGGTGCGGTGAACACCTGCGGGCTGGGGGCGGTGTACTCCCGTGCGGTCAGCGCGCGGGCCGCGACCGCGTTGACGGTCGGCACGGCGCCCGGGGCGCCGGCGCACAGGCGGTTGGTGGCGGCGAACACCGCGTTGGACAGCACCTCGTCGTCGACCCAGCGGCGCAGCCGGCGGGCCCGGCCGTCCGGGGTGGCGCTGCCCGCGGGCAGGCGCGTGTTGACCTTGAGCTGGACGCGGTCGGTGTGCGGGAACCAGTAGAACTCGCAGTGGTCGCTGCCGTCGACGAGGTCGTCGAGCCGCTCCAGGACGTCGTCGAGCCGACCGGGCTCCTCGCGGGCGTGCAGGTCGAACGCCGGGACGCACTGCACCGTCAGCTCGGTGAGGACGCCGAACGCGCCGAGGCCGAGCCGGGCGACGGCGAACAGCTCCGGTTCGTGCGCCGGCGAGCAGTCCACGACCGAGCCGTCCGGCAGCACCACCTGCGCGGCCACCACCTGCGTGGCCAGCCCACCGAACCGCGCTCCGGTGCCGTGGGTGCCGGTGGAGACGGCCCCGCTGATCGTCTGCCTGTCGATGTCGCCGAGGTTCGTCATCGCCAGGCCGAGCGCGTCGAGCTCGGCGCCGAGCCGGTGCAGCGGCGTCCCGGCGCGCACCCGCACCAGCCCCGTCGACGGGTCGGCGGCCACGACCCCGCTGAGCCGGTCCATCCGCAGCAGCACGCCGTCGGTGACGGCCACCGGCGTGAACGAGTGGCCGCTGCCGACCGCCTTGACCCGCAGGCCCTCCCGTGCCGCCCCGACCAGCTCGGCCGCGACGTCCCCGGCGGTCGCCGGGTGCGCCTCCCGGACCGGCAGGGCCCGGGCGGTGCGCCCCCACGTCGTCCACTCACCGACCGGGCGGGCGGCACCGGCCGGCGCCCGCAGCAGGCCCCTCGCACGCCGCGTCACCCGAAGCACCGACCCTCGCCGCGGTAGGTCGGCACGGTCCGCACCGCGGCGCCGGCACCCTCGACGAGGTGCAGGGCACTCACCCGCTCGCAGACCTCTCCGGCCTTGGCGTGCCGCAGCCACACGCGCTCGCCCACCTCGGGCACCCGCCCGCGGGCGCGCACCGGGGTCTGCACCTCCCCCGCGCCCTCGGTGCCGAGCAGCGACAGACCCGGCGGGTGCACGGGGCGCGGCAGGCGGTCCTCACCGGCTGGGCCCGAGGCGACCCAGCCACCGGCGAAGAGGGTGCGGACCCGGGGCGCGGGCCGGCGGGTCACGTCGAGGCCGAAGCCGAGCGCGGGCCGCGGGGTGAAGCGCCGGTAGGCGTCGAAGAGCGTGGGCCCGTAGAGCCCGGAGCCGGCGGCCACCTCGGTCACGGCCGGCTCGCCCGCGACGAGCTCGACGCTGCCCGTCCCGCCGGCGTTGACGACGTCCAGCGGCCCGCCGGCGGCGCGCTCGACGGCGTGGACGACGTCCAGCCGTCGGCGGTGCAGGTCGCGCAGCGAGAGCCGCTTGACCGCCCGGACGGCCGGGGAGCGGTCGGGCAGCCCGGCGACCTGCGCGTCGTACGTCATCACCCCGACGAGCCGGGTCGCGGGCCGGCGGGCGACCTCGCGCGCGGCGGCTGCCGCCTGGTCGGCGGTGCGCAGCGGGGACCGGCGCACGCCCAGGTGCGCGCCGGCCACGCGCAGGGACGCGTCGACGTCCAGGCAGACCCGGACCGGCGCCGCCGGGCGGGTGGCCGCGGCGGCCTCCTCGAGCAGGTCGAGGTGCACGGGGTCGTCGACCATCACCGTCACGGCGGCGAGCGCCCGCTCGTCGGCGACGAGGTCGCGCAGGGCGCCGCGGTCGACGCTGGGGTAGGCGACGAGGACGTCGTCGTGACCGTGCCCGACCAGCCACAGCGCCTCGCGCAGCGAGTACGCCATCAGGCCGCGGAAGCCCGGCCGCGCCAGGACGAGCTCGAGGACGGCGCGGCAGCGCACCGACTTGGTCGCCACCCGCACGGGCGTCCCGGCGGCGCGGCGGACGAGGTCGTCGGCGTTGCGCCGCAACGCGTCCAGGTGCACGGCGGCCAGCGGTGCGGGCAGGTGCCGCGTGGCGGCGTCCAGCTCCTCCCACATTCCCTCGGCGGTCGGTCCGTCGGGGGACGGGGCGGTCGCCGGGGCCGCGGGCGTCGCACCGGTGGGACCCGATGACGCCGCCGCCGACCGGTCGGTGCGTGTCGTCCGCGCGCTGCTGGTCACCGCGGCAGCCTCGTGCCCGGGGGGAGGCCGGTCAACCCCCGCGCGGATGCCGGCGGGGCCGCGTGCCGGTGCGGGGACCGCCGCGACGTTGCGCCACAATCGGGCGCATGGCCCGCCGTTCCTCCTCCGCACCGCCCCCACCCGACGAGGTCCACGAGCGCATCGTCGACGTGGACGTCTCCTCGGAGATGCAGGGCAGCTTCCTCGAGTACGCGTACTCGGTGATCTACTCGCGCGCCCTGCCGGACGCGCGGGACGGCCTGAAGCCGGTGCAGCGGCGGATCCTCTACTCGATGCACGACATGGGTCTGCGCCCCGACCGCGGGCACGTCAAGTCCAGCCGCGTCGTCGGCGAGGTGATGGGCAAGCTGCACCCGCACGGTGACGCGGCCATCTACGACGCGCTCGTGCGGATGGCCCAGCCGTTCTCGCTGCGCGTGCCGCTGGTCGACGGGCACGGCAACTTCGGCTCGCTGGACGACGGCCCGGCCGCGCCGCGGTACACCGAGGCCCGCCTGGCCCCGTCGGCGCTGCTGATGACGGCGTCGCTCGACGAGGACGTCGTCGACTTCGTCCCGAACTACGACAACCAGCTGACCCAGCCGGAGGTCCTGCCGGCGGCGTTCCCGAACCTGCTGGTCAACGGCGCCAGCGGCATCGCCGTGGGCATGGCGACGAACATGCCGCCGCACAACCTCGTCGAGGTCGTGGCAGCGGCCCGCCACCTCATCGCCCACCCGGACGCCTCGCTCGAGGCGCTGATGCGGTTCGTCCCGGGCCCGGACCTGCCCTCGGGCGGCAAGATCGTGGGCCTGGACGGGATCCGCGACGCGTACGCGACGGGACGCGGCACCTTCCGCACCCGGGCGACGACGCGCGTGGAGAACGTGACCGCGCGCCGCAAGGGCATCGTCGTCACCGAGCTGCCGTACACGGTCGGGCCCGAGAAGGTCATCGAGAAGATCAAGGACGCCGTCCAGGCGAAGAAGCTGCAGGGCATCTCGAACGTCGTCGACCTGACCGACCGGGCGCACGGGCTGCGCCTGGTGGTCGAGGTCAAGACCGGCTTCAACCCCGACGCGGTGCTGGAGCAGCTGTACCGGCTCACGCCGATGGAGGACTCGTTCGGCATCAACAACGTCTGCCTCGTCGAGGGCCAGCCGCGCACCCTCGGCCTGCGCGAGCTGCTGACCGTCTTCGTCGAGCACCGCCTGGACGTCGTCCGCAGGCGCACGGCGTTCCGGCTGGCCCGCAAGGAGGAGCGGCTGCACCTCGTCGAGGGTCTGCTCGTCGCGATCCTCGACATCGACGAGGTCATCGCGGTCATCCGCACCAGCGACGACGCCGAGCAGGCCCGGGGCCGGCTGATGGGCGTCTTCGACCTCGACACCGTGCAGGCCGACTACATCCTCGAGCTGCGGCTGCGGCGGCTGACGAAGTTCTCCCGGATCGAGCTCGAGGCGGAGAAGGACGAGCTGGCCACGGCGATCGCCGAGCTGCGCGAGGTGCTCGGCGACGACCGGCTGCTGCGCACGCTGGTGTCGGACGAGCTCGCGAAGGTCGCCAAGGAGCACGGGACGCCGCGGCGCACCGTGCTGCTGGAGTCCTCCGGGGCCCAGGGCAAGACCGCCGCCACGCCCCTGGAGGTCGCCGACGACCCGTGCTGGCTGCTGATGTCCGGGACCGGCCTGCTCGCCCGCACGGCGGACGCCGAGCCGCCTGCGGCGTACGCGGAAGGTACCGACCGCCGGGCGCACGACGTCGTCGTGGCGGCCGTGCGCACGACCGCCCGCGGCGAGGTCGGTGCGGTTACCAACCGCGGCAGGGTGCTGCGCCTCGGCGTGGTCGACACCCCGGCGCTGCCTCCGACGCAGGGCTCCCCGTCGCTGTCGGGCGGGGCGCCGGTGTCGGAGTTCCTGACCCTGGAGCCGGGTGAGCGCGTGCTGACCCTGTGCTCGCTGGCGGAGGACTCACCGGGCCTGGCGCTCGGCACCGCCCAGGGCGTCGTGAAGCGCGTCACGACCGACTACCCGGGCCGGGAGGAGTGGGAGACCATCGCGCTCAGGGACGGCGACGAGGTCGTCGGCGCCGTCGAGCTGACCGGTCCGGACGCGGAGCTGGTGTTCGTCACCAGCGACGCCCAGCTGCTGCGGTTCGGCGCGGACAAGGTCCGGCCGCAGGGTCGCGGTGGCAGCGGCATCGCCGGCGTGAAGCTGTCCGCGGGCGCCCGGGTGACGTTCTTCGGCGCCGTCCCGGCCGGCTCGCTGGACGCCGGGGTGGTCGTCACGGTCGCGGGCTCGGCCTCCGCCCTGCCCGGGACGGAGACCGGGTCGGTCAAGGTCACGCCGCTCTCGGAGTACCCGGGCAAGGGCCGCGCCACGGGCGGTGTCCGCTGCCACCGCTTCCTGCGTGGCGAGGACCTGCTCGTCGCCGCCTGGGTCGGCGCCGGCCCGGCGATGGCGACGTCCTCGGCCGGTGCGGCCGTCGACCTGCCCGCGGCGACGGGGCGTCGCGACGGGTCCGGCACGCCGCTGCCCCAGCCCGTCGCCGCCCTCGGCGGCCCGGTGGTCACCACCGGCTGACGGGGGACCACCACCCGACAGCCGGGCCCCGACAGCCAGCAGCCACAGCCGGGCGCGCCGGACGGAGCCCACGGGCTAGCTCCGGCGATCGGGGTCGCCGGGGGGCTTGAGCGGGTCGTGCCCCAGCGACATCAGCCGGTGCCGCCAGTGCGCCTCCCCGGCGGTGGGCTCGAGGTCCTCGCGCCGCTGCGACCTGACCGTCCGCACGACCGCGCCCATCACCGCGACGTCGTCGTCGGTGAGGTCCTGGCGGCGCTTGCGCAGCACCGCCAGCACTCGCTGGCCCTTCGGCGTCCCGGCCTCGTCGGGCAGCTCCTCGGCGTCCTCTCCGGCGGAGCGGGTCCGCAGCCACTCCTCCAGCTCGCGGGACGTCATGTTCACGACGGTGTGGAACTCCTGCCACAGCGCGTCGGGGTCCACGGTCTCGTCGTCGTAGCCGGTGCTCATGCCGCTGGGCTACCCGCGGGGACGGCACCCAAACCCGCGCCCTGAGGCTGCTCAGGCGGGAGGCGGCACGTCCTTGACCCAGGCGGCCTCCCGTCGGGTCTGGGTGTACCCCATGCCGTGGTAGAGCCCCAGCGCACCGGAGGGGTTCTCGCTGTCGACGCCGAGGTCGGCGCGCTCGATCCCCTCGGCGAGCAGGGCCCGCATGGTGGCGGCCAGCAGCGCGGGCGCGATCCGCCGTCCCCGCCACCTCGGGCGCACCCCGAGCAGGTCCGTCCACCCGCTGCTGTAGCCCTGGGCGGCCCAGTCCTGCCGGTACGCCGACGCGAGGGTGTACCCCGCCACCTCGTCGCCGTCGAGGACGACGAAGCTCCAGTCCGCGCGGAAGCTGCGACCGCCGACGGTGTGCTGCCGCCAGCTCTCCGGGTCCCGGGGCTCGCTGCCCCAGTGCTCGGCGAACGCCTCGTTGTGCGCCAGCCGCACGGCCTCGCCGAGGTCGGCGTCGAAGGGGACCAGGCGCAGCTCCTCGTCGAGCGCGACGTCGGGGACCGGCTGGGCACCGTCCCCGGTCAGCGGACGGGTCATCTCCAGGTACCAGCGGGCCTGCCGGAAGCCCGCGGACGCGAGCAGCGCCTGCCGGTCGGGGTACTGCTCCCCCGCGTGCACCAGCACCCGTCCCGGTGCCTGCTTGCCCGTCTCGGCGATGGCCTGCCGGCCGCGCGCCTCCTGCCAGGTGAGCAGCTCCCGGCCGATCCCCCGGCGCCGCCACTGCGGGTGCACCCCGCCCCAGCAGAACGCCCGGACGACCCGGGTGTCGCCGGGCAGGACGGTGACCTGCCCGAACGCCCGGGCGCGCCCGTCGTCGTCCAGGGCGAGGACGGTGTCGCGTCGCGGGTCCTTCCAGCTGCCGTCGAGCAGCTCCTCGCGCAGGTCGTCGAGCTCGTAGCGCTCCGCCGGGTCGTCTGCCGCCTCGATGGCCTGCTCCAGCTCGAGCCAGGCGGGCAGGTCGGCCTCCTCGATCGGCCGCCAGGTCAGGCCGTGCGCACCGGGCGGCAGGGGGACGGCGCGTGAGGGCGCCGAGGTGCTGGTCTCCACGGGCGCCACGGTAGGGCTGTGGACGACGCCGCCTCACCTGCTTTTCGGCTTGCTAGATTCCCGCGGTGCGCACGAGGGGGAGGACGAGGTCATGACGCTGCGGGTGCACTACGGGACGCTGGAGGAGTCGGCGTCGGCGCTCAGGACGCTGGCGGACGAGTTCGCCGGCCTGGACGACGCCTCCGACGCCGTCAAGGACGCGGTGGGCCACCACGGCATCAGCCGTGCCATCGAGGCGTTCGCGAACAACTGGGACCGCCACCGCGGTGAGCTCGTCGACCAGCTCCGTGGCCTGGAGCAGGCGACGCGCACCGCGATCGCCAGCTGGCAGGACGCCGACGAGTCCGTCGCGCGCCAGCTCGCGGTGGAGTCCCCCCGCCCGCAGCACGGTCCGGTGGCGCTGTGAGGGTCGAGGTCGGCGGTGGCGGCGGGCGCCCGCGCGACTGGTCCGCGCTCGGCCGTGGTGAGGACCCGGTGCCCGGCGACCCCGACGTGGTCCGCCGCGCCTCACGGCACTACGACCAGGTCGCCGACGAGATCGAGAGCCAGGTGCGGCGGCTGCGGGCCATCGGCTCGAGCGACCTCCTCGAGGGCGAGTACAAGGAGACCCTCGTCGAGGCGTCCACCAAGGCGGCGGGCCAGCTGGAGAAGGTGTCCGGGCGGTACCGGACGACCGCCGCGGCGCTGCGCCCGTGGCCCGCCCAGCTGGAGGGTTACCAGCGGCGGTCGGCGTCGCTGCTCACGCAGGCGCAGGCCGCCCTCGGCTCGATGGACCGTGCCGGCGACGACGTCGGCCCGTGGGCGCAGCCTCCCGCGGCCGGGACGCAGGAGGACGTCGACGACTGGACCCGCCGCCAGAAGGCCTGGAGCAACGCCTCGCAGGAGCTCGAGGACCTGCGGCGCGACCTCCACCGGCTCGAGCTCGACCTCGACGAGGACGGTCGGGACGTCGCCCGTCGCATCCGGGAGGGTGCCGACGACGACGTCAAGGACGGCTGGTGGGACAACTTCCTCGACTTCATGGACCGGTGGCACGACGTCATCGACGTCGTCGCCAAGGTCCTCGGCGCGATCGGCATGGTGCTGCTCGTCGTCTCCCTGTTCGTCCCCGGTCTCAACCTCCTCGTGGCCGGGGTCCTGGTGGGGGTGGCCGCCTTGCTCGCCCACACGGCCCTGGCCGCCAGCGGCCACGGGTCGTGGGCGGACGTGGCGCTCGACGCGTTCAGCCTCGCGACCCTGGGGACGGGCAGGCTCGCCGTGGGCGCCCTCAAGGGCGGTCAGGCGGCCGTACGCGCCCTCGGCGCCGTGCGGGCGGGCCGTGAGGCCGAACGGACCGTGCGCGCCGTCACGAGCGCGCAGCGCGCCCTCCTCGGTACCCGGATGGCCCGCGGGGGCCGGGCCGGCAGCATCGCGCGCGCCGAGCACCACCGCATCACCCAGGCGATGAACCGGCAGGCGCAGGTGGCCCGGGCGCACATGGCGCAGATCTACCGCGAGGCGGACCTCGCCGTCGCGCCGCTGCGCTCACGCGTCGCCCGCGGCCTGGACCCGGAGGTCGCCGCGCTCAGCGACGACATCGCGCGCGTGGTGCGGGACTTCCCGACCAGCGCCCCGATCCGGGGCGCCGCCGCGGCCACCCGGACGGCGACGGCCGTCGCCACCGGCGCCGGTTTCGTCGGCGCCGGTGCGAGCGCGTTCGGTGTCTACGCCGACTGGAACCCCGTACCCGGCTGGGACGACCTGAAGAAGGCGTGGACGACGACCCCCGGCTCGTCCTGGTGAACCGTCCCGAGTCGCTGCGGGAGGAGCCCGCCCCGGTCCGCGCCGCGCACGTCGCCGTGTCGGTGACCGCGGTGCTCGTGGTGGTCTCGTTCGCCGTGGGGTCGGTGGTCTCGGCCGTGAGCGGGGAGCGGGTCGGACCCGAGCCCCTGTGGCCCTGGTTCGTCCTGCCGAGCCTCGTGCCGCTCGTCGCGGTGGTGCTGGGCCGGCGGGTCGGCGAGCGGTCGCCGCTGCTGTTCCCGCAGGCGATGCTGCTGGCCTTCCTGTGCGCGCTGCCCGGGCTGAGCCACCCGGCGTCCCCGGTGCTGTGGACCAGCCTGCTCGCTGCGGCGCTGGCGGTCGCCTTCGCCGTGCGCGGAGCGCAGGAGCTGCGCGGCGTCCGGGTCGGGGCCCCCCAGCAGACGGGCGGCCCCGGCCGCCGTGACCCGTGAGCGAGGAGACCGGCGTGCACTACGTCGACGCGGACCCCGACTGGAGCGTGTGGGTGGACGCGCCCGGCCCCGACCTGCCCGACGAGGCGCCGGTGGACGTGCGCGCCTGGGCCACCCGGACCGCCGAGGCGGTGCTCGCCGACGCCGGGGACGCACCCGACGCGGAGCTCCGCGAACGTCTGGTCCGGCTCCTGGAGCTGACCGGCTCGCCCGGCTACCCCGCGGGGGACGAGTGGGTGGCCAAGTGGCTGCACCTGCCCTCGCCCGACGCGGTCCCGCTGCCCCTCGTGCTCGAGCTGCACGTCGCCGAGGACGGTGACGACGAGGCGGGCACGCTGCGCCGCCTGGTGGGGGCCGACGGAGGCGCCCGGACCGTGGAACCGCCGGTGGTCGAGGAGGTCAGCACCCCCCTGGGCCCTGGCCTGCGTGCCCTGGCGTACGGCCAGTCAGGGGCGGGCGTCGACGAGCGGCTCACCGCGTTGCTGTCCTACGCCTGGGCGACCCGCCTGGACGACGTGGACGTGTACGTGCGGCTGTGGGCGGCGGGTGACCCGACGGTCGTCGCCGCGGCGGGCCTGGACGTGGACGCGCTGGCCGCCACGCTGGAGGTGAGGCAGGCGTGAGCGACGCCCCCGCCACCGGCTACCGGCTGGTGCTCCCCCCGGGATGGGTGCGCTTCCCCGTCCGGGACGAGGGGACGGCCGCTGAGATCGACCGGATCCTCGTCGAGGCCGCCGAGGGGGCGCCCCGCGACCGCGTCGCACCCCACCTGGCCAGGGCCCGCGAGCAGGCGGCGCAGATGGTCGCCAGGGCCCGGGCCGCCGGTGCGCTCGACCTCTACGCCCCGATCCGGGGGGTCGGTGGGCGACCGGTCCCCGCTTCCTTCGTCGTGCAGGACCACGTCCTGCCGCTCCCGGGCGACCAGACCGCGCCGGACCCGGCCACGGCGGCGGCAGGGCTGGCCAGCCGGACCCCTGACGCCGAGGTGCTGACCCTGCGCGCCGGTGTCGCGGTGCGGTCGCGGACCCGGCACGACGGCCCCGAGGAGGGGACGACGGCCCACCGCGTCGAGTACCACCTGCCCGTGCCCGGTGACGACGTGCGCTGGGTGAGCGTGGTGTTCACCACCGTGGGCCTGCAGGACGACGAGGCCACACCGGACCTGTTCGTCGACCTGTTCGACGCGTTGATGACCACGTGGCGCTGGGAGCACGGCGTGGTGCTGTGAGGACGGCGTGCGCGTAAGACCACGCAGTGCTGTGAGGACGGCGCGGGCGTGAGGACGGCGCGAGGGGTCAGCCCTCGCCCGGCCCCTTGGCCGCCAGCTCCTCCGGGTCGCGCAGGAAGGTCCGCCGCCCGTAGACAGCACGGTTGACGACCCACGTCAGCGCCCAGAGCACCACACCGATCCCCACCAGCCAGGCGGCGACCCGGTACTGCTCGGGGTCCCGACCCGTCCAGGGCCCGACGAGGTAGGCGCAGGCGGCCGCGCCCAGCACCGGCAGCGCCGTCGGCGCCGTGAAGTGGTCGTGGTCGACGGGGCTGCGGCGCAGCACGAGCACGGCGACGTTGACGACCGTGAAGACGGCCAGCAGCAGCAGCGCCGTGGTCCCACCGAGCGCGGGCACCGCACCGACCACGACGATCAGGCCGAAGGACAGCGCGGTGGTGAAGAGGATCGCGACCCAGGGGGTCCGGCGCCCCGGCAGGACCCGCCCGAGCACCGGCGGCAGCACCATCTCCCGGGCCATCCCGTAGAGCAGCCGGCTGGCCATCAGCATGTTGATCAGGGCGGAGTTCGCGACCGCGAACATCGCGATGAAGGGGAACACCACGTCCAGGGGCAACCCCGGCGCGCCGGCCTCGACCACCTTGAGCAGCGGGGTGTCGCCCTCCCCCAGCTCGCCGACGGGCACCAGAGCCACCGCGGACACCGACACCAGGACGTAGATGATCCCGGTCACGGTCAGGCCGGTCAGCATGACCTTCGGGAAGATCCGCACCGGGTCCTTCGTCTCCTCGGCCATGTTCACCGAGTCCTCGAACCCGACCATCGCGAAGAACGCGAGCGAGGTCGCCGCCGTCACGGCGAGGAAGGCGCTCTTGCCCTCCCCGGTGTCGAACATCGTGATGCGGGAGAAGTCGGTCTCCGCCCCGCTGAGTCCGAGCACCGCCCACAGGCCGACCAGGATGACGATGAGCAGACCGGACAGCTCGACGCAGGTCAGCACCACGTTCGCCTTGACGCTCTCACCGACCCCGCGCACGTTCACCGCGGCGACGAGCGCCATGAACCCCAACGCGATCCAGGTGACCCCGGCCGCCTCCGGGCCGAGGCCGAGGTCGAGCCCCGCGCTGAGGTTGGCGGCGAACGCCTTCGCTGCGGTCGAGGCCGAGGTGATGCCGGAGGACATCACCGTGAACGCCACCAGGAACGTGACGAAGTGGATGCCGAACGCGCGGTGGGCGTACAGGGCGGCGCCGGCGGCGCGGGGGTACTTGGTCACCAGCTCGAGGTAGCTGGTGGCGGTGAGCATGGCCACGCCGAACGCCACGAGGAACGGCAGCCAGACCGCACCCCCGACCTCGGCGGCGACCTGGCCCGTCAGGGCGTAGATCCCGGTGCCGAGCACGTCCCCGACGATGAAGAGCAACAGGAGGCGCGGCCCCATCACCCGCTTGAGCTCGTGCGGCTCCTCCTCACCCCGCCGGGCGGTCGGCGCTGCGTCGGCGGGCCCCGCTGCGGAGCCGTCCGCGGTCCTGGCCATGGCGACCTCCCCGGGACGGGACGGCCGCCTGTCGACCGGTCCCCGCGACCCGCTCGGGGCCAGCGTGGACCCCTCGGTGGGACCCCACAACCGGACGCGTCGCCCCCGTACGGTCGCGCCCGCTCAGGCGTCGATGCGCTCGCGGTCGAGCTCGGACGCGCCCTCGACGATGAAGTCCTTGCGCGGTGCCACGTCGCTGCCCATGAGCAGCTCGAACACCCGCTCGGCCGCGGCGGCGTCGGTGACCGTGATGCGCCGCAGCGTGCGGTGCCGGCGGTCCATCGTCGTCTCGGCGAGCTGGTCGGCGTCCATCTCACCGAGGCCCTTGTAGCGCTGGATCGGCTCCTTGTACCGCCGGCCCTTCTTCTCGAGCTGCTTGAGCAGCGTCGTCAGCTCCGCCTCGGAGTAGGTGTAGACGACCTCGTTGCGCGAGCGGCCGGCGCCCACGACCTCGACCCGGTGCAGCGGCGGCACGGCCGCGAAGACGCGCCCCGCGTCCACCATCGGCCGCATGTAGCGGAAGAACAGGGTCAGCAGCAGCGTGCGGATGTGCGCGCCGTCCACGTCAGCGTCCGCGAGCAGGATGACCTTGCCGTAGCGCGCGGCCTCGAGGTCGAAGGTGCGTCCGGAACCGGCGCCGATCACCTGGATGATCGAGGCGCACTCGGCGTTCTTCAGCATGTCCGTGACGGACGCCTTCTGGACGTTGAGGATCTTGCCCCGGATCGGCAGCAGCGCCTGGTAGTCGCTGGAGCGGGCCAGCTTCGCGGTGCCCAGGGCGCTGTCGCCCTCGACGATGAAGAGCTCGGACTGCTCGACGTCGTTGGTGCGGCAGTCGGCCAGCTTCGCCGGCAGGGACGAGGTCTCCAGCGCGTTCTTGCGCCGCTGGGTCTCCTTGTGCAGGCGCGCGCTGATGCGCGACTTCATCTCGGCGACGACCTTCTCCAGCACCTGGCCGGCCTGCTGCTTCTCGCCCTTCCGCGTGGAGGTGAGCAGGGCGCTCAGCTCGCGCTCGACGACCTTGGCGACGATCCCGCGCACGGCGCTGGTGCCCAGCACCTCCTTGGTCTGGCCCTCGAACTGCGGCTCGTGCAGGCGGACGGTCAGGACGGCGGTCAGGCCGGCCAGGACGTCGTCCTTCTCCAGCTTGTCGTTGCCCGCCTTGAGCTTGCGGGCGTTCGCCTCGACCACCTTGCGGAAGGTCTTCAGCAGCGCGGCCTCGAAGCCGGCCAGGTGGGTGCCGCCCTTGGGGGTGGCGATGATGTTGACGAAGCTGCGGACCTCGGTGTCGTACCCGGTCCCCCACCGCAGCGCGACGTCGACGACGCACTCGCGCTCGACCTCGGTCGGCTCGAGGTGGCCCAGCGCGTCGAGCACGGGGACCGTCTCCGTGAACGAGCCGGACCCCTGCAGCCGCCAGACGTCGGTCACCGGGGCGTCGTGGGCCAGGTGGTCGACGAACTCGGTGATGCCGCCGTCGTGCTGGAAGACCTCCTCGTGCGCACCGTCGGCGGCGGGCGTGCCCGGAAGGCCCCGCTCGTCGCGGATGGTCAGCCGCAGACCCGGCACGAGGAAGGACGTCTGCCGCGCCCTGGTGACCAGCTCGTCGTACCCGAAGGCGGCGTCCTTGGTGAAGATCTGCCGGTCCGCCCAGTACCGGATGCGGGTTCCGGTGACGCCCCGCTTCGCCTTGCCCACGACCCGCAGCTCCGAGCCCTCCACGAACGGGCGGAACGGGGCGTCGGGGGTCGGTCCGTCGGCGGGGTCGTCGAAGACGCCCGGCTCCCCCCGGCGGAAGCTCATCGCGTAGGTCCTGCCGCCGCGGTCGACCTCCACGTCGAGGCGCGCCGACAGGGCGTTGACGACGCTGGCCCCGACACCGTGCAGGCCACCGGACGCCGCGTAGGACCCGCCACCGAACTTGCCGCCGGCGTGCAGCTTGGTGAAGACGACCTCCACGCCGGACAGGCCGGTCTTCGGCTCCGCGTCCACCGGGACGCCCCGCCCGTCGTCCCGCACCTCGACCGAGGAGTCGGCGTGCAGGACGACGTCGATGCGCTCGGCGTAGTCGCTCAGCGCCTCGTCGACGGCGTTGTCGATGATCTCCCAGAGGCAGTGCATGAGGCCGCGCGAGTCGGTGGACCCGATGTACATGCCGGGGCGCTTGCGGACCGCCTCCAGGCCCTCGAGGACCGAGAGGTGGCGGGCCGAGTAGGCGCCGGGGTCCTCCGCCTGCTTGCGGGTCGCGGCGGGACGCTGGGAGGTCTTCGGTGCAGGCACCCCGGCAGGTTATCGGCCGCCGGCGACGGGGCCCGCCCGACACGGCGTCCTCGGCCCGACGGCACGACCGGCGACGGTCCGCGCTCCCTCGCGTCGTGACCTGCACCACAACGATTCGGCTACGCGGAGAGCGAACCGGGCCGGACCGGGCCGCCGGGAAGCCTGCTCGGTGGTTTCATGTTGGTCCAGGTGACGGCCGGACGACCGGCCGGGCCACCGGTGCACCCCGCACCACCAGCACCACGAGCACCACGGAAGGGGCGACGTGACCGCCACTCTCACGACCGACACCCTGACGGCCGCCGACCGCTGCGACCGCTGCGGGGCCCAGGCCTACGTGAGGGTCGTCCTCGCGTCCGGGGGCGAGCTGCTCTTCTGCGCCCACCACGGCCGCGCGCACTCCGAGAAGCTGCGCGAGGTCGCCGCCGACATCACCGACGAGTCCGCGCGCCTGACCAGCGGGGACGCCCCCACCGGCGACCAGCGCTGACCGACCCCTGACCCCGTACGCCGGTGGGCGCGCTCGCTGACGACATCACGCTCGTCGCCGGTCTGACGATCCTCGTCGGGCTGGTGGGCACGGTCGTCCCGGTCGTCCCCGGCCCCCTCCTCATCGCGGTCGCCGTCGGCGTCTGGGCGCTCGTCGTCCAGACGACCGGCGGCTGGCTCGTCCTGGCCGCGGTCGTCGTCCTGCTGCTGGCCGGCCAGCTCCTGAAGTACCTGACCGCGGGCCGCACCATGCTCACGTCGGGGGTGCCCCGGCGCTCGTTGCTGGTGGCCGGCCTCGCGGGCCTGGTGGGCTTCTTCGTCGTCCCCGTCGTGGGACTGGCGCTGTTCTTCATCGGCGGCCTGTACCTGATGGAGCGCCACCGGCTGGGGCCGGGCCCGCAGTCGGCGGCCTCCACCCGCACCGCGCTCAAGGCCGTGGGCATCGGCATCCTCGTCGAGCTCACCGCCGCCCTGCTGGCCGCCCTGACGTGGCTGGTCAGCGTCATGAGCGGCGCCGGGGGCTGAGCCCGCGGCGGGGTCCGACCGCCGGCACGTGACCGGCTGCCCCACGGCGGCCCGTGCGGCGGTCACCACCGGTGGGCGACGTCGAGCACCAGCCTCGTCCGGTCCCCCGGGCCGTCGAGCAGGAAGACCCGGAACGGCAGCCTGGCGCGCACGCCCACCCCGAGCGTCGTCTGCCCCTCGAAGGTCCCGGCCCACGCGACCTGCCGCAGGGTCCGGTACCCCGCGACGTGGACGAGCTCCCGACGGTCCACGGGCAGGTAGGTGGGCTCGCCCGACTCGTCGTACGCGGGCACCAGCGCCACCAGCTGGATCCGGGCGCCACCGCGCAGGGGGACCAGCGCCCCCTGCCCCTCGGAGTAGACGGCGGGGACGTAGGAGACCCGGTACCCCGACACGTCACCGCGGACGTCGAGGACCAGCCGGTCGAAGCACGGGTGCCGCCCTGAGCGCACGTCCACCAGGACCCCGCGGTCGTAGCTCTCCACGATCTCCGGCAGCGACCCCCACCAGATGCCGCAGTAGGGACCGGCGGCCGCCGGGGCGACCGGTGCGAGCAGCACCGCGGCGGCCGCCACGGGCGCGAGGAGCAGCGAGACGAGACGACGACGCACCATGACGGCCTCCCTCGTGAGGGTCCCTCTCCTCCCTCAGTGGTACGCCTGCGCGGGCGCGGCTGTCAGCCGAACGGGCAGGTCCGTGCGGGCCGCACACGCCGAGGGGCCCGGTCCGCCACGGACCGGGCCCCTCGGGGCGTGCCGATGTCAGTCCAGGTAGTCGCGCAGCACCTGCGACCGGCTCGGGTGCCGCAGCTTGGACATCGTCTTGGACTCGATCTGGCGGATGCGCTCGCGGGTGACCCCGTAGACCTTGCCGATCTCGTCGAGGGTCTTCGGCTGGCCGTCGGTCAGCCCGAAGCGCATCGACACCACCCCGGCCTCACGCTCGGACAGCGTGTCCAGCACGGAGTGCAGCTGCTCCTGCAGCAGCGTGAACGACACGGCGTCCGCGGGGACGACGGCCTCGGAGTCCTCGATCAGGTCACCGAACTCGCTGTCGCCGTCCTCACCGAGCGGGGTGTGCAGGGAGATCGGCTCGCGGCCGTACTTCTGGACCTCGACGACCTTCTCCGGGGTCATGTCGAGCTCCTTGGCGAGCTCCTCCGGGGTGGGCTCGCGCCCGAGGTCCTGCAGCATCTGGCGCTGCACCCGGGCGAGCTTGTTGATGACCTCGACCATGTGCACGGGGATGCGGATGGTGCGGGCCTGGTCGGCCATGGCACGGGTGATGGCCTGCCGGATCCACCAGGTGGCGTACGTCGAGAACTTGTAGCCCTTGGTGTAGTCGAACTTCTCGACGGCGCGGATGAGGCCGAGGTTGCCCTCCTGGATCAGGTCCAGGAAGAGCATGCCGCGGCCGGTGTACCGCTTGGCCAGCGAGACCACGAGCCGCAGGTTCGCCTCGAGCAGGTGGTTCTTGGCGCGGCGCCCGTCGTGGGCGATCCACTGCAGCTCGCGCTTGAGCTTGGTGTCGAGCTTCTCGCCCGAGTTCAGCTTCTCCTCCGCGAACAGGCCGGCCTCGATGCGCTTGGCGAGCTCGACCTCCTGCTCGGCGTTGAGGAGGGCGACCTTGCCGATCTGCTTCAGGTAGTCCTTGACCGGGTCGGCCGTGGCACCCGCCGTGGCGACCTGGACGGCGGGGGCGTCCTCGTCGTCGTCGTCGGACAGGACGAAGGACTCGCCCTCCTTGGGCTCCTCACCGGGAGCCGCGGCCTCGGCCGTCGCCAGGTCCGGCTCGTTCTCGTCGTCGGCCGCGGCCTCGGGGTCGGCGGCGGTCGCCGGGTCCGCCTTCGCGGACGCACCCTTGGATGCCGCGGCCTTCTTCGCGGTCGCCGGCTTGGCCGCGGCCGCCTTGCGCGCGGCCGCCTTGCGGGGCGCCGCCCCGTCACCGGAGGCCTTCTTGGCCGCCTTCCGGGCCGGGGCCTTGGCGGGGGTGGCCTCGGCGGGGGCAGCCTCCGCCGCGTCGTCGACCGGCTCCGCGGCAGCGGGCGCGGCCTTCTTGGCCGGCCGCGTGGCGGTCGTCGTCCCGCCCTCGGACCGGGCGGCCTTCTTGGTGGCGCTGGCCGTGACGGCGCTGCGGGTGCGGGTGGCGGCGGCCACCTTCTTGCGCGCGGGAGCGGCCGGCTGGTCGACGACCACCGTCACCGACGCGTCGTCGAGCGCGCGGAGCACCGCCTTCATCCGCGGCATGGGCACCTCCGCCTGCTCGCAGGCGCTGCGCAGCGCAGAGGCCTCGACCACACCCCGGGTGCTGCCGGAGCGCAGGAGGTCCTGCAGCGCGGGGTGGTTGAACTCGGGCGGGAGCGACCGGGAAGTCGGGACCGACGACACAGACTGCCTTTCGTCGAGGTACTCGGTGGAGCGCTGTGGAGCAGTGCACGGAGGACCCGCACGCCTCGGCGTCGGCCCCTCCAGGGGCTTAACACGGCCCGGCTCCCGAACATGCCCGATTCCGGGCAGGGGACATGGAGGACCAGGTCAAGCCCCCATTCTGGCACGAGCCGACCTCGACCGGTGCCACGGGCCCGCCGCTGCAGGCCGATCGGGTCCGGCGGCCCGGTCGCGTCACCCTGGACGGCCGGCCCGTGCCTGGGCCTTCAGCTCCTTCTTGGTGTCCCGGACCTGCTGCAGCGTCTCCGCGTCCCTGACGTCCGCCACCGAGCGGCGGACGTCGTCGCGACCGTAGTCACCGGCGGCCTCCCGCCACCCAGGGGGGCGCACACCGAGCTGCTTGCCCAGCAGGGCGAGGAAGATCGCGGCCTTCTGCTTGCCGAAGCCGGGCAGCGCCTCCAGGCGTCGCCGGACCAGCATCCCGGTGACGGGCGCGCCGTCGGGACCGGGGTCCGTCCACAGCCGCGTGGTGTCACCGCCGTAGGTGCCGACGACCTCGGCGGCCAGCGCCCGCAGCCGCTGCCCCATGCTCCCCGGGTAACGGTGGACGGCGGGCGGTCCGGCCATCCACGCCGTGAGCCGGTCGTCGTCGACGCCCGCGAGCTCGTGCGGGTCGAGCGAGCGGCGTCCTGCCGGGACGTCGGGGTGCATCCGCCCCGCCAGCAGCGCGGGTCCGGCGAAGGCGCGCTCCATCGGGAACTGCTGGTCGAGCAGCATCCCCGCCAGCAGCGCGAAGGGGTCCCGGGTGAGCAGCTCGTCCGCCTCGGTGTCCTGGGCGATCCGCAGCACGTCAGCCACCTCCGGGCGTCGGGGTGGGCGTCAGGACGCCTTGACGGCGAGCACGGGGCACGGGGCGTCGAGCAGGATCCGCTGCGCGTTCGAGCCGAGGATCAGCTTGCCGACGGGGGTGCGGCGACGCAGGCCGATGACGATCAGGGCGGCGCCCTCCTCCTCGGCGACGGCGACGAGGTCCTCGGCGGGCTCGAGGCCACGCACGAGCTGGCGGACCTGGTGCTCGACGCCCGCCTCGTCCAGCTGGGCCTTGACGGCCGCCAGCTCCTCCTCGTAGCGGGCGGCCTCCTCCTGGTCGAGCTCCTTGCCACCGCGGTTGCTGTTGATGACCACCAGCTTGGCGTTGCGCAGCCGCGCCTCGGCGGCCGCGGCCGTGAGGGCCGCACGGCCCTCCTTGGTGGGCACGTACCCGACGACGATCGCCATCGGTGGACCTCCTCGACTGCGACTGCGCCGGTCGTCCCGGCTCCTGGGCCGACCGTAGCGGATGCGCGGCGTGCCGTCGCCGTGGCCACGAGCGGTCGCCCCGGCGTCCTGGCTGACCGGTCGAGGTCACCGGTCTGGGTCACCGGTCTGGGTCACCGGTCGGGGTCACCGGTCGGGGTCACCGGTGACCGGCTGTCGTAGCGTGAGGCCGTGGCCTCGGGAGACGGGAACGGCTGGGTGCAGTGCCGCTGCGGGCACCGCCACTGGGGGCTGCACGGGGCGGCCGGCCTCCTGCTGACGCGGGACGGCTCCGGGTCCGCGGGCCCCGACACCGGGGGCGCCGACACCGGGGGCGCCGACACCGGGGGCGCCGACACCGGGGGCGCCGAGGTGCTGCTGCAGCTGCGGGCGGCGTGGACGCACCTCGGCGGCACCTGGGGTCTGCCGGGCGGCGCCGTCGACAGCCACGAGGACCACGTCGCCGGCGCGCTGCGCGAGGCCCACGAGGAGGCGGCCGTCCCGCCGGAGGCGGTGCAGGTCCTCGCCACCGTGGTCAGCACCGACCACGGTGACTGGGCCTACCGCGTGGTCGTGGGGCGCCTGCGCTGCGCCGTGCGCCCGCGAGCCACGACGGCCGAGTCGGACGACGTGCGCTGGGTGCCGGCGGCGCAGGTCCCGGCGCTGCCGCTGCACCCCGGGCTCGCGTCGAGCTGGGCGGAGCTGCTGCCCCACGTCACCGCCCCGCCGGCCACCGGGGGCCGCGACCGCCGCCGCACCTGACGTCGCCGAACGCGGGCGGTGCCCCGCGTCCGACCCGGGTCAGCGCCCGCTCGCGGCCAGCAGCCGCGCCGTGACGGCGCCGACCGCAGCCGCCTCCACGAGGAAGCCGTCGTGGCCGTAGGGCGACGACAGCTCGACCACCGGGTCGGCTCCCGGGACGCCCTGTGCGATCTCCTCGGATAGCCGGGTCGGGTAGAGCCGGTCGCTGTCCACGGAGGCGACGACCGTGCGGGCGGTGACGCGCGACAGGGCCGCCCGCACGCCGCCCCGGTCGCGGCCGACGTCGTGGGAGTTCATCGCCTCGGTCAGGACGAGGTAGGAGTTCGCGTCGAACCGGCCGACGAGCTTGCCGGCGTGGTGGTCGAGGTAGGACTCCACCGCGTACCGGCCGCCACCGCCGAGCGGACGCTCCCCCGGTTGCGGGGCGCGGCCGAAGCGCTGGTCGAGCTCCGGGCCGCTGCGGTACGTCGCGTGCGCGATCTGGCGCGCCACCGCCAGTCCGGCGTCGGGTCCGGCACCGTCCGCGGCGTCGTAGTAGTCGCCGCCGCGGAAGGCCGGGTCGGACCGGATGGCCGCCAGCTGCGGCCTGGCCCACGCGATCTGGTCCGCCGTCGCGTAGGCGCTGGACGCGAGCACGAGCAGGCGCTCGACCCGCTGGGGGGCACCGACGCCCCACTCCAGGGCCCGCATGCCGCCCATCGACCCGCCCACCACGAGGGCCCACGCGTCGATCCCGAGGTGGTCGCTGAGGGCGACCTCCGCGGCCACCTGGTCCCGGATCGTGGTGAACGGGAAGCGGCTGCCCCAGGCGCGACCGTCGGGCGCGGTCGACGCCGGACCGGTCGTCCCCTGGCAACCGCCGAGGACGTTGGGTGCCACGACGTAGTAGCGGTCGGTGTCGATCGGGGCGCCTGGCCCGACCAGGCCCTCCCACCACCCCGGCGTCGGGTGGCCCTCCCCCGCGTCGCCGACGACGTGGCTGTCCCCCGTCAGCGCGTGCAGCACGAGCACCGCGTTGTCACGCGCCGCCGACAGGGTGCCCCACGTCTCGTAGGCGATCCGGACGCCGGGCAGCCGACCACCCGCCTCCAGCGCGAGGGGACCGACGTCGGCGAACCTCCGGCGCCCCGGAGGGTCGCCGTCGCGCCACGCCGCGCTGGGGCGCCGGGGCGCGGGCTCGCACCGCGCGGGCAGCCCGAGGACGGTCATCACGCCCCCTTCGCCGCCGTCAGCCCCGCCTCCAGGTCGGCGAGGATGTCGTCCACGTGCTCCAGCCCCACGGACAGGCGGACCAGCCCGGGGGTGACCCCGGCGGCGAGCCGCTCGGCGTCGGTGAGCTGGCTGTGGGTCGTGGAGGCGGGGTGGATGACCAGCGACCGGACGTCCCCGATGTTCGCCACGTGGCTGTGCAGCGTCAGCGCCTCCACGAACCGGCGTCCGGCCTCGACACCGCCGGCGAGCTCGAAGGACAGGACCCCTCCGACGCCCTTCGGGGCGTACTTGCGCGCGCGCTCGTGCCAGGGGCTGCTGGGCAGACCGGCGTAGGCGACGGAGCGGACCTCGTCCCGGTTCTCGAGCCACCGGGCGACGGCCTCGGCGTTCTGCACGTGCCGCTCGACCCGCAGGCTCAGGGTCTCCAGGCCCTGCGCGATGAGGAAGGCGTTGAAGGGCGACACCGCGGCACCCAGGTCGCGCAGCAGCTGGACCCTGGCCTTGAGCACGTACGACAGGTTCGCGCCGAGCGGGCTGCCGACGCCGAGGTCCCGGGCGTAGACCAGCCCGTGGTAGCTCGGGTCCGGCTGGTTGAACCCCGGGAAGCGCTGCGGGTCGCGCGCGTAGTCGAAGGTGCCGCCGTCGACGATGACGCCGGCGATGGACGTGCCGTGGCCACCCAGGTACTTGGTGGCGGAGTGGATGACCACGTCGGCGCCCCACTCCAGCGGGCGCACGAGGTAGGGCGTGGCGACGGTGTTGTCCACCACCAGCGGCACGCCCACCTCGTGGGCGACGCCCGCGACGCCCTCGATGTCGAGCACGTCCTGCTTGGGGTTGGGGACGGTCTCGGCGAAGAAGGCCTTGGTGCTCTCGGTGGCGGCGCGGCGCCAGGCGTCGAGGTCGTCGGGGTCGCTGACGAAGTCGACCGTGACACCCAGCTTCGGGAAGGTGTGCCGCAGCAGGTTGTACGTGCCGCCGTACAGGCTCGGGCTCGCGACCACGTGGTCCCCGGCCTCGGCGACGTTGAGCAGCGCCAGGGCCTCCGCCGACTGCCCCGACGAGACCAGCAGAGCGCCGACGCCGCCCTCGAGGTCGGCGACGCGCTGCTCGACCGCGTCGGTGGTGGGGTTCATCAGGCGCGTGTAGATGTTGCCGAACTCCTTGAGCCCGAACAGGTTCGCCGCGTGGTCGGTGTCGTCGAAGACGTAGGACGTCGTCTGGTAGATCGGCAGCGCGCGGGCGCCCGTCGTCGGGTCGGGGGCCTGCCCCGCGTGGATCTGCCGGGTCTCGAAGGACCATCCCTGCGTCATGGTGTGCCTCCTGGGTCGTGGATGAGGGGGCGGCCCGTCCTGGGGCCGGGGGCGACGCCGCCCGGGGCGGGTCGCGCCGCGCCGGGACCAGGTGGTCCGGAGCGCGCGACGGGGCGGGGGTGGCGTCAGCGACGCATTCGACGGGTCGTTCGACAGGTCACGGCGGCCTCCTCGGGTACCGGGGCCCGTGCCGCGGGCCCGCGCTTGCCGGGCGCCGTCGCGGCGTCCGACCCGGTCATCACCCGGGGCACCCCACCGCGGAGGAGGGTTGCCGCCCAGCGAGCCGGGGCTTGGCGCTGGGACTCATGACCTGTGAAGGAGGGTACGCGAGCGCCGACCGGCCACGACAACCGCGTCTCGCCAGTCGGACCGCTCGTCTCGCCCGTCACCCGATCAGCCGCGTGCCACCTGCAGGTCCCGCTGCCGGTCCGCCTCCGCCCACCCGGGCGGGATCCCACCGTCCAGGCAGCGCCGCAGCAGGCCCGCCAGGGAGTGCCCGGGGTCGGCGGCCAGGGCGAGGTCGCACAGGTCGGAGGCGGGGGCGCCGTCGCCCGCCCACCAGGACATCCACGCGAGCACCGCCAGCGGCGGGGCAGCCTCCGGGCCGTCCGACACCCGGACGAGGTGGCGCAGCACCGTCCCGGCCGCCTCCAGCCGAGCGCGCTCCGGGCGCAGGGGGTCGCGGGCTCCGAAGACGCGGTCGAGCAGACGCCCCGCCTCCCGGTCGCCGGCCCCGCGGGACAGCAGCCGCTCCGGGCCGTCGCCGGCACCGGGAGCGCACGCCAGCATCATGGCGTCGCGCAGCACGGGGTCGGCCAACCCGGCCAGCAGGGCGGCGTCCTGCACGAGCGCCACCGCGACGTCCACGTCGCCGTCCACCGCCCGCTCCCCCGAGCCGCCCGTGCCGTCGCCCGCGCGCAGGCGGTGGGACCAGGTCCGCAGGACCTCCTGGCGCCACCGGACGAGATCGGCCGTGTCCTGAGGGGGCACGGCACCGGGCCGTAGGGCGGCCTCCCGGACCGCCCGACGGACGGACGCAGCGGCGGGTGACAGGTCGCCGAGGAGGTCCCCGCGTCCCGACGCGACGCTCAACCCCCGGTAGACCAGCTCCGCCTGCGCCTGGCTGTCCCGCACCTCGTCCAGCGGTCGCCCGTCCGCCGGGCAGCAGTCCCCCGCGCAGGTCAGGCAGCGGTAGCGCCCGCCGCCCACCCACCAGGCGTCCAGCAACGGGATGCCGTGCTCGGCCAGCGCCGCCGCGGCCAGCGCCACGACGTCCGCGGCACGGTCGTCCGCGGCACGGTCGTCCGCGGCACGGTCGTCCGCCGGTGCGCCGACGTCCTGCGGCAGGGTGCGTCCCGGGTCGGCGTAGACCACCAGCACCGCGGCGCGGGCCCCGTCGCGACGCAGGTGCCCGGCGACCGTCCCGCACAGGGACTCCACCTCGTGGCGCGGCCAGCTGCGGTCGGGCAGGTCGGCGCGGGCGACGAGACCGACCCGCTGGCGCGGCCCGCGCAGACTCATCAGGACCAGGCTGTCGGTCGGGACGTACCCGAGCTGGTACGGCACGACCGCCAGGAGGTCGCGGGGCTCGCTGACGCGGATCGTCGGTGTGCTCATGGGCCACGACCCTGGCCGTGCGCGCGCCGGCGGCGCGCGGTCAGGTGCGGTGGCTGTGGACGGCCGGCCCCGTGACGGCGCCTGTGGACGTCTCGTACCGCACGGCCCGTCGGACGGCGCGACCCAGCCGCGGGGCCGCCGCCCTCGAGCCTGCGGTGTCAGACCACCTGTCCGGGGACGACCCGGGGGTCGGTCGGCGCCGTCGTCGAGGGCGAGCCCCCCGCCTCCCACTCGAGGAACGCCTCGGCCTCGGTCAGCAGCGCGCCGGCGAGCCAGGCGAGGACGACGGCGTCGTCGGCGAGGCCCACGACGAGCAGGGCGGCCTCAGGCAGCAGGTCCACCGGGGACACGACGTAGAGCCCGGCCAGCAGCATCAGGCCGAGGCGACCGGGCGTCGTGCCCTGGTAGCGCCCCCGCAGCGTCGCGACGACCAGTCGCGGGACGGCGGAGAGCACGCTGGCCGTGCTCGGACCTCCGGGGCGCCGGCGACCGCTCAGGGTCGCCCACAGGGTGCGCAGCGCGGCTGCGCGTCGCGTCGTCCTCATCCGCCGGCTCCTCCCGTCCGCCTCGGGCGCCGCTCCAGGGCCCGCGGTCCGACCCGTCCAACGCCCGGCGGACGGCCGCTGTTCCGCGCACCCCGGGCACACCCCGGGCGCACCCCGGCGCGGCCAGCAGACCACGTCGCCGAGGACGGTCCGGACGACGGTGGTCAGGACCCGGCGCCGCAGGGCCTCGAGGACACCGCGAAGAGGCCGCGCAGGTCCCCGTCACCGAAGTCGGTGCCCAGCGGCGTGGTCGTGGGGTGCATCAGCTGGGCCGGGTCCTCCACGTGGCCCAGGCCCAGCAGGTGCGCCAGCTCGTGCAGGACCACCGCCCGGGCCCGCGCGACGCCGGCCTGCCGGTTCGCGAGGTCGCCCAGCGTGCCGGTGTCGAGCACCACCTGGCCGGTGACGTACCGGAGGTCACCGCCGGACCCCGCCACCGGGTGCGGTGCGGCGTACCCGGCGACGTCCCCGGCGAGCCAGGGTTCGCTCGTCCCGTCGGACCAGGCGACCAGGACGGGCGCCCAGCGGTCGCCGTACCGGCTGCGCTGGACCGGCTCACGGGTGGCCGAGGGCAGCTCGTCCGTCGCGCCGTCGTGCACCAGGACGAAACCCGTGACCTGCTCGACGCGGGCGACCGCGTCCGCGAGAACGAACGCACCGGACGGCGGCGCGCCCGCGTCGTTGACGACGTAGTGCAGCGGTCGGCAGGGGTCCCACCCGACGGGTGAGCCGTCGTCCTGCTGCATCAGCAGCGAGTAGCCGCCCGACCCGGGCGGGGCCGCCAGCGGGGTCCCGATGGGAACGGGCGAGGCGTCGTCAGGGACCGGTGGGCCCGACCACGACGACCCGTCGGCGCCGGTGAGGGCGCAGCCCGCGAGGGCCGCGACGGCCACGAGCACGGCCACGACCGGCACGCGGGCGCGCCGCCGCGCTCCGCTGCTGCTGCTCGCGACACCGCCCACACCCGCCCATCGGCACCGGGCGCCCCGACATGAGCCCGCCGGCGGCTACCGCCCGGGCTCGAGCTGGTGCTGGGCGATGAGCTCGCGCCGTGCGTCGCCGGCGATCCGGCGCAGCAGCCACCAGTCCAGCCCCGCGCCGATCGCGCCGCCCGCGAGCGGGACGGCGCGCCCGAGGCGGCCGAGCCCCTTGGTGCCCAGCTGCGACAGGAGGCGGAAGCCGATGCCCTTGTTGAGGACCATGAGCGCCGGCGCCGGGAGCCTCTGCATCGCCAGACCCGCCACCCGGCCCCCCGGGTTCAGCCCCGCCTTGGTCAGCAGCGACGTCGAGTCCGCGCCGACCAGGACGAGCAGGACGGCGGACCGGACCTCCGGACGCGACAGGTCGTACCCGCGCAGGTGCGCGATGGCCCCGACCATCCGGGTCGCGACCGTGTAGAAGCCCGCGACGTTCACGGGCAGCGCGACCGGCAGGGTGACGAAACCGCCGAGTCCGGTCACGAAGCCGTTGGCCGCCGCGAGCCGGACGTGGGTGGTGACCACCTCGTCCACGGCCTCCTCCACGGAGCCGCGCGCGGCGAGCGCGCGGGCCGCCACGGCGTGCGCGGGGTCCAGCGGGCCGACGCCGTCGAGCCCGGCGTCGACGAGCCGGCCGACCAGCCCCGCCGCCGCCTCGTCCAGCCGGCCGGGCTCCTGCTCGGTCCGTCGTGCCATCAGCTGCCTCCTCGTCGTGTGCTGAGGGGCGATTCTGCCGATGATGGGCGGGTGCTGCTCGCCGAGGTCGCCGCCGCCGTCGAGGACGTCGCCGCCACCACCTCGCGGACGGCGAAGACGCGCCGGCTCGCCGTGGTGCTGCGCGCCGCGTCGACGGCGGAGGTCCCCGTGCTCGTGCACCACCTCGCGGGCGAGCTCCCCCAGCGCCGCACGGGCCTGGGGTACCGGTCGCTGGCGGACCTCCCGGAGCCGGCAGCGCACCCGACCCTGACCGTGCTGGACCTCGACGCCGCGTTCACCCGCGCCCAGGAGCTCTCCGGACCGGGGTCCTCGACGGCGCGCCGGAGCCTCGTGCGGGACCTCGCGAGCCGCGCGACCGCGGTCGAACAGCGGCTGGTCGTCGGCCTGGTCGGCGGGGAGCTGCGCCAGGGAGCCGCCCGCGGGGTGCTCGTGGACGCCGTCGCCGCGGCGGCCGACGTGCCCGCGGCCGCCGTCCGCCGGGCCGTCACCCTCACCGGCGGCCTCGCCGACGTCGCCGTCGCGCTGCTCGGCGTCCCCGCCGACGGGCGCGCCGCCGTGCTGGACCGGTTCGGCCTCGTGCCCGGCCAGCCGCTGTCACCGATGCTCGCGCAGGCGGCGCCCGACCTCGCCGCGGCGCTGGCGCGGACCGGTCCGGCGGCCGTGGAGTGGAAGGTGGACGGCGTGCGCGTCCAGGTCCACCGCTGGCCGGGCGGCCACCGCGTGCTGACCCGGAGCCTGGACGACGTCACCGAGCGCCTTCCCGAGGTCGTCGAGGCCGTGGCGGCCCTGCCCGTGGACTCCGTCGTCCTCGACGGCGAGGTCGTGGCGCTCGGCGCTGCGCACGACCGCCCCGAGGGCCCCGCGCCCACGGGGCACCCGGCACTGCGCGAGCGGCGTCCGCTGCCGTTCCAGGAGACGGGGTCGCTGGTGGCCACGCGTCGCCGCCCCGCCGACTCCGCACCCCTGACGACGGTGCTGTTCGACGTGCTGCACCTGGACGGGCGCGACCTCCTCGACGAGCCCTACCGGGTCCGGCGGGAGGTGCTCGAGCGCCTCGCCCCCCACCTGGCGGTGCCCGCCCTGCTGCTGCCCGACGCCCCCGATGAGCCCGATGACCCTGACGACCCCGACGAGCCGGGCAGCACGGACCGCGCAGGCAGCACGCGCGCCGAAGCCGCCGCCTTCGTCGAGGACGCCCTCGCCCGCGGCCAGGAGGGCGTCGTGGTCAAGGCCCTGGACGCGCCGTACGCGATGGGCCGGCGCGGCGCGGCCTGGGTCAAGGTCAAGCCGCGCACCACGTTCGACCTCGTCGTGCTGGCGGCCGAGTGGGGTCACGGCCGGCGCGCCGGGCTGCTGTCGAACCTGCACCTCGGTGCCCGGGACCCGGACGGCCGGCACGGCCGGCCCGGTGGCTTCGTCATGCTGGGCAAGACGTTCAAGGGGATGACCGACGAGCTGCTGCGCTGGCAGACCGACGCGCTGCAGCGCGTGTCCACCGGCGGCACGCGGGCCCGGGTCGACGTCCGCCCGGAGCTCGTCGTCGAGGTCGCCGTCGACGGCGTGCAGACCTCGACGCGCTACCCGGCGGGGATGGCCCTGCGCTTCGCCCGGGTGGTCCGGTACCGGCCCGACAAGCGCCCGGACGAGGCCGACACGGTGGACGACGTCCGCGCGCTGCACGAGGCCGGCGGCTGACCGGCGGGCTCGCTGGCGGGCTGACCGGTGGCGGACCGGCGCCGGACCGTCGGGACCAACCGCCAGGATGGGACGGTGCACCGACCACCCCCCGACGGCCACGAGGTCGCCGCCCTGCTGCGTGCGGGCGAGCCCGCGGCCCTGGCCGTCACCGCGGGCGGGCTCGCCGTGGCCTGCGGCACCGGCACCGCCACCGTCGCGTGCGACCCGGCGCAGGCGGCGGCGCTCCTCACCCGCTGGGACGCGGACGCCGGGCCGCGCTGGGTGTGGTGGTCGGCCGCCCAGGCGCTCGGTCCGCTGCTGGCCGCTGCCCCGCCTCCGAGAGTGCGCCGGTGCTGGGACCTCGCGGCGGTGCACCGGCTGCTCGTCGGCGGCTCCGCGGACGACCCCGGTCGGGTGTGGGCCGCCTGCCACGGGCTGGCCGTCGAGGACCTCCCGCGCGCCGGCGAGCTCGACCTGCGGGGCGCGGCGGCACCGGGCGCGGACGGCGGGGCAGCGCACGACGACGCACTCACCGCCGACGGGCACCTGTCCCCCGAATGGGTGGACGGCGGGTGGAGCACCTCACCGGACCGGGCCGCCCGATGGGCGGCCCTCGCCCTGCAGGCCCACCACCTGCAGGTCGCCGCCCTCGAGCAGGTCCCGGGCACGGACTGGGTGGCACCGCACCACGGCCGCCTGGTGCACACCGCCTGGTCGGAGTCGGCAGCCGCCGTCCTCGCGCTCGAGCTCGCCCGCGAGGGGCTCCCGGTCGACCGGCAGGCAGCCGAGCGGGTGGTCGCCTCGTTCGCCGGCCCGCGCCCGCGGGACGAGCGGCACGAGCTGCGGCTGAGAGCCGCGCGGGACGCCGTCGTCCTCGACCGGGCCGGTGGCCGCCCCGCCGACCTGCGCTCGCCCGCCCAGGTCAGGCAGCTGCTCGCCGACGTCGGGCTCGACGTCCCGGACACCCGGTCCTGGCGACTGGAGCGGCTGCGCACGGCCCACCCCGTCGTGGAGGCGCTGCTGGCGTGGCGCCAGGCCGAGCGGTTCGCGACCACGTACGGGTACCGGTGGCTGGACACCCACCTCGACCCCGACGGGCGGCTGCGCGGCACCTGGTCCGCCAGCGACGGTGGCGCCGGGCGGATGACGGCGCAGGCGGGCCTGCACAGCCTGCCGCGCGAGCTGCGGGTCGCCGTCCGCGCCGAGCCCGGGCACCGGATCGTGCGCGCCGACCTCGGCCAGGTGGAGCCCCGGGTGCTCGCCGCCGTCTCCGGTGACCGGGCGCTCGTGGCCGCCGCCCGCGAGGACGACCTGTACGCGCCCGTCGCCCAGCGGCTGGACTGCGAGCGGTCGGTCGCCAAGGTCGCCGTGCTCGCCGCGATGTACGGCCAGACGAGCGGCGCCGCCGGGCAGGCGCTGCAGGGCATGCGCACGACCTACCCGACGGCCATGGCGATGCTCGAGACCGCCGACGAGCGCGGTCGAGCCGGTGAGCACCTGCGCACCTACGGCGGCCGGCTGGTCCGGCCGTGGCCGGTGGACGACGTCCCCCCGGAGGCCGGTGAGGCCGCGTCGCGCGGCTACCGCGCCGCGCTGGCCGCTCGCGGGCGCTTCACCCGCAACGCGGTGGTGCAGGGCGCGGCCGCGGAGCTGTTCAAGGCGTGGGCCGCGACGGTCCGCCACCGCCTGGCCGGCTCCGGGTCCGGCGCGGTGGTGCTGTGCCTGCACGACGAGCTGCTCCTGCACGTGCGAGACGACGCCGCCGAGGAGGTCGCCGAGGGCCTGGTCGCCGACCTCGAGGCCACTGCGGCGCGCTGGTGCCCGCTGGTTCCCGTCCGGTTCGTCGCGGACGTCGCCGTCGTCCGCTCCTGGTCCGAGGCGAAGGCCGACGGGCAGCCCACCGCCCCCGGTCCCCCGCCGCCGACGGCGGCTCAGCGGTAGGCCTTGTGCTCCTGCCAGGGCGCGTCGCAGGGGCGCAGCGACGCCCAGCCGGCGTCGCGCGCGGCGCACGCCGCGAGCACCCCCACCACCGTCGTGGGGTTGTGCAGCCGGCCGCCCAGCACGGCGTCCCGCAGCTCGTCCAGCGGGACCCAGGCGGTGACCATGTCCGCCTCCTCGTGCTCGCGCTCGAACCGCTCGTTGTGCGGGACGGCGTCCAGGTCACGCGCAAGGAACACCCGGATCGCCTCGTCCATCCCCCCGGGGGAGTTGAACCAGTCGACGAGCACGTGCCAGCGCCCCGCCCTGGTGTCGGCCTCCTCGGCGAGCTCGCGCCGGGCCGCTTCGACGGGCGCCTCCCCCTCCACGTCCAGCAGGCCGGCCGGCAGCTCCCACAGGTCGTGCTGCACGGGGTGCCGGTACTGGCGCACGAGCAGGACGCGCTCGCGCTCGTCGAGCGCCAGGATCCCGACGGCACCCGGGTGCCGGACGTACTCGCGGTCGACCGTGCCGGCGTCCCCGAGGTCGACGGTGTCGCGCACGACGTCCCACACGAGACCCTGGTGCACGACCTGGGAGCGCACCACGGGCCGCGGGGCCAGCGCGTCCCGGAGCGGCTCGTCGGGTCCGTCCGGCCGGTTCACCGCGGACCGCCGTCCCGCGTCACTGGCCGGACCCCGCGGCGGCTGGCTCGATGTCGAGCAGACGCTCCTCACGCTGGCGGGCGATCGCGGCGGCGACGAGACCGGCGAACAGCGGGTGGGCCCGGGTGGGGCGGGAGCGGAACTCCGGGTGGGCCTGGGTCGCGACGTAGTACGGGTGGACCTCGGCCGGTAGCTCGACGTACTCGACCAGCGCCCGGTCCGGGGACAGCCCCGAGAACACCAGCCCCGCCGCCTCGAGCCGCTTGACGTACTGGTTGTTCACCTCGTAGCGGTGCCGGTGCCGCTCGTGCACGAGCTCCGAGCCGTAGGTCCGCGCCACCACGGACCCGGGCACGAGGCGGGCCGGGTACAGGCCGAGGCGCATCGTGCCGCCGAGGTCCCCCTCGCCCTGCACGATCGACTTCTGCTCGTCCATCGTGGCGATCACGGGGTGCTCGCAGCCCGGGTCGAACTCCGAGGACGACGCCCCCTCCAGCCCGGCGACGTCCCGGGCGTACTCGATCACCATGCACTGCAGGCCCAGGCACAGGCCGAGGGTCGGCACGAGGTTCTCCCTCGCCCACCGCAGCGCCCCGAGCTTGCCCTCGATGCCGCGCACCCCGAAACCGCCGGGCACGCAGACCGCGTCGACGCCCGACAGCTGCTTGCGTGCGCCCTCCGGGGTCTCGCAGGTGTCCGACGCCACCCAGCGCAGCCGCACCCGGGCGTCGTGCGCGAAACCGCCGGCCCGCAGCGCCTCCGTGACGGACAGGTACGCGTCGGGCAGGTCGATGTACTTGCCGACGAGCGCGATCTCCACCTCGTGCGCGGGGTGGTGCACCCGGCGCAGCAGGTCGTCCCACACCGTCCAGTCGACGTCGCGGAACGGCAGGTCCAGGCGGCGCACCACGTAGGCGTCCAGGCCCTCGGCGTGCAGCACCTTGGGGATGTCGTAGATCGACGGCGCGTCCACGGCGGTCGCGACGGCCTCGTCGTCCACGTCGCACATCAAGGCGATCTTGCGCTTGACCGGCTCGGGCACCTCCCGGTCGCAGCGCAGCACGATCGCGTCGGGCTGGATGCCGATCGACCGCAGCGCCGCCACCGAGTGCTGGGTGGGCTTGGTCTTCAGCTCGCCGCTCGGGCCGATGTACGGCACGAGCGACACGTGCACGAAGAACACCCGGTCGCGACCGACGTCCTGGCGCACCTGGCGGGCGGCCTCGAGGAAGGGCAGCGACTCGATGTCGCCGACCGTCCCCCCGACCTCGGTGATGATCACGTCAGGCGCCTCGCCGTGGCCGGAGGCCTGCGCCCGCATCCGGGCCTTGATCTCGTTGGTGATGTGCGGGATGACCTGGACGGTGTCGCCCAGGTACTCGCCGCGGCGCTCCTTGGCGATCACCTCGGAGTACACCTGCCCGGTGGTGACGTTCGCCGCGGCGTCGAGGTCGTCGTCGAGGAACCGCTCGTAGTGGCCGATGTCGAGGTCGGTCTCGGCCCCGTCGTCGGTGACGAACACCTCGCCGTGCTGGAACGGGTTCATCGTCCCGGGGTCCACGTTGAGGTAGGGGTCCAGCTTCTGGATCGACACCCGCAGACCGCGGGCCCGCAGCAGCCGCCCGAGGCTGGAGGCCGTCAGTCCCTTGCCCAGGGACGAGGCCACACCACCGGTGACGAAGATGTGACGGGTCGTCGCTGACGACCCTTCTGACCTGAGGAGCGCCCGATCCACCACGGGCTTCAACGCTAGCAGGCCCGGGCCGGGCCCCCGACCGCGGACACGCGCCGGGGCGGGCTCACCTCCGGGAGGCGTAGATCCCCTCCACCTGCGCGAGGGCGTCGGCGTCGGTGGGGAACGTCGCCGCCCGCGCCCGCGCCGCGGCGGACAGCGCCTCGCGCCGCGCGGGGTCGTCGAGCAGCCCACTGACGGCGTCGGCCAGCGCGGCGGGGTCGCCGTAGGGGACGAGGACCGCCGCGTCGCCGGTCACCTCCCCGGTGCCCCCGACCCGCGTGGCCACCAGGGGTGCCCCGACCCGCAGCGCCTCCTGGACGACGAGGGGCTGGCCCTCCCAGACGCTGGGGCAGACGGCGACGTCCGCCGCGGCGAACAGGTCCGGCACGTCGCTGCGGCGGCCCAGCAGCGTCACCGGCAGGCCGTCGCGGTCGATGCGCTCCTGCAGGGTCCCGCGCAGCGGACCGTCCCCGGCGACGACCACGCGCAGCGGGGGGCCCGACCGACCGCGGACGAGCTCACGCACCGCGTCCAGCAGCAGCGGCAGACCCTTCTGCGGTGCCAACCGGGCGACGACGACGACGAGCACGGCCTCGCCACCCGCACCGACCTCGCGGCGAACCTGCTCCCGCGGCCGCTGCGGGGGCCCGCCCAGGGGTGCGGGCACGAGCGCCCTGTCGGTCCGGTCGGCCCCGAGCCGACGCATCCGTGCCACCAGGTCCCCGGACACCCCGAGGACGACGTCGGCCCGGCGGGCGACGACCCGCTCGAGCACCGCCGTGACGGCCGCGACCGCGCCACCGCCGACCGGCTTGTTGTGCAGGGTGACCACCAGGAGCGGTTGGTCCCCCACCGGCCGCAGGAGCACCGGACCCAGCGCGATCGCGGCCAGGGCCCCCGCCCGCAGCCCGTGGGCGTGGACGGCGTCGGCGCCCCTGGTGACGCGGCGCAGCCGGCGGACGGCGGCCACGTCGGCGGCGGGCCGGGGACGGTCGCTGACCTCCACCGCCTCGAACCGGGCACCGACACCGTCCAGGCCGAAGTCGACCCGGGTCCGGTCCGGACCGGCGACGACCACCTCGTGGCCCGCGCGCGCGAGGTCCCGGGCCAGCGAGGCGACGTGCCTGCCCACCCCACCCGCGCTGGAACCGAGCACCTGGACGATCCTCATCCGCTCCTCCTCGACGGCGGTCCCGCAGCGGTACCCGGACCGGGCGGCTCGCCGTCAGCGCCGCCGCCCAGGTCACCGTCCGGGTCACCGTCAGCGCCGCCGTCCGGGCCACCGGCTCCGACGCGCCCGGTCCCCGCCCGCGCGCCCACTCCCCCCGCGGCCGGCGCCTCCCGCCCCGGGTCCGACGGCGGACGCGACCGGACGCCGGCGATCAGCGCGCGGACGGCCAGCGCGGACCCGCGGTCCGCCACCACGACGCCGAGCGAGAGCACGACGAGCGTGACCGCCGTCCCGGCCAGCGCCGCGAGCAGCGCCCCGCCC
>NZ_BAAGTX010000006.1:0-171498 GCF_054781695.1 Thalassiella azotivora
GCCCGGAGGGCCGCCCCTGCGGCGGCCGGGCCGTGCCCGGCCCGGGCGGCGGTGCACCGGCCGGTGAGGTCGCCGCTGCGGAGGGTGGGCCGGACGCGGGGACGTCGACGACCGCGGCGTCCTGCGGGCCGGCGGCGGGCGATCCGGTCGCGGCCGAGCCGGTGGCCGGTGAGCCCGTGGCGGGTGAGCCGGTGGCCGGTGAGCCCGTGGCCGGTGAGCCCGTGGCCGGTGAGCCGGTGGCGGGTGAGCCCGTGGCCGGTGAAGCGGTGGCCGGTGAAGCGGTGGCGGGTGTGCCGGTGGTCGGAGGTGTCGGTCCGGCCGCCGCGGAGGCCGCCGGGGAGGGTGCCGCCGTCCGGTCGGCGCCTGCCGCACCCCCCGGACCCCCGGCGGCGGGCGTGGGCGCGTCCTGCGGCGAGCCCGTGGGCGACCCGCTCGCGAGCGGGTCGGTGCCGGTGGCCTGCCCCTCGGCGGTCGCGGCGCCGGCGGCCGCTGGTGCGCTGGTCGCCTCGGTGCGGGACGGGGGCGTCCCGACGGGCGTGTCGCCGGTGCCGGCGTCCTCGCTGCTCGTGCTGTCGGTGCTGCCGGTGCCTGCGCCGGCGCTGTCCTGGCCGGTGGGGCCCGCGTCGGTGCGGCTGACGCTGATCGGGTCCGGTGCCGTGTCCTGGGCGACGGCGGGACCCGGGGCCGCGTCGGCCTCACCCGGGTGACCACCGAGGACCTTGGCCCCGCTGGGCGGTGCGACCACCCGTCTGCGCCTCTTCGACGGGTCGCCTTCGGTCGGGCGCTCCGAGTCGTTCACGGTCCCTCCTCAGGGCGGGCCGGCCACGGCCGACCGGTTACCGGCTGCTGCCGGTGATCATGTCGCGTTCTACCACCACTGGGGAGGCTATTCCTGTCCGGAACCTCGCGCCGTCCGGTTCACCGCGCGCGGCGTGGCGCCGCGACGGCAGCCTGCCGGGCGCTTGCCTGCGTGCGCGGCGGGCCGCGCGTAGGGTCGGACCGTGAACCGCGCACCCCTGCTGCCCCGCTCCGTGAGCGGGGCGGGATCCGCGGACGGCCAGGGTCTGGGGGGTCTGGCGGGCTGGGTGGCCGACGTCATCGACAGCCTGGGGGAGGTCGGGGTCGGCCTGCTCACGCTGCTCGAGACGGTCTTCCCCCCGGTCCCGAGCGAGATCGTCCTGCCGCTCGCCGGCTACCTCGCGCAGCGCGGGCGGATGGAGCCGGGGTGGGTCCTCGTCGCGGCCACCCTCGGGTCGCTGGTCGGTGCCTGGCTCCTGTACTGGTTGGGGCACGCGGTGGGCCCGGAGCGCTCCCGCCGCGTCGTCGCGGCCGTGCCGCTGATGGACGCCGAGGCCGTCGACACCGCCGTGGCGTGGTTCCACCGGCACGGCCCCACCGCGGTCCTGGTGGGACGGCTGGTCCCGGGGGTGAGGTCGCTGGTCTCCCTCCCGGCCGGGTCGGAGCGGATGCCCTTCGTGCGCTTCACCCTGCTCACCGCGCTGGGCAGCGCCGCCTGGAACGGGCTGCTCGTCGGGGCGGGCATGCTCCTGGGCACCCAGTACCGCCTCGTCGAGGAGTACTCGTGGGTGCTGGACGTCCTGCTCGTGGGTGGGCTGCTCGTCCTCGTGGTGCTCGGCGTCCGCCGGCGGTTGCGGCAGCGGTCAGCGCGCTGACCTCCACCTGGGTGACCGCGTCGGGGGTGCCTTCCCGTGCCGACGACGGGGGCGTACATTGCCGGTCGACCCGTCGCCGTCCGGAGGCGGGTGGCCCGACGACGTGGAACGGCAACGACTGGATGAGGCAGCGGCGGACGGAAGCGGTCCCCGCCGCACCGCCGCTCGCAGGTCGTGACCCACAGTGGCCGACTGGCCACGGCCCGCAGCCCGTCCGTGGAGGTCGCGCCGGGATCCGCTCGGCTCGTCCGGAGGTGCCCCGGTGAGCGCCGGACCGACGCGGTCGGGACACCCCGGCGCGAGCCGGACCGTCTCCGGCCAGCGCCCGGCGGTCGCCGACATGGCCCGCACCAGCCGCACCCCCGTCCCGCCCTCGTGGCTGCGCCGGGTGCTGCACGAGGCCCTGGACGACCTGTCCGCGCACCCGCGACCCGAGCAGGCGGTGGCCGCCCTCGCGCGACGGCACGCGGTCGGCGAGCAGTCGGTGCTCGTCACAGCCGGTGCCGGGGAGGTCCCGACCCTGCTCGGCCGGGCGCTGCTGCCTGCGTCCGACGTGCGGCGCGCCGCGGTCGTGCACCCGATGCCCCAGGAGGCGGAGCGGGCGCTGCGCCTCGCCGGCCACGACGTCGTCCGCGTCGTCCTGCGCCCCGAGGACGGCTTCGAGCTCGACCCGCACCAGGTCCCCGACGACGTCGACCTGGTCCTGCTCGGCAACCCCGCCAACCCGTGCTCGGTCCGCCAGCGGGCGTCCCTGCTCGCCGGCCTGACCCGCGCCGGCCGGGTCGTGTGCGTGGACGAGTCCTTCCTGCCGGGCGGCCCCGGGGACCCGGGGTCGATGCTCGCCACCGGAGCGCCGGGCGTCGTCAGCGTCCGCAGCCTCACCAGGACCTGGGGGGTGGCGGGACTGCGCGCCGGGTACGTCGTGGGCGACCGGGACGTCGTGTCCCGCATGCGCGTCCAGCAGGCTCCCGGGACCGTCAGCTCGCTCGCGCTCGCCGCGCTGCGGGCCAGCGCCGAGCCGCAGGCGGTCGCCGAGGCCTTCGACCTCACCAGCACCGGGGTCTCCCAGGCGCGCCTGCTCGCGACCGCCCTGCGGGCCCTCGCCGAGGAGGGGCTGGACCTGCACGTCCCGGTGTACCCGCAGGCGCCCTTCGTCCTGGTGCGGGTGGACGACGGCGAGTTCCGCCGCCAGCGGATGCGCGCCCGCGGGTGGGCGATCCGCAGCTGCACCGACTTCCCCGGCCTGGGGCCGGACTGGTGGCGGCTGTCGGCGCGCGACCCCCTCGTGACCGTGCGCTTCCTGGAGGACCTGCGGGACGTGCTGTCGCTGCCCGCGCTCGCCGTCCCGGACAGCGGCTGGTGAGCCCCCGCGACGTGGCCCCGCCGTTCGACGACGACGACCGCGAGGCCGTGCACCGGGTGCTGCGCGAGCGACGTGACGTCCGCAGCACGTTCCGGACCGACCCGGTCGACGACGCCGCGCTCACCCGTGTCCTCGCCGGCGCGCACGTGGCGCCCAGCGTCGGGCTGTCGCAGCCGTGGGACTTCCTCGTGGTGCGCGACGAGCGCACCCGACGCCGCGTCGCGGACGTCGTCGCCGCGCAGCGTGCCCGGTTCGCCGCGTCGCTGCCGGCCGCGCGCGCCCGCGCCTTCGCCGGGCTGAAGGTCGAGGCCGTGCTCGACACCCCGGTCAACATCGCGGTCACCTGCGACCCGACCCGGGGCGGCCGCCACGTCCTCGGCCGGCACGCCGACCCCCGCACCGCCGCCTTCTCCGTCGCCGGCGCCGTGCAGAACCTGTGGCTGGCCGCCCGGGCCGAGGGCCTCGGCGTCGGCTGGGTCAGCTTCGCCGAGCCCGAGGAGCTGCGCGCCGCGCTCGACCTGCCCGCTCACGTCGAGGTCGTCGCCTACCTGTGCCTCGGCCACGTCTCCGCCTTCCCTCCCGGACCCGAGCTCGCGCTCGCCGGGTGGGCCCGCCGACGGCCCTTGGCCTGGGCGGTGCACCATGAGCGCTGGGGACGACGAGGCCTACCCGGAGGAGAACCCGTGCACCTGCTCGACGAGACCGTCGCCGCGATCCGTGGCGCGGACGACGCGGTCGCCGCGCGGGCGTGGGACCGCCAGCACGACCTGACCAAGCCCCGCGGCTCGCTGGGCGCCCTCGAGGCCCTGGCCGCCCGCGTCGCCGCCTCGACCGGCCAGGTGGAGCCGGTGCTCGAGCCGGCCGCCGTCGCGGTGTTCGCCGCCGACCACGGCGTCCACGCCCGCGGGGTGTCCCCGTGGCCGCAGGAGGTCACCGCCCAGATGGTCGCCGCCGTCCTCGGCGGCGGCGCGGCCGTCAACGCCTTCGCCCGCCAGGCCGGTGCCGAGGTGCAGGTCGTCGACCTCGGTGTCGTGGGCGCGGTCCCGGGAGCGGACGAGGAGCTCGCCGACGGCTCGGTGCGCCGGGGCGGCGCGCCGGGCCTGCTGCGTCGTCGGGTCGCCGAGGGCACCGCGGACCTGTCCGAGCGGCCCGCCATGACCCGGGCGCAGGCCGTCCAGGCGCTCGAGACGGGCATCGAGACGGCCCGTGACCTCGTCTCCGCAGGCAACCGGCTGCTCGTCGCCGGGGACCTCGGGATCGCCAACACGACGGCGTCCGCCGCGCTCGTCGCCGTCCTCACCGGTGCCGACCCCGAGCTCGTGACGGGCCGCGGCACCGGGGTGGACGACAGCGTGCTCGCCCACAAGGTCACCGTCGTGCGGCAGGCGCTGGACCTGCACCGACCCGACCCGGCGGACCCCGTCGGCGTCCTCGCCGCCGTCGGCGGCCTCGAGCACGCCGGCATCGCCGGGTTCCTGCTCGGCGCCGCCGCGTGCCGGGTGCCCGTCGTCCTGGACGGCGTCATCGCGTGCGCCGCTGCCCTCGTCGCGCAGGCCCTGGCACCGGCCGCCGTGGACCACTGGGTCGCCGGCCACCGCTCCGAGGAGCCCGGCGCCACCGCGGCCCTCGCCGTCCTCGGCCTCGAGCCGGTGCTCGACCTGGGCCTGCGGCTCGGCGAGGGCACCGGGGCGGTGCTCGCCGTGCCGGTGGTCCAGGCCGCCTGCCGGGTGCTGGGGGAGATGAGCACGTTCTCGTCGATGGCGCTGCAGGACGCCGCCGAGCGCGCGTCGGAGTCGGCCGCGCTGGCCGACGACGACCGCTGACCGTCCCGTGACCGGCGACGCGCGGCCGCGCGACGACGCGGGTGCGGGTGGCGACGCGGACGCGGTCGGGGGGCGCGGTCGCGTCGTCCTGGTCGGCGGCGGACCGGGCGACCCCGGCCTCATCACCCTCGCGGGGTGGCGGGCGCTGCAGGAGGCCGACGTGGTCGTCACCGACCACCTCGGCCCGGTGTCGGTCCTCGACGACCTGCCCGAGGGCGTCGAGGTGGTCGACGTCGCCAAGCACCCCCGCGGCCCGTCCACCCCGCAGGAGACCACGAACGCCCTGCTCGTCGAGCACGCGCTCGCGGGCCGGGTGGTGGTGCGGCTCAAGGGCGGCGACCCGTTCCTCTTCGGTCGCGGCGGCGAGGAGGTCGACGCGTGCCGGGCCGCGGGCGTCCCGGTCGCCGTCGTCCCCGGGGTGACCAGCGCCGTGGCCGTGCCCGCCCTCGCCGGGATACCGGTCACGGACCGGGAGCTGTCGCAGGGCGTCACCGTCCTCTCCGCGCACGTCCCTCCCGGCGACCCCCGCAGCACGGTGGACTGGGCGGCCGTGGCGCGCACCGGGACGACGGTCGTCGTCCTGATGGGCGTGCGCACGCTGCGCGCCGTCGCCACCGCGCTGGTCGACGGCGGCCTGCCTGCGTCGACGCCGGTCGCCTGCGTCCAGGACGGCGGTCTGCCGACCCAGCGCGTCGTGGCCGCCACGCTGGCCGACGCGGCCGACGCCGCCGACGCCGCCGGGCTGCGACCGCCGGTCGTGACCGTCGTCGGGGCCGTCGCCGCCCGTGCCCGGGTGGGCGACGGCGCCGGTGGCAGCGACGGACCGGCGGCTCCTACGCTGGCCCCATGACGTCGAGCACCTGGACCTGGACCTTCGAGGACGCCACGGGCCGGCCGGTGTCGCCGCCGTCCGCGCCGTCCTCGCCCTTCCCGACGCAGGCGGACGCGGAGAGCTGGGTGGGGGAGACCTACCAGCAGCTCGTCTCCGAGGGGGTCGACGCGGTGCGCCTGCACGACGGTGACTCCGAGGTGTACGGCCCGATGTCGCTGCACCCCGCGGGCTGAGGCCAGCGGGCGGCGGGCCGCGGACGTGACGAGGGGCGACCCGGCCCGGGCCGGGTCGCCCCTCGCGTCGCGTCGGGTCCTCAGACCACGCGGGTCTGCGGAGCGCCCTCCCGGGTCCGGGCCGGGTCGCGCTCGACGACGCCGTCGAGGGCGTCGTCGATCCGGCGCATGACGTCGGCGTCCAGGCGGACCCCGGCGGCCTTGACGTTCTCCGCGACCTGCTCGGGGCGGGAGGCGCCGACGAGGGCCGCGGCCACGTTGTCGTTCTGCAGCACCCACGCCACCGCCAGCTGCGCCATGGACAGGCCCAGGTCGTCGGCGACGGGCCGCAGGTCCTGGACCTTGGCGAGCGTCTCGTCGTTCATGAACCGCTCGATCATCTTCGCGCCGCCCTTGTCGTCGGTGGCGCGCGAACCCTGCGGGTGGGGCTGGCCGGGCACGTACTTGCCGGTCAGCACCCCCTGGGCGATGGGGGACCAGACGATCTGGGAGACGCCGAGCTCGCGGCAGGTGGGGACGACCTCGTCCTCGATGACGCGCCACAGCATCGAGTACTGCGGCTGGCTCGAGACGAGCTGCACGCCGAGCTCCTTGGCCAGGGCGTGACCCTCGCGGATCTGGTCGGCGGTCCACTCGCTGACACCGATGTACAGGGCCTTGCCCTGGCGGACGACGTCCGCGAAGGCCTGCATCGTCTCCTCCAGCGGCGTCTCGGTGTCGTACCGGTGCGCCTGGTAGAGGTCGACGTAGTCAGTGCCGAGCCGTCGCAGCGAGCCGTTGACCGACTCCATGATGTGCTTGCGGGACAGGCCGGTGTCGTTGGGGCCCTTCGGGCCGGTGGGCCAGTAGACCTTCGTGAAGATCTCCAGGGACTCGCGCCGCTCGCCCTTCAGGGCGTCACCCAGCACCTGCTCCGCCACGGTGTTCGCGTAGACGTCGGCCGTGTCGAACGACGTGATGCCCGCGTCGAGCGCCGCGCGCACGCACTGCGTGGCGACGTCGTTCTCGACCTGGGACCCGTGGGTCAGCCAGTTGCCGTAGGTGATCTCGGAGATCTTGAAGCCGCTGTTGCCGAGGTATCGGTACTCCATGTGGCGACCCTACGGGCGACAAGGGTCGTCCCACGAATCAGGAGACGGCGTCCGCCCGGATCAGCAGCGCGTGCAACGCGTTCAGGACGGGTACTCGCCGCGCGCCACCATCGGCTTCGGCAACCGCGTGCGGCGGATCTGGAACGCCCGCAGCACGCCGTAGCGGACGGTGCCGCCCTGCAGCCCCTCCTCGCCGAACCGCGCCAGCAGCGCCTTGCGGAGCTGCCGGGCCAGCAGCCAGCCGTCGAGCAGGGACATCAGCACCGTGGCCCACAGGGCCAGCGTCGCGACGAGCCGCAGCAGCGGGCTGGGGGCGAACGTCAGCAGGACGACGACCAGCGCGATGAGCAGGAAGAACTCGCCGACGCTCCACCGGGCGTCGACGTAGTCGCGCACGAAGCGCTTGTGCGGACCCTTGTCCCGTGGCGGCAGGTGCTTCTCGTCGCCGCTGAGCATGGCCTCGCGGGCCCTCATCCGCTCGGCCCGGGCGTGCTCGCGGGCCTGCTTCGCGGCGGCCTTGCGGTCGTCCGGCACCAGCGGCCGCCGGCGCTGGGCGACCCGCTCGTGGCGCTTGGGCGTCGGACGGTTCTTCGCCCCGGGACGCGGCGCCACCTGACGCGGGGCGGGGGCCTGGGGGGTGGGCGTCTTCTTGCGTCCGAGCACACGCCGAGCGTACCCGCGCCCGTCGTCGTGACGGTCCGGCGGTGTCGCTACCGTGACCCGTCATGACCGCCTCGACGACCCCTGCGCCTGCTCCCGACCTCGACGTCACGGCCCTGCGCGAGGCCGCAGCGGCCGTCCTGCCCGGGGTCCGGGCCGACCTGGAGCGGCTGGTCCGCATCCCGAGCGTCTCCGCGGCGGCGTTCGACCAGGCGACCCTCGACACGAGCGCCGAGGCGGTCGCGTCCCTGCTGCGGGACGCCGGTATGCCGGAGGTCGAGGTCCTGCGCGCGGAGCGACCCGACGGCAGCCCGGGGGCCCCCGCGGTGGTCGCCCGCCGTCCGGGGCCCGACGGCGCGCCCACCGTGCTGCTGTACGCCCACCACGACGTCCAGCCCCCGGGTGCCGAGGCCGACTGGACCACCCCCGCCTTCGAGCCGACCGAGCGCGACGGGCGCCTCTACGGCCGCGGTACCGCTGATGACAAGGCGGGGGTCATGGCCCACGTCGCGGCCCTGCGCGCGCTGCTGCCGACCTGGGGGCCGCAGGACGGCGTCGGTGTCGTCGTCTTCGTCGAGGGCGAGGAGGAGTCCGGGTCCCCGTCGTTCGCCGACTTCCTCCGGCGCTACCGCGACCGCCTCGCGGCGGACGTGATCGTCGTCGCCGACTCCGACAACTGGGCCGTGGACACCCCGTCGCTCACGACGAGCCTGCGCGGACTGGTCGAGGCGGACGTCGAGGTCCGGACGCTCTCGCACGCCGTCCACTCGGGCATGTACGGCGGCGCGGCCCCCGACGCGATGATGGCCACCACGACCCTGCTGTCGCGCCTGTGGGACGACGAGGGCGACCTCGCCGTCGAGGCGCTCCAGCGGCACGAGTCCCACGACGTGACGGTCGCGGAGGCCGACGTCCGCCGCGACGCGGGCGTGCTGGACGGCGTCCGGCTCGTGGGGCGCGGCCCGGTGGCCGCCCGGATGTGGAGCCGGCCGTCCGTCACCGTCACCGGGGTCGACGCGCCGTCGGTCGCCACGGCGTCGAACACCCTGCTGCCGGTCGTGCGCGCCAAGCTGTCGATGCGGATCGCGCCCGGCCAGGACCCGCAGACCGCATTCGAGGCGCTGCGGGAGCACCTGCTCGCCACCGCGCCGTTCGGCGCGCAGGTCGAGGTCACCCTCAAGGAGCTCGGGCAGTCCTTCGCCGGCGACGTCGGCGGCGAGGTCTACGACACCGCCCGCTGGGCCCTGTCCCAGGCGTGGGACGGCGCCCAGGTCGTGCACCAGGGCATCGGCGGCTCCATCCCGTTCATCGCCGACCTCACCGACGTGTTCCCGGACGCCACCGTCCTCGTGACCGGTGTGGAGGACCCGGACACCCGGGCGCACGGCTACGACGAGTCGCTCAGCCTCGCCGTGCTCGAGCGCGCCTGCCTGGCCGAGACGCTGCTGCTGGCGGCGCTGGCCGCCCGCTGAGGTCGGCCGCCCGCCGCGCGGGCGGTCCGCCCGTCCCGGGCCGAGGGGTCCTCGCGGGCTCAGACCGGGACGGTCGCACGCGCGGTCGGGCCGGGCAGGGCCAGCATCCGGTCCAGGGCCACCCGCGCCCAGTGGGCGACGTCGGGGTCCACCGCGATCCGGTTGACCACGCGCCCGGCGGCGAGGGACTCCAGCGACCACACGAGGTGCGGCAGGTCGATCCGGTTCATCGTCGAGCAGAAGCACACCGTGCGGTCCAGGAAGTGCACCTGCAGCTCCGGGTGCCGGTTCGCCAGCCGGCGCACCAGGTTGAGCTCGGTGCCGATCGCCCAGTGCGAGCCGGGCTCGGCGCCCTCGAGCGCCCGGATGATGAACTCGGTGGACCCCACCAGGTCCGCGGCGGCGACGACCTCGTGCCGGCACTCGGGGTGCACCAGGACGTTCACCCCGGGCACCCGCTCGCGCACGTCGGCGACGTTCTGCGCCGAGAAGCGCCCGTGCACCGAGCAGTGCCCGCGCCACAGGACCATCCGCGCACCACGCAGCTGCTCAGGCGTCAGGCCACCGGCCGGCTTGTGCGGGTCGTAGACGACGCAGTCGTCCAGGGACATGCCGAGGTCGCGCACCGCCGTGTTGCGCCCCAGGTGCTGGTCGGGCAGGAAGAGGACCTTCCCCCGGCCCTCGGCCCGCTGCTCGAACGCCCACGTCAGCGCCGTCGCGGCGTTGGACGACGTGCACACCGTCCCACCGTGACGGCCGGTGAACGCCTTGATCGCCGCGGAGGAGTTCATGTACGTCACGGGCACGACGTCGTCCGCCACGCCGGCGTCGACGAGGACGTCCCACGCGTCCTCCACCTGGGAGATCGCGGCCATGTCCGCCATCGAGCAGCCGGCGGCCAGGTCCGGCAGCACGACCTGCTGGGCGTCCGAGGTGAGGATGTCGGCGCTCTCGGCCATGAAGTGCACGCCGCAGAACACGACGTACTCCGCGTCCGGTCGCGCGGCGGCCTCCCGCGCGAGCTTGAACGAGTCGCCCGTGACGTCGGCGAACTGGATGACCTCGTCACGCTGGTAGTGGTGGCCGAGCACGAACACCCGGTCACCGAGCGCGGCCTTCGCCGCGCGGGCGCGCTCGACCAGACCCGGGTCGGACGCGGCGGGCAGCTCACCCGGGCACTCGACCCCCCGCTCGCTGCGCAGGTCGGCGTCGCGGCCCAGCAGGAGCAGCGCGGCAGGGGTCGCACGGGGCTCGGTGAAGGTCACGCCGCGATGCTACGGCCCCCGACGCCGCGCGCGTCAGCGGTCCGCGGGGTGGGGTGCGCCACCGCCGCGGGGCCTGCGCGAGGATGACCCGGTGCGCGTCCTGATCGCCCCCGACTGCTTCTCGGGCACCCTGACCGCCTCCCAGGCCGCCGCCGCGATGGCCGCGGGGTGGCGCCGGCAGGCGCCCGCGGACGACGTGGCCACCTGCCCGCTGTCCGACGGCGGACCCGGCTTCGTCGACGCCCTGCACGAGGTGCTCGGCGGTGAGCTCGTCGCCGTCACCGTCACCGGCCCCGTCGGCGACCCGGTGCCCGCGACGGTCCTGGTCGTCCCCGGGGCGGACGGCGCGCCCGGTCACGCGTACGTCGAGTCGGCCCAGGCCTGCGGCCTGCACCTCGTCCCCGCCGACCGCCGCGACCCCACGCGCACCACGACGACGGGCGTGGGCGAGCTGCTGCTGGCTGCCGCGGGCACGGGGGCTCGCCGCGTGGTCGTCGGCCTCGGCGGGTCCGGCACCGTCGACGGCGGAGCGGGGGCGCTGGCCGCGCTGGGTGCCGGGGCTCCCGAGCTGCTCGCCGGCGGCGGGGGCGCCCTCGACGCGCTGCCCGGCGCCGGGCTGACCGGCCTGGCCCGCGCCCGCGAGCGCCTCGCCGGGGTCGAGCTGGTGGCCGCGAGCGACGTCGACGTCCCGCTCCTGGGGTTCAAGGGCGCCGCCGCGGGCTTCGCGGCCCAGAAGGGCGCCACCCCCGAGCAGGCCCAGCACCTCGACCGGGCCCTCGGTCGTTTCGCCCAGGTCGCCCTCGAGACGCTCGGGCCCGACCTGGCGCCGCAGCGGCTCGTCGCCGAGGCCGGCGCCGGTGCGGCCGGCGGGCTGGGGTTCGCGCTGCGGCTGCTGGGTGCGGTGCGCGAGCCCGGGGCGCAGGTCGTCGCCGACGCCGTCCGGCTGGGCGACCGGCTCGCCGCCAGCGACCTCGTGGTCACGGGGGAGGGCTGCTTCGACTGGCAGTCGCTGCGGGGCAAGGTGGTGGCCGCCGTCGCCCACCACGCGCTCGCCGTCGGGGTCCCCACCGTCGTGGTCGCCGGCCAGGTGCAGGTCGGGCGACGCGAGACCGTGGCCCTCGGCGTGGAGTCCGCCTACGCCGTCGCGGAGCGTCCCGACGACGTCGAGCGGTCGCTGGCCGACCCCGCCGGGACGCTCGCTGACCGCACCGCGCGCGTGGCCCGCACGTGGTCGCGCTGAGCGGGGCGTAGGCTGGAGCGAGGGGGACGCCCCACCGCCTCCGGCGGCGGGAACAACCAGGCGCCTCCCTCGGGTTGACCCCGGTGACGGCAGGCGCCGCCCCCGGTGGCCTGCCCCGGACCTGCCCCCGGCACCACGGAGAGATGGCACATGAGCGAGACCCAGACCAGCACCCCGGCCGAGACCACCACCGCGCCCACCCACGGCGTCGAGCTGACCGCTCCGGCTGCTGAGAAGGTCCGCAGCCTCCTGGAGCAGGAGGGGCGCGACGACCTGCGGCTGCGCGTCGCGGTGCAGCCCGGCGGCTGCTCCGGCCTGATCTACCAGCTGTACTTCGACGAGCGCACGCTGGACGGCGACGCCGTCCGCGACTTCGACGGGGTCGAGGTCGTCGTGGACCGCATGAGCGTCCCCTACCTCGACGGCGCGACGATCGACTTCGCGGACACGATCGAGAAGCAGGGGTTCACGATCGACAACCCCAACGCGGGCAGCTCCTGCGCCTGCGGCGACTCCTTCAGCTGAGCTGCGCCGACCCGGCGCGCACGACGGGCACCCCACAGGCCGTGGGGTGCCCGTCGTCGTCCCGGGGGTGGTCGTCCGGCGGGTAGAGTTCCCGCTCGTGCGCCTCGCAGTCACCGGGTCCATCGCGACCGACCACCTCATGACCTTCCCGGGCCGGTTCGCCGACTCCCTCGTCGTCGAGCAGCTCGACAAGATCTCCCTGTCGTTCCTCGTCGACGACCTCGAGGTCCGCCGGGGTGGCATCGCCGCCAACATCGCCTTCGGGCTGGGCAACCTCGGCCACCGGCCGGTGCTCGTCGGCGCGGTGGGGCAGGACTTCGTGGACTACCGCTCGTGGCTGGACCGCCACGGCGTCGACACCAGCCACGTCCACGTCAGCGAGCTCCGGCACACCGCACGCTTCGTGTGCACCACGGACGCCGACCACGCGCAGATGGCCTCGTTCTACGCGGGCGCGATGACCGAGGCGCGCGAGATCGAGCTCGGCCCCATCGCGGAGCGTGCCGGGGGCATCGACATGGTGGTCATCAGCCCCAACGACCCCGAGGCGATGCTGCGGCACACCGAGGAGTGCCGGACGCGGGGCATCCCGTTCGTCGCCGACCCCTCGCAGCAGCTCGCGTGGATGGACGGCGACCAGATCCGCCAGCTCGTCGACGGCGCCGCGTACCTGTTCAGCAACGCCTACGAGGCCGCGCTGATCGAGAAGAAGACCGGGTGGTCGGCGGAGGAGGTGTCCGCCCGCGTGGGCGTCCGGGTCACCACGCACGGCCGGGACGGCGCGACCGTCGAGGCGGGTGGGGTGGAGGTCGCCCGGGTCGCGACGCCGAGCGAGGAGCGGCGCGCCGACCCGACGGGGGTGGGCGACGCCTTCCGGGCGGGCTACCTGGCCGGGTTGGCGTGGGAGCTGTCCGCGGAGCGCTGCGCCCAGGTGGGCGCGATGCTCGCCACGTACGTGGTGGAGACCGTCGGCACGCAGGAGTACGAGCTGGGGCGGGCGCGCTTCCTGTCCCGGTTCGCCGAGGCGTACGGGGACGCGGCGGCCGCGGAGGTCGGCGAGCACCTGCGCACCCCGCGGCCCTGACGGGCCCGGCCGGGGTGGCGGGCCGCGTGCCGTCGGGCAGGCGCTGAGGTCCGTCGGTGACGACGGGCGGCGAGGACGTCGGGGCGCAGCTGCGTGACCTGCTGTCGCGGGTGCCCGCTGGCGAGGACCTGGTCGCCGCCGGTGCGGACCTCGAGCCGGCCACGCTGCTGGCCGCCTACCGGTCCGGGCTGTTCCCGATGGGCCTCGGCCGGCACGGCAGGCCCCCGTGGGGCTGGTGGTCACCCGACCCCCGTGGGGTGCTGCCCCTGGATGGTCTGCGGGTGAGCCGCTCGCTGCGCCGGTCGGCCCGCAGGCTGCGGTGGACCACCGACACCGCCTTCCGCGAGGTCGTCGCCGGGTGCGCCGACCCGCGCCGGGAGGGGCGGTGGATCACCCCGCGCGTCGCCGCCGCGTACACCAGGCTGCACGAGCTCGGCCACGCCCACAGCGTCGAGGTCTGGCAGGGGGACCGGTTGGTCGGTGGCCTGTACGGGGTCGAGGTCGGCGGCCTGTTCGCCGGGGAGTCGATGTTCCACGGCGTCACCGACGCCTCGAAGGTCGCGCTGGTCGCGCTGGTCGACGTGCTGCGCGCGGACGGTGACCCGCGGCGGCTGCTCGACGTGCAGTGGTCGACGCCCCACCTGGCCGGGCTCGGGGTGGTGGAGGTGCCGCGCGCCGAGTACCTGCGGCGGCTCGCCTCGGCGGTCGCCGCCCCGCCGGCGGCCTGGCCGGCACGGCCCGCCGCAAACCGGCACTGACGTCCGGGGACCCGCGGCGCTCCTCAGGCGACCTCGACGAGCAGCTCCAGGACGCCGTCCCGGTCTCGGGAGCCCATCAACCGCTGGCCCCGCATCCGGCACCATGCCGCGACGTCGGGAGCGGCGGCCGGGTCCGTGGCCAGCAGGAGCACGGTGTCACCAGGCCGCAGCCCCCGCACGGCCCGGGCGAGCTCGATGACCGGCAGCGGGCACCGGGCCGAGCGGGCGTCCACGACGAGCGTCGCCTCGCGCCGCCGCTGCTCGACCGGAGGGCGCTCGGGGTCCCCGCCGGTCACAGACCCTCCGCCCCCAGCACGGCCCGCAACCGGCTCACGGCGCGGGGGAGGACCTCGAGGAAGCGCTCGGCATCGGTCTCGAGGCGGCCGGGCGGCGCACCCGGGGGCAGGCCGACCCGCACGTTGCCGTGGGTGAGGGCGCCCATGGCGGACAGCACGTGGCTGGGCTCGAGCGTGTCCGCCGTGCACGCCGACCCGGAGCCCACCGCGAACCCCTCGCGGTCCAGCTCGGTGACCAGCGCCTCGCCCTCGACGTACAGGCAGGAGAACGTCAGCACGTGGGGGAGCCGGTCGGTGGGGTCGCCGACGACCTGCAGGTCCGGCACCAGCTGCGGCAGCCGGCGGCGCAGCAGGTCCACGACGTCCCGCCGCCGGGCGTCCTCCGCCTCCCGCTCGTCCTCGGCGGCCCGCAGGGCGACCGCCGCGCTGAGCAGCTCGGGGACGCCCACCGGCCCGGGTCCCGAGCGAGGGTCGGAGCCGGTCGGCGGCCACGGCCACCGCCACCGGACGCCGGTGCGCACCGCCAGCAGCCCCACCCCGGCCGGACCGCCCAGACCGTGCACGCCCGACGCCACGACGTCCCAGGACGAGGGCACGACGGCCCGGCCGAGCGCCGGGTCCGCGTCCACGACCAGCGGGACCCCCGCCTCGACGGCGACCGCGTGCGCGCGCTCCACGGGCTGCACGGTGCCCACCTCGCCGTTCGCCGCCTGCAGGCACGCCGCGGCCACCCCGTCCTCGTGCACGACGGCCGTCCAGGCGGTCAGGTCGACCCGGCCGAGGTCGTCGACCCGCACCGGGTGCGCGGTGCCGCCACCGGCGACGTGGTGGGCGGCCGTGCGCAGCACGGACGAGTGCTCGACCGCGGAGTGCACCAGGGCGCCGCCGACGCGGCGCCGTCCCGCCAGCACCCCCAGCACCCCGGTCCGGACGGCGTCCGCGTGGCCGGCGGTGACCACCAGCTCATCGGGTCGCGACCCGAGGCCCGCGGCGAGGACCTGGCGCGCGCCGTCCACGAGCGCCGCGGCGCGCCGGCCCTCCGAGTGCAGCCGTCGCGGGTCCGCCCAGCCGTCGTCGAGGGCCGCCAGGAGCGCCTCGCGGGCCCGGGGGTGGTAGGGGACGACCGACGCCGCGTCCCAGTACGCGCGGTGCCCGGACGCCTCTCCGGCAGGGTGGTGCGGACTCGCCACGCGGGCACCGTAGCCGCACCCCGCCGCCGTTCCGCAGGCCCCAGGGAGTAGGGTTCGCGTGTTCGTGTTGGTAGCTCTCGTCCTCCCGACGAGTCAGCACTGTGGAGTGGGAAGGCCGACGTGCATCCGGACGACCGAACCCCTGGCCGACGCGCCGGCACCCGCCTCGCGGCGGTGGCGCTCGTGGCCGCCCTCGTCACCGCGGGCTGCTCCGCGGAGCAGCTCTCGACGGGCTACCTGCCCACCGAGCGCGACACCACCAACCAGGTCAACCGCGTGATCGACCTGTGGAACGGCTCCTGGATCGCGGCGCTCGTCGTCGGCGTGATCGTCTGGGGCCTGACGATCTGGTGCGTGGTCGCCTACCGGCGGCGCAAGGACGAGACGGGCCTGCCGGCGCAGATCCGCTACAACGTGCCGTTGGAGCTGCTGTACACCGTCGTCCCGGTCTTCATGGTCGCGGTGCTCTTCTACTTCACCGCGCGCGACCAGTCCGAGATCGAGGCGCGGGACCCGAACCCCGACGTGACCATCAACGTCATCGCGAAGCAGTGGGCCTGGGACTTCAACTACGTGGACGCCGACGTCTACGAGTCCACCGAGCAGGTGCCGCTGGACGGCACGGAGGCGCCGGAGGAGCTCATCCCGACGCTCTACCTGCCGGTCGACCAGTCGGTCGAGGTGGTCCTGCAGGCGCGAGACGTCATCCACTCCTTCTGGGTCCCGGCCTTCCTCTACAAGAAGGACATGATCCCGGGGCGGACCAACCACTTCACCGTCACGCCCCAGCGCGAGGGCGTGTACAAGGGCAAGTGCGCCGAGCTGTGCGGCGAGTACCACTCCGAGATGCTCTTCAACGTCGAGGTCGTCTCGCAGGAGCGCTTCGAGGAGGAGATGCAGGAGCTGCGGGACCGCGGGCAGACCGGGCAGCTCGGCATGGACCTGAGCCGCCAGGGTGAGCCGACGCGCGACCTCGGCATCACCGAGGACGAGATCGGCCGCGGCGGAACGGACGGGACGGACTGATGACGAGCTACTACGAGGCGGCCGGCGCGTCCGGCGCCACGCCCCGGACCCGGACGGTCGCCGAGCGGCGCAGCCGGCGCGGCGCCACCGTGGTGAAGTACCTGACGTCGACCGACCACAAGGTCATCGGCAACCTGTACCTCATCTCCTCCTTCTTCTTCTTCTGCGTCGCCGGTGTGATGGCGCTGTGGATCCGGCTCGAGCTGTGGGAGCCCGGCATCCAGTTCGTGCAGAGCAAGGAGCAGTACAACCAGCTCTTCACGATGCACGGCACGATCATGCTGCTGCTGTTCGCTACGCCGCTGTTCGCCGGCTTCGCGAACTGGATCATGCCGTTGCAGATCGGGGCGCCGGACGTCGCGTTCCCGCGCCTGAACATGTTCGCCTACTGGCTGTACCTCTTCGGCGGCCTGATCGCCTGCGCCGGCTTCTTCACCCCGGGTGGAGCCGCCTCGTTCGGCTGGTTCGCCTACGCGCCGCTGTCCAGCCAGGTCTACTCGCCGGGGATCGGCGGTGACCTGTGGGTCTTCGGCCTGGCGTTCGCCGGCTTCGGCACGATCCTGGGCGCGGTCAACTTCATCACCACAATCATGTGCATGCGCGCCCCCGGCATGACGATGTGGCGGATGCCGGTGTTCACCTGGAACATCCTCGTGACCAGCATCCTCGTGCTCATGGCGTTCCCGCCGCTGGCCGCCGCGCTGCTGGCGCTGGGTGCCGACCGCCGGCTCGGGGCGCATGTGTTCGAGGCCGAGAACGGCGGGGCCATCCTCTGGCAGCACCTCTTCTGGTTCTTCGGGCACCCCGAGGTGTACATCATCGCGCTGCCGTTCTTCGGCATCGTCACCGAGATCCTCCCCGTCTTCAGCCGCAAGCCGATCTTCGGCTACAAGACGCTGGTGTTCGCGACGATCGCGATCGCGGCGCTGTCGGTGACGGTCTGGGCCCACCACATGTACGTGACCGGCGCGGTGCTGCTGCCGTTCTTCGCGTTCATGACGATGCTCATCTCGGTACCGACAGGCGTGAAGTTCTTCAACTGGACCCTGACGATGTACCGAGGGTCGTTGACGTTCGAGACACCGATGCTCTGGGCGATCGGCTTCCTCGTCACCTTCCTGTTCGGCGGACTCACCGGCGTCATCCTCGCCAGCCCGCCGCTGGACTTCCACGTCAGCGACACCTACTTCGTCGTGGCCCACTTCCACTACGTGGTCTTCGGCACGGTCGTGTTCGCCATGTTCGCCGGCTTCTACTTCTGGTGGCCGAAGTTCACCGGCAGGATGCTCGACGAGCGCCTGGGCAAGGTCCACTTCTGGATGCTCTTCCTCGGCTTCCACGGCACGTTCCTGATCCAGCACTGGCTGGGCGCCATCGGCATGCCTCGCCGGTACGCCGACTACCTCGTCACCGACGGGTTCACGTGGATGAACCAGGTCTCGACGATCGCGTCGTTCCTGCTCGGGGCGTCGATGGTGCCGTTCCTGTGGAACGTCTACAAGACGTGGCGGGATGCGCCCAAGGTGCTCGTGGACGACCCGTGGGGCTACGGTGCCTCGCTCGAGTGGGCGACGTCCTGTCCGCCGCCGCGGCACAACTTCACGTCGCTGCCGCGCATCCGCTCGGAGCGGCCCGCGTTCGACCTGCACCACCCGCAGGTCGCCGCCGGCGACGTCGCGACACCCGACGACTCGATCATGGGCAAGCTGGCTGACGAGCCGGACCTGAAGGGGGCCTCCTCGTGAGGATCACGACCGCGGTGTTCGCGGGCCTGACGCTGTTCTTCCTGCCCGTCGGGATCGTCTACGGCTGGCTCACCAAGTTCGACGAGCCCGTGGGGTTCGCGGCCCTGCTGCTGACGGGCGGGATGGCGGGCATGGTCGCTGTGTACACGTGGATGACGACTCAGCGGCTGGAGACGCTGTCAGGTGACCAGCCGGACGCGGTGATCGAGGACGACGCCGGGGAGCAGGGTTTCTTCAGCCCGCACTCGTGGTGGCCCCTGCCACTGGCCTTCGGTGCCTCGCTGGTGTTCCTGGGAGTGGCGATCGGCTGGTGGATCTTCTTCATCGGGATCGGCTTCAGCGCCGTCGCTCTCATCGGCTGGGTGTACGAGTACTACCGCGGCGCCCACGCCCACTGACAGCGAGACTGATGGCTCCGCAGGCCCCGCCGGTCACCGACCGGCGGGGCCCGCGGCGTCATCCCGTCAGGCACCTGCCGAGCGCCTCGCGTCCGCCGTCCGCCGGTGGACCTGTCCTGAGTTCGCGGGTGGTGACCACAACTGGGCACTGAACCGCTCCTCGAGCACGTCCGAGGGCCCGTGCTGGAGCCCGGGGCGCGACCTGGTCTGGTGCGGATGATGTGCGGCGTCGCGGGTTCGGGCAAGACGACGTACGCTCGCCACCTCGAGGCCCTCGGTTTCACCAGCCTCTCCGTTGACGAGACGATTTGGCGCACCGTCGGCCGTTACGGCGTCGACTACCCGCCGAGGGAGTACGAGCGGCACCAGACGAGCGCCACCCGCCAGGTGCGGCGGGAGCTCGTCGACGGCCTGGCGGCTGGACGCTGCACGGTCCTCGACCTCAGTTTCTGGTCCAGGCGGGACCGTGCGTCGTGGACGCGTCTCATCACCGAGCACGGTGGGCGGCGCGAGCTCGTCCACCTCCAGGTGGACGAGACCACGCTCCGGCATCGGCTCGCCCGCCGGGCACAGCGCTTCGACGCGGACGCTGCGTTCCCTGTCACGCCGGAGACGCTCGACCGCTACCTCGCCGGCTTCCAACCACCGCAAGGCGAGGGGGAGACGGTCCTGTGCTGGGCGGACGCAGGCGTCGACCACCCCTGAAACCCCCGGCGAGCCCCGATGGGGCGCCCGGAGCGCGGCGGTTCCGGCAGCGCCCGCCCGGCGCCCCGTGCCCGCACGTTTCCACCAAGGTGCGGGTTGGGTGCCGTCTGGGGGCGCAGGTTTCCACCAAGGTGCGGGTTGGGTGCCGTCTGGGGGCGCACGTTTCCACCAAGGTGCGGGTGGGGTGCCGTCTGGGGGCGCACGTTTCCACCAAGGTGCGGGTGGGGTGCCGTCTGGGGGCGCACGTTTCCACCAAGGTGCGGGTGGGGTGCCGTGTGGGGCGCACGTTTCCACCAAGGTGTGGGTCGGGTGCCGTGTGGGGACACCGTGCGGAGACGCCGCACGGCGACGAGGGCCGCTCCCCGGTGTGGGGAGCGGCCCTCGTGTCGAGCGGTGGTCCGGGTCAGTGCCCGGTGGTGACGGCCGGACGCTCCGACTCGCCCTCGACCGCGTCGTGCTCGGCGTGACCGTGGTGGCTGGCCGCCAGCTCGGCAGGGGTCAGCGGCTCGACGCGGTCCTCGTAGAACCACTCGGACAGCTTGCGCCGCACGCGGTCCTTGCGAGCCCCCGGCCGCGCGACCCCGTTCTCGTCCACGTCCGGCGCGAGCTCCAGCGGGCGACGGGACTCGTGCTGCACCAGCAGCCAGCGCTCGTGCTCGTCGAGGGCCTCGTGGACCTCGAAGTACTCGCCGTCGGCGGTCCGGACGATCCGACCGGTCTCCCGTCCGTGCAGCGCGAGCTCCTTGTCCTTGCGCTGCATGCCGAGGCAGATCCGCTTGGTCGCCCAGAAGGCCACGGCGGGGGCCACGAACAGGAGCACCCGGAACGCCCACGTCAGGTCGTTGATGGACAGCCCGAAGTGCGTGGCGATGAGGTCGTTCGTCGCGGCCAGCGCCAGGATGACGTAGAAGACGATCGCGGCCACACCGGCGCCGGTCCGGAACGGGGCGTTGCGGGGACGGTCCAGCAGGTGGTGCTCCCGCTTGTCGCCGGTGACCCACGACTCGATGAACGGCCACGCGATCAGGGCGGTGACCATGATGCCTGGCAGGACGAGACCCGGGACCAGGATGTTCCAGGAGATCGTGAACCCGGCGATCGTGGACTCCAGGCCCGGCATCAGCCGCAGCGCGCCGTCCACGAACAGGATGTACCAGTCCGGCTGGGTGCCGGCGGAGATCGGCGACGGGTCGTACGGGCCGTAGTTCCACACCGGGTTGATCGCCACCGTCGCCCCGAGGAACGCGATGATGCCGAAGACGATGAAGAAGAACCCGCCGGCCTTCGCCGTGTACACGGGGAAGAGCGGGAAGCCCACCACGTTCGAGTTCGTGCGCCCCGCGCCCGGGTACTGGGTGTGCTTGTGCAGGGCGACGAGCCCGACGTGCGCGCCGATCAGGGCCAGGATCAGGCCGGGGATCAGCAGCACGTGGACGATGTAGAGCCGCGGGATGATGGACTCACCCGGGAACTCCCCGCCGAAGAGGAAGAACGAGACGTACGTGCCCACGACGGGGATGGCCTTGATGACGCCGTCGATGATCCGCAGGCCGTTGCCGGAGAGCACGTCGTCCGGCAGCGAGTAGCCGCTGAAGCCGGCGCCGAGGCCCAGCAGCGCCAGGACGCTGCCGAGGATCCAGTTGATCTCACGGGGCTTGCGGAACGCGCCGGTGAAGAACACGCGGAACATGTGCACCGTCATCGTGGCGATGAACAGCAGCGCGGCCCAGTGGTGGATCTGCCGCATCAGCAGGCCACCGCGCACGTCGAACGACAGGTGCAGGGTCGAGGCGAAGGCCTCCGACATGGTCACGCCGTACATGGGCGCGTACGAGCCCTCGTACTCGATGAGGCCCATGCTCGGGACGAACCACAGCGTGAGGAACGTCCCGGAGATGAGCAGCACGATGAAGCTGTACAGCGCCATCTCGCCGAGCATGAACGACCAGTGGTCGGGGAAGATCTTGCGTGCCATGCCCTTGACGGCCTTGGACACGCCGAGCCGCTCGTCGAGGAAGTCCGCAGCCCCGGCGGCGGGTCCGGTACTCGTCGTGGTGCTCATCCGCGCTCCCAGTAGCTCGGTCCGACGGGTTCGAGGAAGTCGCTCTGGGCGATGAGGTAGCCCTCGTCGTCGATGGCGATCGGGAGCTGCGGCAGCGGGCGCTTGGCGGGACCGAAGATCACCTTGCAGTGCTGCGTGACGTCGAAGGTCGACTGGTGGCAGGGGCAGAGCAGGTGGTGGGTCTGCTGCTCGTACAGCGCCACCGGGCACCCGACGTGGGTGCAGATCTTGGAGTAGGCGTAGATGCCGTCGACGTCCCAGCCGACCCGCTCGGGGTCCTGCTGGACGTCGTCCGGGTCGAGCCGGATCAGCAGGACCGCGGCCTTGGCCTTGTCCTCCAGCACGTGGTGCGACTCGTACAGGTTCTCCGGGATGACGTGGTACACGGAGCCGAGCGTGACGTCGGCTGCCTTGATCGGCTCGCCGTTGGGGTCACGCGCCAGCCGGACCCCGCGGGCCCACAGCGTCTTGGTCAGCACGTCCTGGGGGAGGGGCCCGAGGTCGCCCAGGAGGAACACGGCCGGGAGCGGGAAGAGGGCCAGCGCGCCGAGCAGCGAGTTGCGGATCAGGGGGCGCCGGCCGATGCCGGACTCGGCGCTGCCGGTCTTCAGGATCTCCACGGCGGCGGCGCGCTCCGCGTCGGTGCCCCGCATCGTGTGCCGGTTCTCGACGAGCTCGTGGTCGGGCATCAGCGTCTTCGCCCAGTGCACGGCGCCGAGGCCGATGCCCATGAGCGACAGGGCCATCCCGATGCCGATGACGAAGTTGGACAGCTGCAGGGTGGCGAAGTCGCCCCCGTCCGGCTGCCAGGCGAGGTAGCCGACGACCGCGATGACCGTGCCGACGGCCGACAGGGCGAACAGGAGGGTGACCTGCCGCTCGGCACGCTTGGCGGCAGCCGGGTCGGTGTCGGCCATCCGGTAGCGGTGCGCGGGCAGTCCCGGGTCCTCGAACCGGTCCGGCAGGCCGGCCTGGTCGTCGCGCTGGGCGACGTCGGTGGAGGTCGCCTGCCCGTGCTCTGGTGCGTTCATGCCGTCCCGTCCTGCTCCGCTGGGCTCCGAGTGACGTCCGCTCACGACGACTTCGCCCCCAGCCAGACCGCGGCGCCGATGAGCAGGGCCATCGCGCCGACCCACACGAAGAGGCCCTCCGAGACCGGCCCGAGGCTGCCGAGCGACAGGCCGCCGGCGGAGGGGCGCTCCTCCATGTACTTGAGGTAGCTGATGATGTCGTTCTTCTCCTCGGGGGAGAGGTTCGCGTCGTTGAAGACGGGCATCGACTGCGGGCCCGTGGCCATCGCCTCGTAGATGTGCTTCTCGCTGACACCGTCCAGCGCCGGAGCCCACTTGCCGCGGGTCAGCGCGCCGCCGGCGCCGGCGACGTTGTGGCACATCGCGCAGTTGATGCGGAACAGCTCGCCGCCGCGCGCCAGCGCCTCGGGGTCGTCGGTGGGACGCAGCACGTCCTCGTCCGGGATGGCCGGGCCGGGGCCGAGGCTCGCCACGTAGGCTGCGAGGTCGGCGGTGTCCTGCTCGGTGAGCTCACGGGGCTTGTTCGGGGCCTGCGGGGCGGTGGCCTGCATCGGCATGCGGCCGGTGCCCACCTGGAAGTCCACCGCGGCCGCACCCACGCCGACGAGCGACGGCGCGATCCCGGTGCCCGTGGCCTGGTCGCCGTGGCACGTGGAGCAGTTCGCCAGGAACAGCTCGCGGCCGCGCTCGGCGTCGCCCTCGGCGGTCGTGCCTGCCTCCGCGGAGCCCGGCGCCACGGTGGCGTAGGCCGTGCCGGTCACGAGCAGGCCGAGGAGCAGGAGCACCACGGTGGCCAGTGGGTGGCGCCGGCGTGCGGCGAGTGCCTTCACAACGAGGTCCTTCTCTCTCGTCCGGCGCCCCGGTGGGGGGTCCGGTCCGGCTCGCGGTGCGCGCCGGGGTCGGGGTCGGTGCGGTCCGGGCGGGTCACTTCAGCACGTAGATGATGACGAACAGCCCGATCCACACCACGTCGACGAAGTGCCAGTAGTACGACGTGACGATCGCGCTGGTGGCCTCGTGGTGCCCGAACCGACGCGCGGCGAACGCGCGGCCGATGATGAGCAGGAAGGCGATCAGACCACCGAGCACGTGCAGACCGTGGAAGCCGGTGGTCAGGTAGAAGACGGAGCCGTACGCGTGCGAGGCGATCGTGACGCCCTCGGTGACGAGTGCCGCGTACTCGTAGATCTGCCCGGCGATGAACACCGAGCCCATCGCGAAGGTGAGGACGTACCACTCGACCATGCCCCACCGGCGGACGTCGAGCAGCGAACCGGTCCGCAGCGCCTGGAAGCGCTCGGCGGCGAACACACCCATCTGGCAGGTCACCGAGCTCAGCACCAGGATGGTGGTGTTGGCGAGGGCGAACGGGATGTTGAGCTTCTCCGTCTCGCTCACCCACAGGTCGGGCTCGACCGCGCGGATCGTGAAGTACATCGCGAACAGGCCCGCGAAGAACATCAGCTCGCTGGAGAGCCACACGATCGTGCCGACCGACACCATGTTGGGTCGGTTGACCGTCACGTGGGTCGGGGTGCCTGAGACTGCGGTTGCTGTCGCCACGAGGAGCATTATGTCTGGCCCGGGTCCGCGGGGACAGGCACCCCCCGTGTCGTCCGGCGTGGCCCTCGACACGGGTAGCATCCGCGAGCAGGCGACGACACGGCCAGGCGAAGGCGGCGAGGACGCGATGACGACCAGCAGCACCCCCGAGCGGACGCTGAAGGCGCTGCTCTACAGCAGCAACGCGCAGACGCGGTCGGCGGTGCGGATGGCGGTCGGTCGGCGTCCGGCGTCGGACCTGCCCGTCGTCGAGTGGGTCGAGTGCGCGACGCAGCCGGCGGCGCTGGCCCACGTCGACGCCGGTGGCTTCGACCTGCTCGTGCTGGACGGCGAGGCCCAGCCCAGCGGCGGCATCGGCCTGTGCCGCCAGCTCAAGAACGAGGTCTACCGCTGCCCGCCGGTGCTGGTGCTGACCGGCCGGCCCCAGGACGCGTGGCTGGCCGCCTGGTCGCAGGCGGACGCCGCCGTCCCGCACCCGCTCGACCCGCTGGCCGTCGCCGACGCCGTCGCCGACCTCGCCCGGGCGCGGTTCGCGGCCACCGGTGCCGCCGGACGGGCATGACCTCCCCGGAGGCGGCTCGTTCGTTCCCCCAGCTCGTCTCCACCCTGCTCCAGGGCCAGGACCTGGCGGCCGACGAGACCGCCTGGGTGATGGACCGCGTGATGGCGGGTGAGGCGACGCCGGTGCAGGTCGCCGGCTTCCTCGTGGCGCTGCGCGCGAAGGGGGAGACGGTCGACGAGCTGCGAGGGCTCGTCGAGGCGATGCTCGGCAACGCCGTGCGCATCGAGGTGCCGGGTCCGACGGTCGACATCGTGGGTAGCGGTGGCGACCGCGCCAACACGGTCAACATCTCGACGATGGCCTCGCTCGTGGTGGCCGGCGCCGGCGAGCGCGTCGTCAAGCACGGCAACCGGGCCGCCTCCTCGGCGTGCGGTTCGGCCGACGTCCTCGAGGCGCTCGGCGTGCGCCTGGACCTTCCTCCCGAACGGGTCCAGGCCCTCGCCACCGAGGTCGGCATCACCTTCTGCTTCGCCACCGTCTTCCACCCCGCGATGCGGCACGCCGCGGTGCCACGGCGCGAGCTGGGGGTGGCGACGGCGTTCAACTTCCTCGGCCCGCTGACGAACCCCGCTCAACCGCAGGCCAGCGCGATCGGGGTCGCCGACCGCCGGATGGCCCCGCTCGTCGCGGGTGTGCTCGCCGCGCGCGGGACCTCGGCCCTGGTGTTCCGGGGTGACGACGGGCTGGACGAGCTGACCCTGAGCGGTACCTCGACGGTGTGGTGGGTGCGCGCGGGCGAGGTGTCCCGCGAGGTCCTGGACCCAGCCGACCTGGGGCTGGACCGCGCGGACGTCGAGGCGCTGCGCGGTGGCGACGCCGCCCACAACAGCGCGGTGGCGCGGGCCCTGCTCGCGGGCGAGCGCGGCCCGGTCCGCGACGCGGTGCTGCTCAACGCCGCCGCTGCGCTCGTCGCGGCCGGACGGGGCAGCGGCGAGCTCGTCGAGCGGATGGCGCAGGGGCTGCAGGACGCCGCACGGGCCGTCGACTCCGGTGCGGCGGCCGACGTGCTGGACCGGTGGGTCGTCGCGACCGGCGGTCAGGTCGGCTGAGCCGGCCCGGCGCGGACGCGCCGCCGACGGCCGGAGCGAGTCAGTCGCCGAGCCCCAGGTCGAACGCCGACTCCAGGTCGTGACGCGAGTAGGTCTGGAAGGCGATGTACGTCCGCGTGCCGCGGACCCCGGGCACCTTGCTCACCCGGTCGGCGATGACGTCGGCGAGCGCCTCGTGCTCGCGCACCCGGACCATCGCGACGAGGTCGGTGTCGCCGGTCACGGAGTAGACCTCGCTGACGCCCTCGATCTCGGCGATCTCCTGCGCTGCCTCCGGGATGCGGTCGACGTCGGTCTCGATGAGCACGATCGCGGTGATCACTGGTCCTCCTGGTGCCGGGTCCGCAGCAGCGTAGTGCGTGCCCGGAAGGGGTCGGTGCCGCGCCCGTGGCGGGGCGCGACGGCGGGCTCGCCGAACCGGGGTGCCTCGTCGCGCAGGGTGCCGTGCGGGTCGACCCGGGTGCGCCACCGGGACGCGCCGTTCACCGGGCACGACCAGCTGCCCTCGAGCGCGACGAGCCGCACCCCGGGCGACTCCAGCCAGCGCAGGACCTTCTCGGTCTCCTCGGGGTGCGCGGCCCCGACGGGCCCAGGGGGCCTCGCGACGACCTCACCGGTCGCGCGCAGCGCCTCCACGAACGGCATCGGGTCGGCCCCGGGGGGCGTGGTGGTCGTGCCGGCGAGGCGCCCCCAGCGGACCAGGACGACCTCCCAGCCGCCCTTCGGCGACCGCCTGGCCGCCACGAGCTCCTCGGTGCCGGCGAGCGGGGCCAGGCGCTGCGCGCGGCTGGCCCCACGCAGGTAGGCCAGCAGGCGGTCGCGGTGCAGGGCCGCCTCCTCATAGCGCTGGTCGCGGCTGAGCGCCTCCGCCCGGGACAGCACGGTCGTGGCCACGCGCTCGGCGTCCTGGGTGAAGGCCGACCGGGCGGCGTCCACCACCTCGGCGTACTCCTCCCGCGTCTGCGCCCCGGTGCACGGCGCCCCGCAGCGCCCGATGTCGGCGAGCACGCAGGCGCCCGCGTCGGGTGCGGGCCGGGTGGGGATGCGGCGGGTGCACTGGCGCAGCGGGAACGCCTCGTGCAGCGCGGCCACCGCGCGCTCGGCGGCTGCGGTCGAGCCGAACGGCCCGAGGTACGCGGCCCCCTGCTCCACGTCGCCCCGTACCTGGCGGACGACGGACAGCCGGGGGAACGGCTCCACGGTGAGCTTGACCCAGGGCGCCCGCTCGGGGTGCCGGCTGCGCCGGTTGAAGCGCGGCTTGTGCTCGGCGATGAGCCGCAGCTCGCGCACCTGCGCCTCGAGGGACGTCTCGCAGACCACCGGCCGGACGTGCTCGGCGAGGGCCACCATCTGGCCCATCCGGCTGCGGGTCTCGGACGCCGTGAAGTACGTGCGGACCCGGGTCCGGATGTCCTGCGAGGTGCCGACGTACAGCACCTCGCCGCGCGCGTCGCTGAACACGTAGACCCCCGGCGCGTGCGGGAGCCCCTCCGCGAGGTGCCGCTTGCGCCGCTGGGCCAGCGTGACGCGCGAGGTGTACGTCGTCAGCTCCTCGAGCGACGTTACGCCCAGGTTGCCCACGCGCTCGAGCAGGCCGTGCAGGACGTCGACGGTCGCGCGCGCGTCCTGCAGGGCCCGGTGGTTGGGCGTGGTGGTCGACCGGAAGAGCCGGGCGAGCGTGCCGAGCTTGCGGTTCGGCACCTCGTCACGGGAGACCACGTGCTGGGCGAGGCGCACCGTGTCCAGGACGTGGTGCCCCGGCCAGGCCACGCCCGTGCGGACGCAGGCCGCCTTGAGGAAGCCGACGTCGAAGCCGGCGTTGTGGGCGACGAGCACCGAGCCCCGCGCGAACTCCAGAAAGGCGGGCAGCGCGGTCTCGACCTGCGGCGCGCCGACGAGCATCGAGCTCGTGATGCCGGTCAGGACGGCGATGAAGGGCGGGACGGGGTGGCCGGGGTCCACCAGGGTCTGGAACTCGCCGACGACCTCACCGCCGCGGACCTTGACCGCGCCGATCTCGGTGATGCCGCACTCCTGGGCCGAGCCGCCCGTCGTCTCGAGGTCGACGACGACGAAGGTGACGTCCGACAGCGGGGTCCCGAGCTCGTCGAGGGTCGCCTGGACCGGGACGGCCGGAGGCGCGGGGTCTCGCGGGACGGTGCTGCTCACGGGGCGAACGCTAGGTGGGCGCACCGACACCGGCGGGCAGCGACGCGCGGCGGGCGGCCGGTCGTGACGTCCGCTGCGCGTGGCCTGTCGGTGGGCCCGCTTAGCGTCCTGGGCGTCCCGGCCGTCCGGCCGGGGCAGGCAGACGCGGCGGGGGGCCGCGGACGGACGGAGGAGGGGCTCGTGATCATCGACTGCGACGGGTGCAGGGTCCGTGACCTGGCGTGCGGCGACTGCGTGGTGTCGGTGCTGCTCGGGGCGCCGGGCGACCTGGACGCCGCGGAGGCGCGGGCCATCGACGTCCTGGCGGGGTCGGGGCTGGTGCCGCCGCTGCGGCTGCTCGCGCCGTCGGCGCCGCGCGGCGCAGCGGGTCACGGACGGGAGCAGGACGACCGAGCGGTGACGCAGCGCACCTACGATGGCACGCGTGGTGGCGCAGCGCGACGAGGTGACGTCCGGGCCGGCTGAGGCCTCGGGCCCGGTCCGCGACGCCGCCGGTCGAGGGCGTCGACGTCCTCGGTGGACCACCCGGGCGCTGCTGCCCGCGGTGGCCGTCGTCGTGGCGGCTGCCGTGGTCTCGGCGGTGCTGTTCCTGCGGGAGGGTGCGCCCGACGCGGGGCCGGGGGCCGCGCCGCCTCCGTCGGTCAGCCCGGTCACGCCGTCGGTCGACCCGGCGCTCGACCGTCGACAGGCGCTCGACGTCCTGCTGGGCGTGCGGTCGGGTGCGGCCCTGTCCGGGGACGCCGCGGCCTGGCTCGGCACCGTGGACCCCCAGGCCGAGGACTACGCGACCCGCCAGGGCGAGGTGATCGACCGCCTGGGTCGGCTGCCGCTGACGTCGTGGTCGTACGAGCAGGCCGGCCAGGGCCCGGCCTTGTCCGCGGCGCGCAGGACCGAGCTGGCCGCCGACGACGCCTGGGTCGCCCGGGTCGTCCTGGCCTACGCCCTGGCCGGCGGTGGTGGGCAGGTGCGGCGCGAGCAGAACCTGACCGTCGTGCGACGGGGGGACGCCTGGTTCCTCGCGGGTGACCGCGACGGGCCCACGGCGGTCGACCTGTGGGACCTCGGCCCGGTGCAGGTCGCGCGTGGCGGCAGGTCCCTCGTGCTGGGCACCGCCGGGCAGGACGTCCTCGACCGGTACGCCGGGGAGGTGGACGAGGCGGCCGAGCGCGTGGACGCGGTGTGGGGGACCGGCTGGCCCCGCACCGTGGTCGTGATGGTGCCCCGGGACAGCGCCGAGATGGCCGCGCTCCTCGGGCGCCAGGACGCTGCGGGCCTCGACCAGATCGCGGCGGTCACGACCGGGGAGATCGGGCTCGACTCGGTCGCGACGTCGGCGGACCGGGTGATCGTCAACCCGGACGGGTTCGCCGAGCTGGGGCCGCTCGGCCGGGACGTCGTGCTCGTGCACGAGATCACGCACGTCGCCACCCGCGCGACGACGACCGCCAGCGTGCCCATCTGGTTGAGTGAGGGGCTCGCGGACTACGTCGCGTACGCCGGCACCGACCTCGGCCCGGACGACGTCGCCGCCGACCTCCTGGCCCAGGTCCGGGACGGGCAGGGACCTGCCCGGCTGCCCGGGCCGGCCGAGTTCGACCCGGCCAACGGCCAGATCGCCGCCGCGTACTCCGGCTCGTGGCTCGCCGTCCGGCTGGTCGCGGACCGCGCCGGCCAGGACGGCGTCCTGGCGCTGTACCGGGAGGTGGCGGGTGCGCAAGGGGGCACGGCGCGGTCCACACCCGGTGCCACGCCCGCCTCCCAGGCGGTCGTGGACGCCGCGCTGCAGCGCCGGCTCGGGGTCGACGAGGCCGGCTTCACCGACCTGTGGCTGTCCGAGCTGGACCGGCTCGCCGGCGACGGCACCTGACCTGCGCCCGGGCCCGCCTGCCCCGGTGCGGCGGGGTGGACCCGGCGCCCTAGGGTCGGCCCATGCACGGCTCGCGCACGCTCGTGGTGACCAACGACTTCCCCCCGCGGACCGGCGGCATCGAGTCGTTCGTCCTCGCCGTGACCGAACGGATGGACCCCGACCGCGTCGTCGTGCACACGGCCCGACAGCCCGGGGACGCCGCGTTCGACGCGACGCTGCCCTTCGAGGTCGTCCGCGACCCCTCGCCGCTGATGCTGCCCACGCCCGCGATCAGCCGCCGTGCCGCGGGACTCGTGCGCTCGCGCGGGTGCGACCGGGTCTGGTTCGGGGCGGCGGCTCCCCTGGGGCTGATGGCATCGCGCCTGCGCGCGGCCGGGGCGCGGACGACGGTGGCGACGACGCACGGGCACGAGGTCTGGTGGGCCACGCTGCCCGGGACGCGGCGCGCGCTGCGCGCGGTCGGCGACCGCAACGACACCGTCACCTACCTCGGCGAGTACTGCCGGACCAGGATCGCCGCGGCGCTGTCCGAGTCGGCGCGCACCCGGATGCGCCAGCTGACCCCGGGGGTCGACGACACCGTCTTCCACCCCGGCAGCGGCGGTGACGCCGTGCGCGCCAGGCACGGACTGGGGCAGCGGCCGGTCGTGGTCTGCGTGTCGCGCATGGTCGCCCGCAAGGGCCAGGACGTGCTCGTGCGGGCGATGCCGCAGATCCGGCGGCGGGTGCCCGACGCCGCGCTGCTGCTGGTCGGCGACGGACCGCACCGCCGCGCGGTGGAGCGGTCGGTGCGCGAGCTCGGCCTGACCCGCGACGTCGTCCTCGCCGGCCGCGTGCCGTGGCAGGAGACGCCCGCCTACTACGACGCGGGGGACGTGTTCGCGATGCCGACGCGTACGCGCCTCGGCGGGCTGGAGCCCGAGGCGCTGGGCATCTGCTACCTGGAGGCGGCGGCGACGGGGCTGCCCGTGGTGGCCGGGGACTCCGGCGGGGCCCCGGACGCGGTGCTGGACGGCGAGAACGGCTGGGTCGTCGACGGCCGGGACGTGTCGGCGGTGGCCGCGCGGGTCGCCGACCTGCTGTCCGACCCGGGGACGGCGCGGCGGATGGGGGAGCGGGGGCGGCGCTGGGTCCGCGAGCGCTGGTTGTGGGACCAGCAGGCGGCACGGTTGAACGCGCTGCTGCACGGTCGCGAGCCGTGACACGCCACCGCCCGCCGTCCCGGGTGGGGACGACGGGCGGTGGGTGCGGTTGGCCGCTGCGGGCTCAGCCGGCGTAGATGGCGGCGACCTCGTCGGCGAAGTCCTTCATGACGACGTTGCGCTTCAGCTTCAGCGACGGGGTCAGGTGCCCGGTCTCCTCCGTGAAGTCGACCGGGAGGATCCGGAACGCCTTGATCGCCTCGGCCCGCGAGACCGCCTCGTTCGCCTCGTCGACCGCGGCCTGGACGGCGGCGCGCACGTCGTCGTCGCGGGCGGCGTCGGCGACCGACAGGTCGGGCTTGCCGTTGTTGGCCAGCCACGTGGGCAGCATCTCGGGGTCGAGCGTCACCAGCGCCGCCACGAACGGCTGGCCGTCGCCGACGACGATGGTCTGGCTGACCAGGGGGTGCGCCCGCAGCCGGTCCTCGAGCACCGCGGGGGCGATGTTCTTGCCGCCGGCGGTCACGAGGATCTCCTTCTTGCGACCGGTGATCCGCAGGCAGCCGTCCGGGGTGATCTCGCCCAGGTCGCCCGTGCGGAACCAGCCGTCGGTGAAGGCCTCCTCCGTGGCGGTCGGGTTGTTCCAGTAGCCGCGGAACACGTGCGGGCCCCGCAGCAGGATCTCGCCGTCCTCGGCGATCTTGGCGGCGGTGCCGGGGATCGGCTGGCCGACCGTGCCGATCCGCAGCACGTCCAGGGAGTTCACGGACGTCGGCGCGGTGGTCTCGGTCAGGCCGTAGCCCTCGAGGATCGTCAGGCCGATGCCGCGGAAGAAGTGGCCGAGACGGGCACCCAGCGGGGCGCCGCCGGAGACCGCGTACCGGGCGCGGCCGCCCAGCTTCGCCCGCAGCTTGCTGTAGACGAGCTTGTCGAACACGGCGTGCATGAGCTTCAGGCCCAGGCCCGGTCCACCCGCGTCGATCGCCTCGGAGTACGCGATCGCGACGTCGGCCGCCTGGCGGAAGATCTTGCCCTTGCCACCGGACTCGGCGGTCTGCTCGGCGGAGTTGTAGACCTTCTCGAAGACCCGCGGGACGGACAGGATGAAGGTGGGCTGGAAGGACCCGAGGTCCTCCAGCACGTTCTTGATGTCGGCGGTGTGCCCCATCGTGGTGCCCGACGCCGCGCAGAGCACCTGGATGAAGCGGGCGAAGACGTGCGCCAGCGGCAGGAAGAGCAGCGTGGAGGCCTCCTGGGAGCCGACGACCTCCTTCAGCTGGGCGGTCGAGTTGCTCGCCAGCACGGTGAAGTTGCCGTGGGTGAGCTCGCAGCCCTTCGGGCGGCCGGTGGTCCCGGAGGTGTAGATGATCGTGGCGAGGTCCTGCAGGCCGGACGCGCTGCGCCGCTGCTCGACGTCCTCGTCCGTGACGGACCCGCCCGAGGCGGCGAGCTCGCGCAGCGAGCCGGCGTCGATGCCCCACACGTGACGCAGCTCTGGGAGCTGGTCCCGGACGCGGCCGACGAGGTCGGAGTGCTGCTCGGTCTCGACGACCACCCCCACGGCGCCGGAGTCGCTGAGGATCCAGGAGACCTGCTCCGCCGAGGAGGTCTCGTAGATCGGGACGGTGACGGCGCCGGCGAACCAGGCGGCGAAGTCGGTGAGGGTCCACTCGTAGCGCGTCTTGGACATCAGGCCGATGCGGTCGCCCGGCTGCACCCCGGCGGCGACCAGGCCCTTGGCCAGCTCGGTGACCTCTCCGAGAAACTCGCGCCAGGTGACGTCCTGCCAGCGATCGGCGACCTTGCGCCGGAACGCGACGGCGTGCGGCACGCGGACGGCGTTCTGGACGACGAAGTCGGTGATATTCGACGACGGGTCCACCTCGACCAACGGGGGGACGGAGAACTCTCGCACGAAACGCTCCTGGGGATCGGGGGCGGGGTGCCCGGCGGCGGGCGCTTGCGACCCTACCCGCCAGTAGGCCACCGGGGGGAGGGTTCGCACGTCACGGATCGGTCGCTGTCATCCTGTCGGAGTGACCGCGATCGACCTGGTCGACGACACCTTCGTCGCCGCGCCGCCGACCGTGGTGGCCGGGCACGTCCACGACCCGTCGCGCTGGGCCGTCTGGTGGCCGGACCTGGGGCTCGTGGTCAGTCGGGACCGCGGACCCAAGGGCGTCCAGTGGGTCGTGGCCGGGCGCGCCCGGGGGTGGACGGGGACGGCGGAGGTCTGGCTGGAGCCGTGGGGGGACGGGGTGCTGGTCCACCACTACCTGCGGCTCGACCCGGTCGACGGCGGCGACCGCCTGAGCCCGCGCCGGGCGGATGCCGAGCGACGGCGCCGTGCCCTGGCCTGGAAGGCGCACGTCCACGCGCTCAAGGACGCCCTCGAGCGCGGCCGCCGTCCCGGGGAACCCGTCGTCGGCTGAGGCCGGGCTCAAGGTCCCGGGTGGCCGGGCCGATGTGCACGGGGATGGACGACGTCGTGACCACGACCCGGTGTCCCTCGTGCAGCGCCCGGCTGCCCGACGGGGCCGCCTGGTGCACCCTCTGCTACGTCCCGCTGCCCCACGCCGCCGGTCCCGCCGCGACGGACGACGACCTCGCCGGGACCCGCGACCGGGTGGGCGCCGCCGACCAGGCGGGATCGCCCGGCGAGCCCGGTGGCCGGCGCCGCGGGCGGCACGCCGCACCCTCTCCCGAGGACGCGGCCGCGCCGGTGGTCTCCGAGGCCGAGCGAGCCAGGGCCGAGGCCCTCGCCGACGAGATGCTGCTGCGGATGGCTGCGGAGCGCGGGGCGCCCCGTCTCGTCCGCGAGGTCACCGGCTCCACCCCGCGCCGGCTGCTCGTGGGCGTCGTCGGGCTCGTGGTGGTGGGTGCCCTCGTCCTCGGCCTGATGGCCGTGGCCGGCACGCTCGGCTGAGACCGCGCGCCCGACCCCGGTGCGGGTGGCGCCGCAGTGTCGACCTGCAGTGTCGACCCGCGGTGTCGACCTGCCGTGTCGACCCGTCGTGTCGACGCAGACCGGCGGCGGCGTGGACGGGTAGCCTTCCGCGCAGCCCGGCGGGCCTGCCGGGCGGTCACGACACCGGGAGTCCGCCGATGGCCGAACGCACCGAGTCCAGCATCCACGTCGAGGCGTCCCCGTCGGACGTGCTCGCGGTGATCGCGGACCTGGCGTCGTACCCGGAGTGGGCGGGCGACGTGAAGAGCGTCGAGGTGCTGCAGAGCCGGGGACGCAGGCCCAGCACGGCGAGGTTCGTCGTGGACAGCGGGCCGATCAAGGACACGTACGTCCTGGACTACACCTGGCCCGCCGGGCGCTCGGGCGAGGGCGTGGTCAGCTGGACCCTCGCCGAGGAGGGCTCGATCATCACCCGCCTCGACGGCGACTACGAGCTGGCCGCGGACGGCGGTGGCACCACGGTGACCTACCGGCTCGCCGTCGACGTGCGGATCCCCATGCTCGGGATGCTCAAGCGCAAGGCCGAGAAGGTCATCATCGACACCGCGCTGAAGGAGCTGAAGAAGCGGGTCGAGGGCTGACCGCGGCCGTGCGCGTCCTGCTCGTCACCGGCAAGGGCGGCGTCGGCAAGACCACGACGGCCGCCGCCACGGCGGTGCACGCGGCGCGTGCCGGCCGCAAGGTGCTGGTCGTCTCGACGGACGCCGCCCACTCGCTGGCCGACGTCCTCGACCGCCCGGTCGCCGCCCGGCCCACCGAGGTGGAACCGGGCCTGTCCGCGCTGCAGGTCGACCCGCGCACCCGCGCCCGCACCAGCTGGGACGTCGTGCGCCGCTACCTCGTCGACGTCCTCGACGAGCTCGGGGTCGACCCGATGACCGCCGAGGACCTCGCCTGCCTGCCCGGCGCCGATGACGTGCTGGGCCTGCTGGAGCTGCGAGACCAGGTCGCGTCCGGTCCGTGGGACGTCGTGGTGGTCGACTGCGCCCCCACCGCGGAGGCGCTGCGGTTGCTGGTGCTGCCCGAGGTGGTGGGGCGGCAGCTGCAGCGCCTGCTCTCGCCCGAGCGGCGGATCGCGCGGCTGCTCGCGCCCGGGCGCGCCGGCGGCGCGGCCCGCCCCGGCGAGGCGGTCGTCGCCGCGGCGCGCCGGCTCACCGACGAGCTCTCCGAGGTCCGTGGGCTGCTGACCGGTCCCGGGGCCGCCGTGCGGGTGGTGACGACCGCCCAGCGGGTGGTGCTGGCCGAGTCCCGGCGGGCCTACACGGCCCTGGCGCTGCACGGGTACGCCGTCGACGCCGTGGTGGTGAACCAGGTGCGACGGGAGGCCGACGAGCGCGACGCGGTGCGGGAGGCCTTCCCCGGCGCCTCGGTGCTCAGCGCCCCGCACCGGGTCGACGAGCCGGTCGGTCCCGACGCCCTGGCGGCGCTGGCGTCGGACACCTACGGGACCGCCGACCCGGTGAGCGAGGCGGGCGCTGCCGAGCCGTTGCGTGTCCGGCGCGACGGCGACGACCTGGTCCTCGACCTGTGGCTCCCCCTGGTGAGCGTCTCGGACGTCGACCTGTCCCGGCAGGGTGACGACCTCGTCGTCGACCTCGGTCCGACGAGGCGGGTGCTCGCCCTGCCCGCCGCGCTGCGTCGCTGCGACGTGGTCGGCGCGACCCTGCGGTCCGGGCACCTGCTGGTGCGGTTCCGCCCTGACCCCGACCGGTGGCGGTCGTGGTGAGCGGGGGCGGGGCGGAGCGTCCGGCGGTGGGTGAGGAGGCCGTGCGCCTCCTGGGCGCCCTCCAGGACGCCGCCGCGGCGTGGGCCGCCGCGGGGGGTGGCTCCGGCGGCCCTGCCGGGGACGGCCCGACGACGTGCACGTGCGGCCGGTCCGCCGCCGCGCCGTGCAGGGTCTGCCCGGTGTGCCGGGTCGTGGAGCGCGTGCAGCGCCTGCGGCCCGAGGCGGTGCACCACGTCGCGGAGGCCGCGACGGCGTTGCTCGTCGCGCTCTCGGACCTCCTCGCCGACGAGCCCGGTGGTACCGGCGCGCCGGACGTCCCGGTCGGGGAACCGGCTGACGCCCCGGCCGACCAGCCGGCCGACGAGCCGGCCGACGAGCCGGGCACGGGTCGCAACCCGCCGCAGGATGGGCACGGCGGACACCACGGCCGAGGGACGTGGGACGGTGGGCCGCCGGTGCAGCGGATCCCCGTCACCGAGGACGACACGAGCGGAGGACCAGGTGGCTAGCGCACAGGGGTCGCGGAACCCCGACCGGACCGGCGGGAGCGCCATCGGCGTCGACGTCGGGGGGACGAAGATCGCGGCCGGGGTGGTGGCGCCCGACGGCACGATCGTGGCCCGCACCCGCAGGCAGACCCCCGCCCAGGACCCGGAGGCGATCGAGTCCGCCGTCGCCGAGGCGGTCGCCGAGCTGCGGGCCGAGCACGAGGTGCACGCGGTGGGCGTGGCGGCCGCGGGCTACATCGACGCCACGTGCTCGACGGTGCTCTTCGCCCCGAACCTCGCCTGGCGCGACGAGCCGCTGCGCGAGGAGCTCGAGGCCCGGACCGGGCTGCCCGTGCACGTGGAGAACGACGCGAACGCGGCGGCGTGGGGGGAGTTCCGGTTCGGGACCGCCCGCGACGTCGACGACATGGTCCTGCTCACCGTGGGCACGGGTCTGGGCGGCGGCGTCGTCGTCGACGGCAACCTGCTGCGGGGCGCCCACGGCGTCGCCGCCGAGCTCGGTCACGTGCGCGTCGTGCCGGACGGGTTGCGTTGCGGGTGCGGCAGCAAGGGCTGCTGGGAGCAGTACGCCTCCGGGTCCGCGCTGGTGCGCGAGGCGCGGGCGCTGGCGCGCTCCGGTGCGCTGCCGGGCGCCCGGCTGCTCGAGCTGGCGGGGGGAGACCCCGACGCCATCACCGGGCCGCAGGTGACGCAGGCGGCCCAGGAGGGCGACCCGGCCGGCCAGGAGCTGCTCGCCGACCTCGGCCGGTGGCTGGGTGAGGGCGCGGCGAGCGTCGTCGCCGTCCTGGACCCGGCGCTCGTCGTCGTCGGCGGGGGCGTCGCCCACGCGGGGGACCTGCTGCTGGAGCCGATGCGCTCCGCGTTCCGCCGGCACCTCACCGCACGCGGGTACCGGCCGGAGGCCCGGATCGCCCCCGCCTCCCTCGGCAACGACGCGGGGATGGTGGGTGCGGCCGACCTCGCCGCCCGGCGGCACGACGGGTAGCCGGCCGTGACCTCCGCAGGGGCGCCCCGCGGTCCGGACGAGCACGCCGCCGCTCCCCGACGGCCGCTGCGCCCGCGGAGCCGGGTCATCGGACGCAGCGCCCGGCAGGTCGTCCGCCAGCAGGCCCGCCGCGCGCTGATCGGCGACGGTCCCGCGATCGGCGTCGACGTGGGCGGGACGAAGGTCGCGGCCGGGGTCGTGGACGGGACGGGCCGGGTGGTCCGCCGCACCCGCCGGGACACGCCGACGACCAGCGCGCAGGCGGTCGAGGACGTCATCGCCGAGGTGGTCGAGGAGCTCGCCGAGGGGCAGGACGTCGTCTCCGTCGGCATCGGCGCCGCGGGCTTCGTCGACGCCGAGCGCTCCAGCGTCCTGTTCGCCCCGCACCTGGCCTGGCGCGACGAGCCGCTGCGCGACGCCGTCGAGCGCCGGGTCCGGGCGCGTCTGGGCCGGCGGGTGGGCCGGCGCACGGTGGTGGAGAACGACGCGAACGCCGCGGCGTGGGCCGAGTACCGATTCGGCGCCGGGGCGGGGGAGAGCCGACTGGTGCTCGTCACCCTCGGGACGGGCATCGGCGGCGGCATCGTGGACGACGGCCGGGTGCAGCGGGGGCGCTTCGGCATCGCTGGCGAGTTCGGGCACATGGTCGTGGTCCCCGGCGGGCACCGCTGCGAGTGCGGCAACCGCGGGTGCTGGGAGCAGTACGCCTCCGGCAACGCCCTGGGCCGCGACGCCCGCGAGCTCGTGCGCACGGGTTCGCCGCTGGCGGCCGGGCTGCTCGCCCGGGCCGGCGGCGACCCCGACGCCGTGGTGGGTCAGCTGGTCACCGGCGCCGCGGCCGACGGCGACCCCGCGGCGCGGGAGGTGCTCGCGGACGTCGGCACCTGGCTGGGCAGGGGACTGGCGAACCTCGCGGCCGCGCTGGACCCCGGGACGTTCGTCGTCGGCGGGGGCGTGTCCGCGGCAGGCGAGCTCCTCCTCGGCCCGGCGCGGGAGGCGTTCCGCCGCTCGCTGACCGGGCGGGGGCACCGGCCGGAGGCCAGGCTGGTCGGGGCGACGCTCGGACCGGACGCGGGTCTGGTCGGCGCCGCGGACCTGTCGAGGGGGTGGGGGTGACGGACGACGGCCCGGCGCAGCCCGCGCTGCGCGTGCTCTGCTGGAACGTGCGCGACATGCTCGGCGACCCGCTGGCGGTGCACCGTGTCGTCCGCGCGGCCCGCCCCGACGTGGCCTGCCTCCAGGAGGTCTCGCGCCGCCCCCTGTCCCGCTCGCGGCTGGCGGCCCTGGCCCGGGCCACCGGCCTGCTGTTCACCTGCGGGGGGCGTGCGGGCGGGGGCACCGCGGTCCTGACGAGCCTGCGCACCCGGGTCGACGACGCCGCGGCGGGCCGGTTGCCCGTGCAGGGGGTGCTCACGCGCCGTCGCGGCTGGGCCGGGGCGACCGTCCGGCTGCCCGGCGGGGGGCCGCTCGTCGTCACGAGCGTCCACCTGGGGCTGGACGAGCGGGAGCGGGCCGACCACGTGCGTTGCCTGCTGGACCTGCGGGTGCCCGCCTGCCCTCCCGCCGCCGTCGTCGGGGACCTCAACGAGCCGCCCGGCGGGCCGTCCTGGCGCGTGCTCGGAGAGCGGCTCGCGGACGCGTGCCCCGACGGCGGGCCGACCTTCCCCGCGAGGCGCCCACGACGACGCATCGACGCCGTCCTGGTGGACGCCCGGGTCCAGGTGCTGGGCTGCGGGTTCCCGCAGGGCGTGTCCGCGAAGGACGTCCTGGCGGCCAGCGACCACCTGCCGGTCCTCGCGTCCCTCGTCCCCCCGCCGTCGGCCTGACCACGAGCCCGCGCTCCGCCGCGCGCTCGCGGGGGCGGGTCAGTCGCGGTGGCGGGTCAGTCCCGGGGTCGCGGCCGGTCCGGGACGAGCTCGTCGGCGAGCTGCTCGAGGAACAGGCCGATGTCGGTCACGATCCCGCGGGCCTGCGAGGAGCCGCGGTCCGCCAGCTTCGTCACCGTCGCGGGGTTGATGTCGACGCACACCAGGGGGACGGACGCGGGCAGGATGTTGCCGGTCGCCACCGAGTGCAGCATCGTCGCGACCATGATCGCGAAGCCGACGCCCTCGAGCTGCGCACGCATCGCCCGCTGACCCTCGATGACGTCCGTGTGCACGTCGGGGAGCGGTCCGTCGTCCCGGACCGAGCCGACGAGGACGAAGTCCTTGCCCTCCTCGACCAGGGCGTGCATGACGCCACCGGTGACCACGCCGTCCGCGACGGCCCGGGCGATGGAGCCGCTGCGCCGGACCGCGTTGATCGCGCGGATGTGGTGCTCGTGCCCGTGCTCCACGCCCCGACCCTTGGTCAGGTCGACTCCCAGCGAGGTGCCGTAGATGGCCGACTCGATGTCGTGCGTGGCGATCGCGTTGCCGCCGAAGAGGACGTCGACGTAGCCGGCGCGCACGAGGGCCACCATCGCGGGCGAGGCGCCGGTGTGGACGACGGCCGGGCCGGCGACCCAGAGCACGCGCTTGCCCGCCGCCTTGCAGTCCCGCATCTCCTGGGCGATCTGGCGGACCAGCAGCGCCTGGGGCTTCTCGCTGGAGACCTCCGAGTTCATGAACTCGAAGACCTCGTCCTCGTCCGGCCGCTCCATCGCCGCCTGGACGATCCGCACCCCGCCGAAGCCGCAGACGATCCGGTCGCCGACCTTCGCGTCGCTGACGGGGACGGTGCGCACCGCGAGGGTCGGGCCCTCGCCCGTGACGAGCAGACCGCAGTCCATCTCGGGGTGCTGGACGTCGACCCACCGGCCCTGCAGGCGCACCTGGGTGGCCAGGTTGGTCGTGGAGTAGAAGTCGGCCGGGAAGACGCCGTCGGCGTCGACCTCGCGGGTGAGCGCCTCGCCGGGGTCGGTCAGGTTGACCCCGTAGGAGTTCAGCCGCATGAGGATGGACGCGAGGTGCTCCTCGTCGTCGGCGGTGACCCGGATGCGGGCGTAGGACTCGTCGTCGGAGTCCTTGCCGACGTCGAGCCGGACGATGACGTAGTCGCCGCCGAGGGCGCGCACGTCCGACGCGCACCGTGACAGCACGCCCGTGTCCAGCAGGTGCCCGCGGATCTCCACCGTCTCCGAACGCTGCACCGACGCACCTCCACGACCTCGCGGCTGCCCGGGGCGCCGTCGCCCCGGGGACGAGCGGAGGCTACCCCTCGATCAGGGCCGGGGTCGCATCGCGGCGCGTCGCCCGCCCCGGTGGGACGACGACGGTCAGACGACGGCGCCCTCGTCGGGGTCGTCGTCGTCCCGGTCGGGCATCCGCAGCACCAGCGTGGCGAAACCCGCCACGAAGGCGGCGACGGCTGCGACCACCAGGATGGTGGGGGCGCTGCGCCAGAACAGGGCCGCGAGGAGGAAGAACAGCGGGGCCCCGAGGACCGCGCCCCACGCCAGCCGGGACACCGTGTCCCCGGTCGGCAGCGGCGGCGGCTCGGGCGGGACGTACCGCTCGTCGTCCTCGGCGGCGGCGGAGCGGGCCGCGACGGCGTCCTGGTGCGCGCCGACGTCCAGGGCGGCCTGCCCCCCGACGTGGGACCGGGGGGCGTCCCACTCGTCGTCACCCCAGCCGTCGTCTTCGCCGTCGTCCGCCGGGACGTCGTCGTCGCGCCACGTGCCGTCACCCGTGGGCGGAGCGGGGACGGGGTCGGTCGCGTCGACGTCACCGGCCGGCGCCCCGGTCCCGGCGGCCTCCTCCGGCTCCGCGGTGCGCCCGCCGCCGGTCGCGGGGCGCTGCGACGGCCGCTCGGGTGCGTCCTCGGCGCCCGGGGGGGCCGCAGCTCCCGGTGGGCCGGTCGCGGCCGTCGCGTCGTCGTCCCAGTGCGCGACGATGTCGGCCCAGGCCGCCTCGACGTCGACGCTGCCGTCGTCGTCGCGCTCGGGGGGCGGTGCGGACACGGTGCTCAGCGCCTGCTGGTCGCGGTGGTCGTGACGCGCTCGACGAACTCGACGGTCCGCTCGAAGATCCGCTGGGCGTCGTGGTCCTGGGTCGCCACGTGGTAGCTCTCCTCCAGCACGACCTCCTCGACGTCGGTGGAGGACACCCGTGCCAGGACGAGCGCGCTGCTGGACGCGGGCACGACGTGGTCGACGGTCGAGCGCATCAGCAGCAGCGGCGCCGTGACCTCGGGCAGGTCGCGGACGACCTCCCGGTACAGGCCGAGCATGGAGTGCAGGGCGTGCAGCGGCGTGCGGTCGTAGGCGAGCTCGACCTCGCCCTGCTTCTTGATGTCGCTGGCGATGCCCGGCAGCGACGCCACGACGTGGCGCAGCACGGGGAGCGCGACGAGCCGGCGGTCCTCGAGGTGCACGGCCGGGTTCACCAGGACCAACCCCGCCACGGCCGGGCCGTGCTCCTCGGCCAGCCGCAGCGCCAGCGCCCCACCCATCGACAGGCCGCCGACCACGACCGCGCGACAGCGCTCGCGCAGCTCGCGCAGGGACCGGTCCACGGTGGTGTACCAGTCCGGCCACCGGGTCCGGTTCATCTCCTGCCAGGTGGTCCCGTGCCCGGGCAGGCGGGGGGCGCGGACCGTGAACCCCACCGCGGCCAGGTGCTCGCCCCACGGACGCATGCTGGCCGGCGTCCCGGTGAACCCGTGGCACAGCAGCACCCCGACGTCACCACCGTCGTGGGAGAAGGGCTCGGCCCCGCGCATCACCGGCACGGAGTCATCGTGGCACGCCGGGTGAGCGGCGGTCGAGACGGTCCGTGTGCCGGTCCGTGTGCCGGTCCGCGTGGCGGGACGCCCGGGGGCCGGGGCGCGTCCGCCGTGTCCCGGTGGTCGGTGCTGCGGCACGCGGGACCACGCACCGTCTGGCAGAGTTCGCTCTGCGTTCGCTCTGCGCGAGGGCCGGCGCACCGCCGGTGCCGACCGCGGGGGCAGTGGCAGCCGCAGGGGCGGCGGGACGGAGGACGGTGTTCTACTGGGTGCTCAAGCGGATCGTCCTCGGTCCGCTGCTGCGTGCGCTGTTCCGGCCCTGGGTGGTCGGCGGTGAGCACGTCCCGTCCGAGGGCGGCGCGATCCTGGCGAGCAACCACCTCTCCTTCTCGGACTCCTTCTTCCTGCCCCTGATGGTCGAGCGGAAGATGACCTTCCTCGCCAAGTCCGACTACTTCACCGGCCGCGGGATCAAGGGCCGGCTGACCGCCGGGTTCTTCCGGGGAGCGGGCCAGGTGCCCGTCGACCGGTCCGGCGGCGAGGCCGGGGAGGCCGCGATCCGCACCGGCCTGCGCGTGCTCGCCGCCGGTGACCTGCTCGGCATCTACCCCGAGGGGACCCGCAGCCCCGACGGCCGGCTCTACCGCGGCAAGACGGGTGTGGCGCGGCTCGCGCTCGAGGGCAAGGTGCCGGTGCTGCCCGTCGTCATGGTCGGCACGCGCGAGGTCCAGCCCATCGGCCGGCGCATCCCGCGTATCCGGCGGGTGGGGATGATCATCGGTCCGCCGATGGACTTCTCGCGGTACGAGGGGATGGAGGGCGACCGCTTCGTCCTGCGGTCCATCACCGACGAGATCGTGTACGAGCTGATGCGGCTGTCCGGCCAGGAGTACGTGGACGAGTACGCCGCGACCATGAAGGAGCGGATGGCCGCCGCCCTGCGCCAGCGCACGAGCGGCACCGGCCCGGCGGGTGACGCCGCCGGCGAGGGTGCCAGCGCGCCGGGTGGACGCGTCGCCCCACCGGCCGCGTCGGTCGGGCACCCGGCGGCCGCGTCCGAGGACCCCCCGGTCGACGTGGTGGACGGGACGGCCGCCGAGGTGCAGCCGGATGCCGTGGACGACGCCCTCGACGTCGAGCCGGACGTCGGGGACCCCGGCGTCGCGGACGGTCGCCGCGCCGGGTGACGGGCCCTGGCCACCGGGCGCGGACGCGCGGCCTGGCGCGGCCCGGCGCCCGCCGCGCCGGCTCGCCGGACGGCGCCTTCGGCACGCGGCTGCGTCCCGGCGACGACGACTTCGGTCTGGTCACCGCGCTGTGGCGCGGGGTCGACGTCTTCCGGGTCGCCTCCCTCGCCTACGCCGTCCTGACCTTCGTCCTCACGCACGGCGCCTACCGCCGCCCGGTGGCGGCGGCTGCCGTGCTGGTCGGGATGGGCGTCTGGACCGGCTACGTGTGGTTGCGGCGCTCGCGGCCCGGGCGTCTCGTCGTCGCCGACCTGGTCGTCTCCGTCGCCGCGGTGCTGTCGACCCGGTGGGTGGACGACGTCACCCGCGTCGGCGAGGGCGCCTCCACCCTCCCGCTCACCTGGCCCGCGGCCTCCGTGCTCGCCTGGGCCGTGTGGCGCGGCTGGTGGGGCGGTGTCCTGGCCGCCGCGGCCGTCGGTGCCGCCGACCTCGTCGTCGTGGACCCGGTCAACGGCCGCACCGTCCACAACATCGTCCTGCTGCTGCTGGCCGGCGCCGTCGTCGGCTACGCCGCGGGCCTGTACCGCCGCAGCCGCCGGGCCCTGGCCGAGGCGCTGCGCGTCGAGGCGGCCGTCCGCGAGCGCGAGCGGCTGGCCCGCGACATCCACGACTCGGTCCTGCAGGTGCTGGCCCACGTGCAGCGGCGCGGGGCACGGCTCGGGGGAGAGGCCGCCGACCTGGGACGCCTCGCGGGCGAGCAGGAGGTCCTCCTGCGCCACCTGGTGACGGGTGAGGGTGCGCTCGCCGGACGAGGACCCGGACCAGGACCCGGACCCGGACGCGGCCTCGTCGACCTGCGCGCCGCCGTCCGGGGGGTCTCGGTGCCCCGTGCGGAGGTCGCGGCGCCGGCGCACCCCGTGCCGGTCCCGGTCGTCGTCGCCGAGCAGCTCGCCGCCGCCGTCGCCGCGGCGCTCGACAACGTCGACCGGCACGCCGGTGACGGCGCCCGCGCCTGGGTACTGGTCGAGCAGGAACCGGCCGCCGTCGTGGTCACCGTCCGGGACGACGGCGTCGGCATGACGGCCGGCCGGCAGGCCGAGGCCGCCCGGGAGGGACGGCTGGGCCTCGCCTCGTCCGTGCGGGGCCGGGTCCGGGACGTGGGAGGCGTCGTCGCCGTCACCTCGTCACCCGGGACGGGGACGGAGGTCGAGATGCGCGTCCCCCTGCCCGCCTAGGCTTCGGCCGTGCAGGAGGACGAGCAGGAGGACGTGCAGGGAGAGCAGCGGACCGGCGCGGCGCCACCCCGGCCGCCAGGGGACGGCGAGGCCGCCGTGAGAGTGCTCGTCGCCGACGACCACCCGATGTGGCGGGACGCGGTCGCCCGCGACCTGCAGGACGCGGGCTACGACGTGGTCGCCACCGCCGCCACGGGGGCGGAGGCGGTGCGGCGCGCGCTCGCCACCCGCCCCGCGGTGGCGCTGCTGGACCTGCAGATGCCGGAGGTCGACGGCGTGGAGGCGACCCGCCGGATCGTCGCGGGCGTCCCGGGCACCCACGTCCTGGTCCTGTCGGCCAGCGGCGAGCAGGAGGACGTGCTCGAGGCGGTCAAGGCCGGCGCCAGCGGGTACCTGGTCAAGTCGGCGACCCGGGAGGCGCTGCTGGACGCCGTGCGGCGGACCGCCGCGGGGGAGGCGGTGTTCACACCCGGGCTCGCGGGCCTCGTGCTCGGCGAGTTCCGGCGCGTCTCGGCCGCACCGCCGCCGCGCCGGGAGCCACCGCGCACGGGGCTCACGCCGCGTGAGATCGAGGTGCTGCGGCTCGTCGCCAAGGGGATGTCCTACCGGCAGATCGCCGAGCGCCTCGTGGTGTCGCACCGGACGGTGCAGAACCACGTGCAGAACGTCCTGGGCAAGCTGCACCTGCACAACCGGGTGGAGCTCACCCGCTGGGCCATCGCCGCCGGGCTCGAGGACCCGGGAGCCCCGCCCCGGTCCGAGTGAGCCACGTCACCCGATCGGCCCAGTGCCGGCTGTAACGCTTCCGTCCCCTCGCCCGATGGAGCCCTCGAGACCCGGTGGCTGCCCGAACCCCCGAGCGGGGAGCCACCGGGTCCTCGTACGCCTCGTCCTCCGCACCGTCCCACACCGTCGAGCCGGTCCCGGGGGCACCGGGACGCACCTGGCACAGCGGTACGGTGGCCCCCATGCCCAACGCCTCGCCGGACCGTCCGGCCCGCCCGTTCGGGGCGGTCCTGTCCGCCATGGTCACCCCGTTCGCCGCCGACGGGTCCGTCGACCTGGACGGCGCGGCGCGCCTGGCGCGCCACCTCGTGGACGTCGACGCCCACGACGGCCTCGTCGTCAGCGGGACGACGGGGGAGTCGCCCACCACGTCGGACGCGGAGAAGGACGCCGTGCTGCGCGCCGTCCTGGAGGCGGTCGGCGACCGCGCCCACGTGGTCGCGGGCGTCGGCACCAACGACACGGCGCACACGGTGGAGCTGGCCCGGGCGGCCGAGCGGGCCGGCGCCCACGGCCTTCTCGTCGTCACGCCCTACTACTCCAAGCCCCCCCAGGAGGGGCTGCTCGCGCACTTCCGCGCCACCGCCGACGCCACCGGCCTGCCGGTGATGCTGTACGACATCCCGGGCCGCTCGGGCGTGCCGATCGAGGTGGACACGATGCTCCGCCTCGCCGAGCACCCGCGGGTCGTGGCCGTCAAGGACGCCAAGGACGACCTGCACGCGGCCGCCACGGTGATGGCGCGCACCGACCTGGCCTGGTACTCCGGCAGCGACGAGCTGAACCTGCAGCACCTCGCGCAGGGCGCCGCCGGCGTCGTCAGCGTGCCCGGGCACGTGATCGGCTCCCGGCTCGCGGCGCTGGTCGCCGCCGTGGACGCCGGCGACCTGGTGACCGCGCGCCGGGTGCAGCGCGAGTGCGCCCCGGTCGTGGACGTGGTGATGCGCCGCACGCAGGGCGTCATCGCCGTCAAGGCCGCGCTGGAGGTGCTCGGCCTGCTGCCGAACCGCGACGTCAGGCTCCCCCTCGTCCCCGCCGGCGACGACCTCGTCACCGAGATCCGCACGGTGCTCGCCGCCGCAGGGCTGGGCGCCGCGACCCCGCAGGAAGCAGGCCGTCCGTGAGCCACCCGCACCCCGAGCTGTCCGCACCGCCCCCGGTCGACCCGCAGTCGCTGCGCGTCGTGCCGCTCGGCGGGCTCGGCGAGGTGGGACGCAACATGGCCGTCCTGGAGCACCAGGGCAAGGTCCTCGTCGTCGACTGCGGGGTGCTGTTCCCCGAGGACCACCAGCCGGGTGTCGACCTCATCCTGCCCGACTTCTCCTACATCGCCGACCGGCTCGACGACGTCGTCGGCGTCGTGCTCACGCACGGCCACGAGGACCACATCGGCGCCGTGCCGTTCCTGCTCCGGCTGCGGCCGGACATCCCCCTGATCGGGTCCCAGCTGACGCTCGCGCTGATCGAGGCCAAGCTGCGCGAGCACCGGATCAAGCCCCTCACGCTGGCCGTCACCGAGGGGCAGGTCGAGCAGCTCGGGCCGTTCGGCTGCGAGTTCGTCGCGGTCAACCACTCCATCCCGGACGCGCTCGCGGTGGCGGTCCGGACGGCGGCGGGCACGGTCCTGCACACCGGCGACTTCAAGATGGACCAGCTGCCCCTCGACGGGCGCATCACCGACCTGCGCGCGTTCGCGCGGCTCGGCGAGGAGGGGGTCGACCTGTTCATGGTCGACTCCACCAACGCGGAGGTGCCGGGCTTCACCACCCCCGAGCGGGAGATCGCCCCCGTCCTGGACCGGGTGTTCGCCGGCGCCCAGCGGCGCGTGATCGTCGCCTCGTTCGCCTCGCACGTCCACCGGGTCCAGCAGGTGCTCGACACGGCCCACGCGCACGGGCGCAAGGTGGCGCTCGTCGGCCGGTCGATGGTCCGCAACATGGGCGTCGCCGCAGACCTGGGCTACCTGACCGTGCCGGACGGCGTCCTGGTCGACGTCAAGGCCGTCGACGACCTGCCCGAGGACCAGGTGGTGCTGATGTGCACCGGGTCGCAGGGCGAGCCGATGGCGGCCCTGTCCCGGATGGCGAACAAGGACCACCGCATCCAGGTCGGGCCGGGGGACACGGTGGTGATGGCGTCGTCCCTCATCCCCGGCAACGAGAACGCCGTCTACCGCGTCATCAACGGGCTCACCCGCCTGGGCGCCGACGTCGTCCACCAGGGCAACGCGCGGGTGCACGTGTCCGGTCACGCCAGCGCCGGCGAGCTCCTGTACTGCTACAACGTCATCCGGCCGCGCAACGTCATGCCGGTGCACGGGGAGATCCGGCACCTGCACGCCAACGCGGCCCTCGCCCGTGCCACCGGCGTCCCGGCCGACCGCGTCGTCATCGCCGAGGACGGTGTCGTGGTGGACCTCGTGGACGGCGTCGCGCGGGTCGTCGGTGCGGTCCCCTGCGGGTACGTGTACGTCGACGGCTCGTCGGTCGGGGAGATCACCGACGCCGACCTCAAGGACCGGCGCATCCTCGGCGAGGAGGGCTTCATCTCCATCTTCGTCGCGGTCGACTCGGCCACCGGCAAGGTGGTGGTGGGGCCGGAGATCCACGCCCGCGGGGTGGCCGAGGACGACGCGATCTTCGACGGCATCAGGCCCTCGATCTCCGAGGCGCTGGCCGACGCCGGTCGCCAGGGGGTCAGCGACACCCACCAGCTGCAGCAGGTCGTCCGGCGGGTCGTCGGCCGGTGGGCGGGGACGAAGCTGCGCCGGCGTCCCATGATCATCCCGGTGGTCGTCGAGGCCTGACGGGAACCACCGCCGGACCCCGGGGGTTGGACCGGCATGGACCTCACCTGCCCCAAGTGCCGCGGTGCGATGCGCCAGTACGAGCGCAACGCCGTGGTCGTCGACCAGTGCACGGACTGCCGCGGCGTGTTCCTCGACCGCGGGGAGCTGGAGAAGCTCATCGACGCCGAGGCGCGGTGGGCCGACGGCGTGCCGTCGGCCGCGGCGAGCGCGCCGCCGCCGGCTCCGCAGCAGTACCAGCAGGCGCCTCAGCAGCAGGGTTACCAGCAGCAGGACTACCGGCAGCAGGGTTACCAGCAGCAGGGCTACCGGCAGCAGCCGTACCAGCAGGGCTACCGCGACGAGTACCGGAAGAAGCACCGCCGCAAGTCGTTCCTCGACGAGCTGTTCGACTGACGGCCTCGACGGACGCCGGACGGGATCACCGCCTCACCTCGAACGTCGCCATCATCATCATGTCCTCGTGCTCGAGGTTGTGGCAGTGCATCACGTAGCGCCCCGGCAGGTCCGGGAAGCGCACGAGGACGTCGACGTGCTCGGCGGGCCGCAGGTCCACGGTGTCCTTCCAGCCGCCGTCCATCGGCCCCGGCCCGCCCGACCCCCGCGCCACGACCTGGAAGGCCGCGAGGTGCACGTGCACCGGGTGGTGCAGGTCGCCCCCCAACCGCCACCGCTCGACCTGCCCGGGCCGGACCACCGCCTCCGGGCGGACGGGGTCGAACACCCGGCCGTTGACGGTCCACGGTGCGTGCCCGCCGTCGCCGTCCCGCGCGGTGACCGGCCCGCGGGTGAACCGGAAGGCGCGCGTCGCCACGGCGTCCTCGCCGCGCAGCCGCTCGACGTCCACCAGCCGCGAGGGGACCTCCCGACCGGCGGCGGCCGCACCCCGGCCACGGCGGACGACGTCGAAGCGCATCACCAGGCCCGCGCCGCCCTCGCCGAGGGTGTTGCGCAGCACCACGCGGGTGCCCACGGGGTAGGCGGAAAAGTCCACCACCACGTCGACCCGCTCCGCAGGGGCCAGCGTGAGGTTCGAGTGGCCGACCGGCGCGGCGAGCAGGCCGCCGTCGGAGCCGACCTGGGTGAACGCCGCCCCGGACGGCGGGGGAGGGTCCAGCTCGAGGCGGTACCGACGCGCGTTGGACGCGTTGAGCACCCGCAGCCGGTACGCCGCCGCGTCGACGTCGGCCACCGGCCACGGGGTGCCGTTGACGAGGACGACGTCCCCGAGGACCCCCTCGACGGCGTGGTCCCGGACCCCGGGCTGCCGGGTGAGCGTCGGGTCGAGGGAGGGGTAGAGCAGCTCCGCGTCGTCGCCGAAGGCCCGGTCGGCGACCATCAGCGGCAGCTCGTGCTCGTCCCGGGGGAGGCCCAGGGCCTCCTCGGCGTCGTCGCGCACGAGGTGGAACCCGGCCAGGCCGCGGTAGACCATCGGGCCGGTGAAGTCCATCCGGTGGTCGTGGTACCAGAGCGTGGCCGCCGGCTGGTCCATCGGGTACCGGTAGACCCGCCGACCCGTGCTGACCCTCGCCAGCGGGTCGCGGACGTGCCCGGCGCCGCCCGGTGGGTGCCCGTCGCCGCCGTGGGCGTGCCCCGGTGCGGACGGCGCGTGCCGACGTTGCGCGGTCGGCTCCGGCAGCACCAGCTCCGTCGGGAAGCCGTCGTCGCCGGCCGGGACCACCCCGCCGTGCAGGTGCACGACCATCGGCACCGGGAGCCGGTTCACGTGCTCGACGTGGACCGGGCGGCCGCGGCGCGCCTCGACGGTGGGTCCGGGGAAGGAGCCGCCGTAGGTCAGCATCTCGGTCCGCAGGCCGGGCAGCACCTCGACCTCGGTGACCCGCGCCTCCACCCGGTAGGTGTCCACGTCCGGCGCGGTCGCCGGGGTGGGTGCGAGCACCGGCGGAACGGTCAGGGCCAGGGTGAACGGGGCGGGCAGCGGGCGCGTGCTGCGCAGCAGCTCACCCGTCGACCCGTGGGTGGAGCACCCGGCGGTCACCCCCGCGCCGGCCGCCACCGCGCCCCACGCGCCGGCCCGCAGCACGGAGCGACGGGTCACCACGGGTCCCGGTGGCGCCGGGGGCCGTCGCCCGGCGCTCACGTCCACCACCCGCGCCGTGGCCGACCCGCCGCGGGGCTGCACGTCCACGCGGCGAGGGCCACGGCGCCACCCACCACCACGACCCCCAGGACGACGTGCACCGACAGCACGCGCGTCCACCCGAGCACCATCTGCACGCCCTCCAGGCACCACAGCACCACCGCCGCGGCCGTCGGCCACCCCGCACCGCCCCGGGCCCAGGTCAGCCCCGCCGCTGCGACGACGACCGCGGCCGCGCCCGGCAGCAACGACCCGTTCACCCCGTGCGCGGCGACCCAGTCGAACCGGCCGTCGAGGTAGCCGCCGATGAGCACGGGCTGGGCCAGGGCCAGCAGCGCGTGCGCGACCGCGACCAGCGCGAGCAGGAGCCGGCTCGTCCGGGGCCCGCGGCGTGCGGCCGGCGACCGCCGACCGGACCCGGGCGCCAGCCCCGGCGTGGACGGGGGGAGAGGTGACGTGACCACCCACCCAGCCTCGGCCGCCGGGGGGCCCGGCGGAACGCGGCCAGCCACCGCAGCGGTCTCGCGCCCGCCCCCGTCGTGGAGGTGGGGCGGTCCCCACCCCGCGCTGTCCCGTCAGGCTGTCCCGTCAGGCTGTCCCGTTCGGGCGGTCCCGTCGGGGCGTGCGGCGTGTGACGGCTGTGAATCCCGGGACCCGTGGGGTCCGCGCGGTAGCGTGGCCGCATGGCCAGCCGCACCTCCACCCCGGCGCGCCGCACGGGCCAGGGGGCTCGCGGCGGTTCGACGAAGTCCACCCGCGGGTCCTCCCGCCCGGCCGGGCGCAAGCCCGCCACGTCGAAGGGCGCCGGCCTGCCCCTGCCGCTGCGGGCGGCACGCGGCGCGTGGATGGGCTGCGCCCACGTCGTCGGCGGGACGGCCCGCCGGATCGGCAGCGGTGCCCGGGACCTCGACCCCGCCCACCGCAGGGACGGCGCGGGCCTGGTCCTCGTCGCCCTCGCCGTCGTCGTCGCCGCCCGCGAGTGGTGGGGTCTCGAGGGCTCCTTCGGTGACGTCGTCCACGCCGTCGTGGCGGGCACGTTCGGCCGGGTCGGGCTGGCCGTGCCGCTCCTGCTGCTGCTGGCCGGGGTCCGGCTCATGCGCCACCCCGAGCGGACCCAGGCGAACGGCCGGATGGGTGTCGGCCTGTCGGCCGTGGTGGTCGCGGCCAGCGGCCTGACGCACGTCGCCGGCGGCCTGGCGTCGCCGTCGGACGGCGCCGACGCCATGCGCGCCGGTGGCGGCATGATCGGCTACCTGGTCTCCTCCCCGCTGGCGGCCGCCGTGACCGTCTGGGTCGCCGTTCCGTTGCTGGTGATGCTCGGCTTCTTCGGCGTCCTCGTGGTCACCGCCACGCCGGTGCACGCCATCCCCGAGCGGCTGCGGGGCCTGTACCACCGGCTCACCGGGCACACCGAGCCGGAGGCCGAGCCGGTCGCCGACGACGCCCCGACCCAGCCCCTGCGGCGCGGCCCACGTCGCCGTCGCGTCGGTGCCGCCGCCGGCACCGGGTCCGGTGACGAGGCGTTCGAGCAGGCCGTGCAGGTCGTCCCCGACAAGCGGTCCGGGCGCACGGGCGGCCGCGCGGGCGCCGCCGACGCGGCCGACGGCGCGGACGGCGGTCCTCGTCCGGGGGAGAAGCGGCCCGTGCCAGGTCTCGTCGTCCCCGGTGGATCCGGCGCTCCCGCAGGGGAGACCCAGGGCAAGGCGGCGGCGAAGACGCCGTTGGAGGCCCCGCCCACCCAGCCCCTGCCCCAGCGCGTGGAGCAGCTGGCGCTCGCCGGTGACGTCACGTACACCCTGCCCCCGAACGAGGTGCTCGCCCCCGGGTCGCCGCACAAGGCCCGCAGCGCGGCGAACGACCGCGTCGTCGAGGCGCTCACCGGCGTCCTGGAGAGCTTCGACATCGACGCGCAGGTGACCGGGTTCAGCCGCGGCCCGACGGTCACCCGGTACGAGGTCGAGCTCGGGCACGGTGTGAAGGTCGAGCGCGTCACCGCGCTCAGCAAGAACATCGCGTACGCCGTGGCCAGCGCGGACGTGCGGATCCTGTCGCCGATCCCAGGCAAGTCCGCCATCGGCATCGAGATCCCCAACACCGACCGGGAGACGGTCTCGCTCGGCGACGTGCTGCGCAGCCAGGCCGCCCGGGGCAACCACCACCCGATGGTGATGGGCGTCGGCAAGGACGTCGAGGGCGGTTACGTCATCGCCAACCTGGCGAAGATGCCGCACCTGCTCGTCGCCGGGGCCACCGGCGCGGGCAAGTCGAGCTTCGTGAACTCGATGATCGTCTCCATCCTCATGCGGTCCACGCCCGACGAGGTGCGGATGGTCCTGGTCGACCCCAAGCGGGTCGAGCTCACCGCCTACGAGGGCATCCCGCACCTGGTGACGCCGATCATCACCAACCCCAAGAAGGCGGCGGAGGCGCTGCAGTGGGTGGTCCGCGAGATGGACACCCGGTACGACGACCTCGCCGCGTTCGGCTTCAAGCACGTCGACGACTTCAACAAGGCCGTCCGGGCGGGCAAGGTCCAGCCGCTGCCCGGCAGCGAGCGCAAGATCGCGCCGTACCCCTACCTGCTGGTCATCGTCGACGAGCTCGCCGACCTGATGATGGTGGCCCCGCGCGACGTCGAGGACTCGATCGTGCGGATCACCCAGCTGGCCCGAGCCGCCGGCATCCACCTGGTGCTGGCGACGCAGCGGCCGAGCGTCGACGTCGTCACCGGCCTGATCAAGGCGAACGTGCCGAGCCGGCTGGCGTTCGCCACGTCGTCGCTGGCGGACTCGCGCGTCGTCCTCGACCAGCCGGGCGCCGAGAAGCTCATCGGCCAGGGGGACGCCCTGTTCCTGCCGATGGGTGCGTCGAAGACGATGCGCGTGCAGGGCGCGTGGGTGACCGAGTCCGAGGTCAACGCCGTCGTCGAGCACGTCAAGACCCAGCTCAAGCCCGTGTACCGCGAGGACGTCACCGTCGCCGCCGCCAAGAAGCAGGTCGACGAGGACATCGGCGACGACCTGGACCTGCTGCTGCAGGCCACCGAGCTCGTCGTCACCACGCAGTTCGGCTCGACGTCGATGCTGCAGCGCAAGCTGCGCGTGGGCTTCGCCAAGGCGGGCCGGCTGATGGACCTGCTGGAGTCGCGGGGCGTCGTCGGCCCGTCCGAGGGTTCCAAGGCCCGCGACGTCCTGGTCAAGCCGGACGACCTGGCGGCCACGCTGGCGCTGCTTCGCGGCGAGGAGCCGCCCGCCGCGGCCGACGACGGCGAGGTGGCGGCCGCTGACGGCGACCGCTACGGGGATGACGTCGTGGGTGACCAGTTCGACGCGTCGGCGCAGGAGTCGCAGTCGCAGGACGCCTGGGAGCTCACCGGGCGGGGCTGACCGCTCGCGTAGCCTGTGCGCCGTGTCGACCCCCCAGCCGCCGACCCCGGCCGCCACCGCCACCGGCGGTCCCCCGTCGTCGTCGCCGTCGTCGCCGTCCCGGTCCGTCGCCCTCGTCACGCTCGGGTGCGTGCGCAACGAGGTGGACTCGGAGGAGCTGGCGGGACGGCTGGAGGCGGCCGGCTGGCGGCTCGTCGACGACGCCGCCGAGGCGGACGTCGCGGTGGTCAACACGTGCGGTTTCGTCGAGCAGGCGAAGAAGGACAGCGTCGACGCCCTGCTCGAGGCCGCCGAGCTCAAGGAGCACCACGACGGTGCGCGCACCAAGGCCGTGGTCGCGGTCGGCTGCATGGCCGAGCGGTACGGAACCGAGCTCGCCGACTCCCTCCCCGAGGCGGACGCCGTGCTGGGCTTCGACTCCTACGCCGACCTCTCCTCCTCGCTGGACGCGGTCCTGCGGGGGGAGCGGCCCGCCTCGCACGTGCCCCGCGACCGGCGCACGCTGCTCCCGGTCAGCCCGGTCCGGCGCCAGCAGGCCTCCGGCGCGCTGGTCGTGCCCGGCCACGGCTCGGTGGCCGAGCCGCTGGCGGCCCAGGTCAGCGGACCGGCGTCCGGTCCCCGCGTGGTGCGACGCCGGCTGGACGGGCGGCCGTGGGCACCGCTGAAGCTCGCCTCGGGCTGCGACCGGCGGTGCACCTTCTGCGCCATCCCCGCCTTCCGCGGCTCGTACCTGTCGCGCCGGCCGGCGGAGGTGCTCGAGGAGGCCCGCTGGCTCGCGGCCGAGGGGGTGCGCGAGCTCTTCCTGGTCAGCGAGAACTCCACGTCCTACGGCAAGGACCTGGGGGACATCCGCCTGCTCGAGGCGCTGCTGCCCGAGCTGGCTGCCGTCGAGGGGGTGGACCGGGTCCGCGTGTCGTACCTGCAGCCGGCGGAGGTGCGACCCGGCCTGCTCGAGGCCATCGCGGGCACCGACGGCGTCGCGTCCTACTTCGACCTGTCCTTCCAGCACAGCGCCCCCGACGTGCTGCGGCGGATGCGCCGGTTCGGGTCCACCGACCAGTTCCTCGACCTGGTCGCGCGGGTGCGCGCCCTGGCGCCGCAGGCCGGCGTCCGCTCCAACGTGATCGTGGGCTTCCCGGGGGAGACGGAGGCGGACCTGGAGGAGCTGCGGCGCTTCCTGGTCGAGGCCGAGATGGACGTCGTCGGCGTCTTCGGGTACTCCGACGAGGACGGCACGGAGGCCGCGGGCCTCGAGGGAAAGCTGCCCGAGCACGAGGTCGCGGCGCGGCTGGCGGACGTCACGTCGCTGGTGGAGGAGCTGACCTCGCAGCGCGCCGAGGCGCGGGTGGGCACCGAGGTGCTCGTCCTGGTCGAGGAGGTCGACGAGGACGGCGTCGCGTGGGGTCGCGCCGAGCACCAGGGGCCGGACGTCGACGGCGTGACCTCGCTGACCGCCGCGCCGTCCGCCCCGGAGGCCGTCCACGGGCCCGGGGAGCTCGTCCGCGCGCGAGTGGTCGCCGCCGAGGGGGCCGACCTCGTGGCGGAGGTCGCGTGAGCGCGCCGGGACCGACACCGGCGTCCGACGCGCCGAGCGCCTGGAACGTCGCCAACGCCCTGACGGTGCTGCGGATCGCGCTGGTGCCCGTGTTCGGGCTCCTGCTCGTGCACGACGGCGGTGAGGACCCGGCGTGGCGGCTCGGCGCGTGGCTGGCGTTCACCGCGGCGGTCCTCACCGACCGGTTGGACGGCGACCTGGCCCGCCGCTACGGGCTGGTGACGGACTTCGGGAAGGTGGCCGACCCGATCGCGGACAAGGCCCTGGTGGGTACGGCGCTCGTCCTGCTGTCGTGGCTGGGCGAGCTGCCCTGGTGGGTGACGGCGGTGGTGCTGCTCCGCGAGCTGGGCATCACGCTGCTGCGCTTCGTGGTCATCCGGCACGGCATCATGCCCGCGTCTCACGGCGGCAAGATCAAGACCGTGCTGCAGACGGTGGCGATCGGGCTCTACCTGCTTCCGCTGCGCTCGTGGTTCGGTGGGTGGGCCGTCGACGTGGCGTGGTGGGTGATGCTGGTCGCGGTCGCCGTGACGGTGGTGACCGGGGTCGACTACGTCGTCCAGGCGGTGCGCATGCGTGCAGGCAGTGACCGGACGGCGGCCAAGCGCGCCGCCAGGGCCGCCGGTCGTGACGGGGCGTGACGGAGCCGGTGCAGGAGTCGGTGCAGGAGTCGGTGCAGGAGTCGGTGCAGAAGTCGGTGCAGAAGTCGGTGCAGGAGTCGGTGCAGGAGTCGGTCGTCCGGACGGCGGCGGCTGCTGGGCTCACCGTCGCGGTGGCCGAGTCGCTGACCGCCGGGCTGGTCGCGGGCGCCCTCGCCGACGTCCCGGGTGCCTCGGCCGTCCTGCGTGGCGGCGTGGTGGCCTACGCGACGGACCTGAAGTCCGACCTGCTGGGCGTGCCGGCCGGCCTGCTGGCCGAGCGTGGCGCCGTGGACGGCGACGTGGCCGCGGCCATGGCTGCTGGGGCGCGTTCCAGGCTGCGCAGCGACCTCGGGGTCGCCACCACGGGCGTCGCCGGCCCTGACCCGCAGGACGGGGTCGACCCGGGGACCGCGTTCGTGGCCGTCGCGTGGCCCGGCGGCGGTACGGTCCGGAGGCTGGAGCTCGACGGTGACCGGGCGTCGGTGCGCGCAGGCGCCGTGAGGGCTGCGCTGGAGCTGCTCGACGAGGTGCTCGGGCAGCTCTCGCCGTGATCCGGCGGCCACCGAGCCCCGGCTGCGGAGTGTGACAGGCCAGTCACAGCTCGCCCTGACGGAGCGTCACGTCCTCTGACCCTGAGTGCTGTGAGAGCGTGTCCACCACTGTCCGTTTCGCCTGACTTAGCAGCGTTAAATCTGGATTTCAAGACTGTCATAGATGACGATCCGGGGTCTAACGTCCCTCGCGGCTGAGGGCACCCGGCCCGCAGTCGAACTCCAGGAGGCAGACGTGAGAAGAAGGTCGCGAAACGGCGCCCTCGCAGCGGGTACCCTCGCCGCGTTGGCGCTGGTCGCTCCGGCGGCGACCGCGCTGGCAGCACCTGCCGGCGAGGCCGAGCTGGCACCGCTGATGGCCACCGACTCCCCGAACGCGGTCAAGGGCAGCTACATCGTGGTGCTCAAGGACCAGCACCTGAGCCTGGGCGCCCGGCAGGCGTCCGAGACCGTCACGGCGGCGGCCGACCGGGCCGAGGAGGCCGGTGTCGAGGTCACCCACAAGTACACGACCGCCATCCGCGGCTACGCCGCCGAGATGACGGACGCCGAGCTCGCCGAGGTGCGCAAGGACCCGGCCGTCGACTACGTCGAGGCCGACCAGGTCATGAAGGTCGCCGGCAGCCAGTCGAACGCCACGTGGGGTCTCGACCGCGTCGACCAGCGCAACCTGCCGCTCAACCGCACCTACACCTGGACCCCCACCGGCTCCGGGGTCGACGCGTACATCATCGACACGGGTGTGCTGACGTCGCACCAGGAGTTCTCCGGCCGCACCGCCTCCGGGTACTCGGCCGTCAACGACGGCCGCGGGACGACCGACTGCAACGGCCACGGCACGCACGTCGCCGGCACCGTCGGCGGCACCACCTACGGCGTCGCCAAGGGCGTCACGATCATCCCGGTCCGTGTCCTGGGCTGCGACGGCTCCGGCTCCAACTCCGGTGTCATCGCCGGCATGGACTGGGTCGCCAACAACGCCAGCGGCCCGTCCGTCGCGAACATGAGCCTCGGTGGTGGCGCCTCCACCGCCACCGACGCGGCGGTCAACCGCATGGTCAGCGCCGGCGTCACCGTCGTGGTCGCCGCGGGCAACGAGAACCAGAACGCCTGCAACGTCTCGCCGGCCCGGGCGCCCGCCGCCCTGACCGTCGGCTCGACGACCAACAGCGACGCCCGCTCGAGCTTCTCGAACTACGGCAGCTGCGTCGACGTGTTCGCGCCGGGCTCGAACATCACCTCGGCCTGGTACACCTCGAACTCCGCGACGAACACCATCAGCGGCACCTCGATGGCCTCGCCGCACGGCGCCGGCGTCGCCGCGCTCTACCTCCAGGGCGCCCCGAACGCCTCCCCGGCGACCGTGAACAACGCGATCGTCAGCACCTCGACTCCGAACGTGCTGTCCGGCGTCGGCTCCGGTTCGCCGAACCGGCTGCTGTACTCCCTGCTGAGCGGCGGCGGTGGCGGCGAGCCGACCCCGACCCCGACCCCCACCCCGACCGACCCGCCGTCCGGCGACTGCTCGGGCACCGTCACCGGCTCGCTGTCCGGCGCCCGTGACTCGGACGTCTACACCTACACCGTGTCCGGCTCCGGCCAGCACTCCGGCTGCCTGACCGGCCCGTCCGGGACCGACTTCGACCTGTACCTGCAGAAGCAGAGCTGGTACGGGTGGACCACCGTGGCGCGCGGCATCAGCGGCAGCTCCACCGAGAACGTGACCTACAACGGCACCGCGGGCAACTACCGCTGGGTCGTGCAGTCCTACAGCGGCTCCGGCAGCTACACCCTGAAGTACGGCATGCCGTGACCCGTGGTGCGCTGACGCTCCGCGCCGAGACGTCGTCGGAGTAGGAGCGGCACCACCGACCCCCGGTCGCCGTCGGCCCAGCGACAGCAGGCGGACGGTCCCACCGACCGAGGACGGACGCCCCACCCGCACCGCGGGTGGGGCGTCCTGCGTCTCGGTGCGGACATCTCGCGATGGGCAGCGATTTCCCACGGTCTCTCCCGCGGCCGCCACGGCGTCCCCGCGATGGACGGCCGTCTCAGTGGGTGGTCGGCACGGTGCCCGCGGAACAGCCTCGGCCCGCGGGCCGTTGGACCCGACGTGGTTGATCCGTACAGGGCATCTGGGGGCTCCGAGCGGCGCGTGCTCGCCGCGCGAGGGTACGGTGGTGGGCACGCCCTGGGGAGCCGGGGACCGACGCGGGAGGGAGGCCCTGACGTGGTGCTGCTGCGCCGTGAGATCGGCGACGTCCTGCGCGACGCCCGCAACCGCCAGGGCCGCACGCTGCGCGAGGTGTCCGCCGCCGCCCGGGTCTCCCTGGGGTACCTGTCCGAGGTCGAGCGCGGCCAGAAGGAGGCCTCCTCCGAGCTCCTGGGCTCGATCTGCGGCGCGCTCGAGGTCCCGCTGTCCCTCGTCCTGCGCGAGGTGAGCGACCGCGTCGCCCTCGCCGAGTCCGTCACCGTCCCGGACACCGTCCCGCCGGAGTTCACCGAGGACGTGCAGGGCGACCTGTACAGCGTCGTCTGAGTCGTCTGAGTCGTCTGAGTCGTCTGAGTCGGCTGAGTCGGCTGAGTCGGCTGAGTCGGCTGGGTCCTCCGGGTCGTCGCAGTGGTGTGGGCCCCAGCGTCGTGACGCGCTCGTCCCCGCGTCACCCGCGGGGCGCGTACCCGCCGGGCCCTCGCGGGCCGCGTCGCCGGGTGGGGGCGGCCGCCGGTGTCGGCTGCGGCTGCCACCCGGCGGGAACGGGCTGGCACCGGGGGCAGTGGAACGCGACCCGGTCCTGCGGGGCCGCCCCGATGGGGTCGACGCGCACGGGGGTGCCGCAGCGGCGGCAGGGCCGTCCGGCGCGCGGGTGCACCCAGCTGGTGCGCCCGGGCCGCAGGTCGCCGGTCGTGGCCTGCACCGGCCGGTCCGCGTTCACGCCGAGCATGCGGCGCGCGACGTCGACGACGGCGCCGAGGTCGACGTCGCGCACCGGCGCCCACGGGCTGACGCCGCGCACGAACAGGCTCTCGGCCATGTAGTAGGTGCCGATGCCGGCGAGGTTGCGCTGGTCCAGCAGCGCCTCGCCGACGGCGCGGTCGGGCTGCCCGGCCAGGTTGGCCAGCGCCGTCCGCCTCCCGCGGTCCTCCCAGTCCTCGGCGAGGACGTCCGGACCGAGGTGACCGACCACGTCGGCCTCGGCGTCCGTGCGGACGAGCTCGAGGACCCCGAGCCGGTGACCGACCGCCGTCCAGACCGCGGTGGCGAGCACCGCGCGCACGCCGTCCTCCGGGCGGCGGGGGCCGTCCGCGCCCCAGCCCCGCCCGGTGCGGTGCACGTGCCACGACCCCTCCATCCGCAGGTGGCTGTGCAGCGTCACAGGCGGTTCGTCAGGCCGGTGCAGGGGCGGGGTCATCCGCGTGAGCAGGTGCTTGCCGACGCTGCGCACCTCGGTGACCCGCCAGCCGGTCAGGTCCACGGTGGCCAGCGACGGCCACCTCAGGTCGCAGTGGACGAGCTCACCGCCGGCCAGCGCGGAGTGCAGCCGGCGGGCGGTACGCAGGACGACGTCACCCTCGGGCACGGCCCGGTCCCGTGCCCGGTCGCATGCGCAGGCCGCGCGGGGTCGCGTGGAAGCCGGCCGCCTCGAGGGCCTCGGCCAGCGGGCCGCCGGTCAGGACGCCCTCGCCGTCGGCGCGCTGGACGGTCAGCCGACCGAGGGCGCCGTCCCGCACCGCTCCGGCCAGACCGTCGGCCGCGCCTCGCAGGACCGTCGGGTCGTCCGTCCACGACAGCAGCGACCGCCCCCCGCGCTCGACGTACAGGACGAGGTCCCCGTCGACGAGCACCACCACGGCGCCGGCCTTGCGACCGGGACGGTGACCCACCGTGCCGTCACCGGCGGCCGGACGCTCGGGCCAGGGGAGCGCGGCCCCGTAGGGGTTCGCCGGGTCGGCGGCGGCCAGGACGACGGCCGGCGGCACGACCGCGGACCGGGCGCCCCCGTCCGGTCGGGGCGAGGGTTGCTCCCACCACACGTCGGGGCCGGGGCCGGCGGACCGACCCGGGTCGGGTCGTCGTGGGCCGCCACCTCGCCCGTCCGGGGCAGGCGGCCCCGCCCAGGGCCCCTCGTCGGCGGCGGCCCGGCTGCCGGGCCGTCCACCCACGGGACGCGCCGACGCGCGCAGCCGGTCCACGGCCCCGGTGGAGGCGAACTGCGACGCGCCCAGACCCTCGACGAAGTACCCCCGCCGCACCCGGCCGGCCTCCTCCATCGCCGCGAGCACCCGGTACACGGCCGCGAAGCCGCCGACGACCCGCTCCGCGCCGACGCTGCCCCGGGTCAGGACCCCGTACCGGTCGAGGAGCACCTCGGCCGTGGCGTGCGCCCGCAGGGTCGCGTCCTGCTCGGGCGGGGGCAGCAGCGACCAGCGGCCGGCGGCGGACGGCGGGCCGGAGCGGCTCGGCACGACCGCCCGCCCGGCCTGCCGCCCGGCGGCGCCACCGGCGAGCCCGCGCAGCCCGCCGCGGCCGGGCCGGGCGTAGCGCGTCCGGGGTGCGGACGGCGCGCGGCGGTGGGTGACCCGGCCACCGGTCAGGCGGGCGCGAAGCGGCGCCAGGGTGTCGTTGGTGAGGTGCCCGGCCCAGACGAGGTCCCACAGCGTCTCGGTGAGCGCGGCGTCGTCGGTCGACCCGACCGCGTCCGACAGCGCCCTGAAGAAGTACGCCCCCCCGCCGGCGAGGGCGTCCAGGACCGCACGGTGGGCGTCGGTCGGCTCCAGCGCGGTCTCCGGCTCGGGCAGCGTGAGGGACGCGGTGTCGGCCAGGTGCAGCGACACCCAGCCGTCGTCACCGGGCAGCGCCCCGTGCCCGGCCCAGAGCACCTCGCCGGAGGCGGTGAGCTCGTCCAGCAGAGCGGGGGAGTAGTCCCGGACGCGCGCGGGGAGCACCAGGGTCTCCAGCCCGCTGGCGGGCAGCACCGCCCCCGCGAGCTGCTCCACCACCCGCACCAGGCCGTCCACCCCGCGCAGCCCGCCGCGTCGCCCGCCCTGCCCACCGCTGCGCCCACCGCCATTGCCGCCGTCCGCGCTGCCGCTTGTCGACACCCCCTGCCACGCCGGTAGGAACGTGGCCAGGTCCTGCGCGGGGACCGGCTCCACCTCTGCCCGCAGCGCCGCGAGGGACCGACGGCGCAGCACCCGCAGCACCTCGGCGTCGCAGTAGTCGAGGGCCCCCGGGGCGGAGGGCTCGACGCCGGGCAGGACGCCGCGGACCGCGTCCGGGAGCAGCTCCCCGGAGGCCACCCGGCCGGTCGCCTCGAGCCGGCGGAGGGCGTCGGTGACCACGGCGACGCCCAGGCCGTACCGATGCGCGACCTGCGGCGCCGTGAACGGCACGTGGGTGCGCGCGTAGCGGGTGACCAGGTCGCCGACCGGGTCCGGAACGGGTTCGGTGAACGTCTCGGCGACCCCCACCGGCAGGGGCGTGCCGAGGGCGTCGCGCAGGCGCCCGGCGTCCTCGACGGCCGCCCAGCGCGGTTCGCCGGCGACCCGCACGGCGATCACCCGGCGGGACTGCTCCAGGGACGCCAGCCAGCCCGCCACCGCCGGCTCGTCGGACAGGCTGCGCTGCGCCACCTCGCCGGTGGACAGCGGACCCAGCACCCTCAGCAGGTCCGCGACGTCCTCGGCGTCCCGGGCCCGCCGGTCCTCCGCGAGGCGCTGCAGCTCCCCGTGCGTGCGCAGCACGGCCTGCGGGTCCAGCAGGTCGGCGAGGGCCGCTCCCTCGCCGCGGCCGAGCAGCTCCGCGAGCAGCGACGGGTCGAGCGCGAGCGCCGCGGCCCGCCGCTCGGCGAGCGGGCTGTCACCTTCGTAGAGGAACTGCGCGACGTACCCGAACAGCAGGCTCCGCGCGAACGGGGACGGCTGCTGGGTCGTGACGTCGACGACCCGCACCTGCCGGGCGCGCAGGTCGCGCAGCAGGCTCACGAGGCCCGGCACGTCGAAGACGTCCTGGAGCACCTCGCGGACCGTCTCCAGCACCACCGGGAAGGAGGGGTAGCGGCTGGCGACCTCGAGCAGCTGCGCGGCCCGCTGACGCTGCTGCCACAGCGGTTGCCGGCGGTCCGGGCGCCGGCGCGGGAGCAGGAGGGCGCGCGCCGCGCACTCGCGGAACCGGGCCGAGAAGAGCGCCGACCCGCCGAGCTCGGCGGTGACGAGCTCCTCGACGTCCTCGGGCTCGAGCAGCAGCGCGTCGGTGACGTCCGGGGGCTCGCCGCCCTCCAGCTCGAGGTCTGGCAGGCGCAGCACCAGGCCGTCGTCCGCCGGCATGGCCTGGACGTCCACCCCGTGCTTCTCACGCATCCGGGCGGCGACGGCCAGCGCCCACGGGGCGTGCACCTGGGCCCCGAACGGGGAGTGGACGACGACCCGCCAGTCGCCGAGCTCGTCGCGGAACCGCTCGACGACGAGGGTCCGGTCGTCGGGCACGTGCCCGGTGGCGTCCTGCTGCTCGCGCAGGTAGGCGAGCAGGTTGTCCGTCGCCCAGGTGTCCAGGCCCGCCTCGGCGACGCGGTGGCGGGCGACGTCCCCGTCGAGGCCGCCCGGTCCCGCGGCCAGCTCGCGCACGAACCCGCCGATGGCCGCGCCGAGCTCGGCGGGCCGGCCGAGGGAGTCCCCGTGCCAGAACGGCAGCCGGCCCGGCTGGCCGGGGGCGGGGGTGACGAGCACCTGGTCGTGGGTGATGTCCTCGATCCGCCACGAGCTCGCGCCGAGGGTGAACACGTCACCGACCCGGGACTCGTAGACCATCTCCTCGTCGAGCTCGCCGACCCGGCGCCCCGGTCCCTCGCCGGTGGCCAGGAAGACGCCGTAGAGCCCGCGGTCGGGGATCGTGCCGCCACTGGTGACCGCGAGGCGCTGCGCCCCGGGACGCGCGGACAGCACGCCGGCGACGCGGTCCCACACGAGCCGGGGGCGCAGCTCGGCGAACTCCTCGCTCGGGTAGCGGCCGGCCAGCATGTCCAGCACGGACTCCAGCACCCCGCGGGTGAGGGTCGCGAACGGCGCGGCCCGGCGCACGACGGTCTCCAGGTCGTCGACCGGCCAGTCGTCCATCGACGTCATGGCCACGACCTGCTGGGCGAGGACGTCCAGGGGGTTGGACGGCACCCGCAGCGCCTCGATCCGCCCGGCGCGCATCCGCTCCGTGACGACGGCCGTCTGGACGAGGTCGCCGCGGAACTTCGGGAACAGCACGCCGCGGCTCACGGCGCCGACCTGGTGGCCGGCCCGGCCGATCCGCTGCAGTCCGGAGGCCACGCTGGGCGGGGACTCGACCTGGACGACGAGGTCGATCGCGCCCATGTCGATGCCGAGCTCGAGGCTGGACGTCGCCACCACGGCGGGCAGCCGCCCGGACTTCAGGTCGTCCTCGATCAGCGCGCGTTGCTCCTTGCTCACCGACCCGTGGTGCGCGCGGGCCAGCACGGCCGGCGCCCCCACGGACGCACCCGCCTGCGCCATGACCTGCGCCGGCGCCACGGACCCGGGGTCGGGCAGCGCCTCGGCGTCCTCCTGCCGCTGCGCCCAGACCTCGTTGAGACGGGCGGTCAGGCGCTCGGCGAGACGGCGGGAGTTGGCGAACACGAGCGTGCTGCGGTGGGCGGTCCCCGCGGCGCCCCCGCCGGCGGCCTCGACACCTCCGTCGGGGCCCTGCGTGACGAGGTCGACCACCCGCTCCTCGACGTGCGGCCAGATGGACGCCGTGCGCGGCGCCCCGGCCGCCGGGCCGGTGAGGTCGTCCGTCTCCTGGCCCAGCTCGCCCATGTCGGCCACGGGGACGACGACCCGCAGGTCGAAGACCTTCGTGGACGGCGGCTGGACCACGGCCGTGCGCCGCCCGCCGTCCGCCGGCGCCCGGGAGCCCGCGAGGAACCGGGCCACCTCGTCGACCGGCCGCACCGTCGCGGACAGCCCGATCCGCTGCGCGGGCCGGTCGAGCAGCGCGTCGAGACGCTCCAGCGACAGCGCCAGGTGCGCGCCGCGCTTGGTGCCGGCCACGGCGTGCACCTCGTCGACGATCACCGTCCGCACCCCGGCCAGCGCCTGCCGGGCCTGGGACGTCAGCAGCAGGAACAACGACTCGGGGGTGGTGATCAGCACGTCCGGCGGCGTGCGGGCGATCGCCCGGCGCTCGGCCGCAGGCGTGTCTCCGGACCGCATCGCGACCCGGACCTGCGGCTCCGGGTGGCCCAGGCGCAGCGCGGCGTGCCGGATCCCGGTCAGCGGGGCGCGCAGGTTGCGCTCCACATCGCTCGCCAGCGCCTTCAGCGGTGACACGTACAGGACCCGGCACCGGTGCAGCGGGTCCTCGGGGACGGGGGAGGTGACCAGGCCGTCGAGGGCCCACAGGAACGCCGACAGCGTCTTGCCCGACCCCGTGGGCGCCACGACCAGCGCGTGCTCGTCGCGAGCCACGGCGTCCCACGCCCCGAGCTGCGCGGCGGTCGGCTCCGCGAACGACTGGGTGAACCACTCCCGCGTGGGCGCGGAGAACCGGCCCAGGACCGCGGCCGGGTCGAGGGCCGCTGCGGCGACGGGTGCGGCGTCGGGTGCGGAGCCGGTCACGGCGCGATCGTGTCAGGCGACGCCGACAACGGCGCGCCGGAGACCCGCTGGCCGCGAGCGCGCCGCGGGTACCGTCGGCCGCATGCAGGTCGTCACCCTCGCAGAGCGCCCGGACCTCGCCGACCGGGTCTTCGACTTCCCCGGCGCGTGGCCGGAGCACATGATGCACGACCCCACCGCCGAGCTGTACTACGAGGACGTCCTGTCGGCGCTGCCCCAGCACGTCCTGCTCGCGGTCGAGGACGGCGCCGCGGTGGCGAGGGCGTTCACGGTGCCGCTCCGGCACGACCCCGGGCCCGCCGAGCTGCCCGACGACGGCTGGGAGTGGGCGATCCGGTCCGGTGCGCGCACCCGGCTCGAGGGCTGGACGCCGAACCTCGTGTCCGCGCTGGAGATCACCATCCAGACCGGCCACCGTGGACGCGGCCTGGCGGCGGTGCTGCTCGAGGCGATGCGACGCAACGTGCGCCGGCTGGGTTTCGACGACCTCGTCGCGCCCGTGCGACCCAACGGCCGCGGCGCGTCCGTGGACGAGCCGATGACCGACTACGTCGCGCGCACCCGCGACGACGGGCTGCCGGTCGACCCGTGGCTGGGGGTCCACGTGCGGGCGGGCGGCACCGTCGTCGGCGTCGCCCGCACGTCCATGGTCATCGCGGGCGCCCTCGACCGCTGGCGGGAGTGGACTGGCCTGCCCTTCGACGCCACGGGCCCGGTCCGCGTCCCAGGTGCGCTCGTCCCCGTCGACTGCGACGTGCGCCACGACCGGGCCGTGTACGTCGAGCCCAACGTGTGGGTCCACCACCGCCTGACCTGACGCCCGCGCCCCGAGCTCGCCGCCGGCTCGCCGTGCGGGGTCCGGCCCGTGGCACCCTGTCCCGGTGAGGCACAGCGACTTCTGGCGCCTGATGGAGGACGAGTTCGGACGGGCGTACGCGCGCTCCGTCGCCTCCGACCAGGTGATCGGCGCCCTCGGTGGCCGGACCCCCCACCAGGCGCTGGACGCCGGCGTGCCACCGCGCGAGGTGTGGCACGCGGTGTGCGACGCCATGCACGTCCCGGCCGAGCGGCGGCTGGGTGCCGACCCCGAGGACCGGAGGCGCCGCGGTGCCCGCTGAGCCCGCCCCGACCTCGGACGCCGACCCGGCGACCCGGCTCCAGGCGACCACCGCGGTCCACCAGCGGCGGACCGTCCGCACGCTCGTCGTCAGCCAGGTCCTCGGCGGCGTGGGCGTCGCGGGCGGCATCACGGCGGGGGGCCTGCTCGCCGAGGAGGTCTCGGGGTCGACCTCCGTGGCCGGCCTCGCGCAGACCGCGACCGTCCTGGGCGCCGCACTGCTCGCGGTGCCCCTGGCGCGCGTGGCCGCCGCCCGGGACCGCCGGGCCGCGCTCGCCGGCGGCTACGCCATCGGCCTGGCCGGCGCGCTGCTCACCCTGCTGGCGGCCGTCGCGGGGTGGCTGTGGCTGGTCCTCCTGGGGTCAGCCCTCTTCGGCGGGGGCACGGCGTCCAACCTGCAGGCCCGCTACGCCGCGACCGACTCGGCGACCCCGGCCACCCGGGGGCGGGCCCTGTCGGTGGTCGTCTGGGCCACGACGGTGGGCGCCGTCGCCGGACCCAACCTCGTCGGGCCCGGCGCCGCCGTCGCGGACGTCCTGGGGCTGCCGAGGCTGGCCGGCCCCTACCTGTTCTCGGTGGTCTCCTTCGCCGCCGGGGCCGCCGTCGTGCTCGCGCTCCTGCGCAGCGCGCCCGCGGCGGACCCGGACGGGGCGTCCGGCGCCTCGGGTCGCGCCGCCCGCGCTCCGGGGCCGCGCCTGCTCGTCGTCCTCACCGAGGTGTGGCGGGTGCCCCGCGCCCGGCTGGCGGTGACGGGCATCGCCGCCGCCCACGCCGTCATGGTCGGTGTCATGGTGATGACGCCCGTGCACCTCGGCCACGGCGGGGCGACGCTGACCGTCGTCGGCGTCGTCATCAGCCTGCACGTCGCCGGCATGTACGCCGCCAGCCCGGTGATGGGCTGGCTGACCGACCGGCTGGGGCCGGTACGTGCCCTCGGCGCCGGCTGCGTCGTCCTGCTGACCTCGCTCCTCCTGGCGGCGACGAGCCCGGGCGCCCCGGGAGCACCGGGTGAGGAACTGGGGCACGTCGACTACGGCTCCGAGCCGGTGCAGGTCGCGGCGGCGCTGACGCTGCTGGGACTGGGCTGGTCCGCGTGCGTGGTCGCCGGCTCGGCACTGCTCGCCGAGGCGGCGCCGGAGCCGGTCCGGGTCCCCGCCCAGGGCGCGTCGGACATGGTGATGGGCCTGGCCGGTGCCGGCGCGGGGGCGCTCGCAGGCCCCGTGCTGGCAGCCGCCGGGTACGGCCGGCTGAGCCTGCTCGCCGGGCTGCTGCTGCTCCCCGTGCTGACGCTGGCGGTCGTGCTGCTGCGTGGGCGGCGCGCGGCCACGCCGCTGTGAGCGGCCACGCGGGCGGGCGAGGGGCCACCGGTAACGGGTGCGGGTGGAAACCCGGTCGTCGACGGTCGGGGGCGGTCGCTAGCGTGGTCCGACGTGCCAGACAGCCACGGTGGGACCACGTCAGCCGCGCCACCAGCCGGGCCGGGTGAGCCGGGCCCGGACGCCCGCCGCGGCTCCGTGGGGGACGACGTCCCCGCACCGTTGATCGACGCGCGCGGGCTCACCAAGCGCTTCGGTGACTTCACCGCGGTCGCCGGCATCGACGTGCAGGTGCAGCCGGGGGAGTCGTTCGGGTTCCTCGGTCCGAACGGGGCCGGCAAGAGCTCGACGATGCGCATGGTCGGCTGCGTCTCCCCGCCGTCCGGAGGCACCCTGCGCATCCTCGGTCTCGACCCGGCCACGGACGGCCCGGCGATCCGGGCGCGGCTGGGCGTCGTCCCGCAGCGCGACACCCTCGACGAGGAGCTGACCGTCGAGGAGAACATCTGGGTGTACGGCCGGTACTTCGGCCTGTCCCGGTCCGTCGTCCGCGAGCGGGCCGCCGAGCTGCTGGAGTTCGCCCAGCTGTCCGACCGGGCGGGGTCCAAGGTCGAGCCGCTGTCGGGCGGCATGAAGCGCCGCCTGACGATCGCCCGCTCGCTGGTGAACTCGCCGAGCATCCTGCTGCTCGACGAGCCGACGACCGGGTTGGACCCCCAGGCCCGGCACGTGCTGTGGGACAGGCTCTTCCGGCTCAAGCGGTCCGGGGTGACCCTCGTCCTGACGACGCACTACATGGACGAGGCGGAGCAGCTGTGCGACCGGCTCGTCGTCATGGACCACGGCCGGATCGTCGCCGAGGGCTCGCCGCGCTCCCTGATCGAGCAGCACTCCAGCCGCGAGGTCCTCGAGCTGCGGTTCGCCGCGGACGACCACGCGCCGTTCGCGACGCGGGTCGAGGGGCTGGCGGAGCGGGTGGAGGTGCTGCCGGACCGGCTGCTGCTGTACGTGCCGGACGGCGACGCGGCCGCGACCGCGGTGCACGAGCGCGGCCTGACCCCGCTGTCGAGCCTGGTCCGCCGCTCCACCCTCGAGGACGTGTTCCTGCGGCTGACCGGCCGGACGCTGGTGGACTGATGGCCACGACGACCCACGCGCGGCCGGTCACCGCGCCCGCACCCGGCGGCCCGCGCGGCGGCGGCTGGCGGTCCGCGTTCGAGTTCTGGTGGCGCACGTACCTGCGCACCTGGCGGGGGAGCGTCTTCACGGGGTTCCTGTCGCCGCTGCTGTACCTGGCGGCGATGGGGTACGGACTCGGGGCCCTGGTCGACCGCGGCGACGCCGGCGGGGTGCTCGTCGCGGGTGAGGTCGTGCCCTACGTGCTCTTCGTCGCGCCGGGGGTGCTGGCCGCGACGGCCATGCAGGCGGCCGTGGGGGAGGCCACCTACCCGGTCATGGGCGCCATCAAGTGGCAGCGCCAGTACCACGCGATGATCGCCTCCCCGCTCGGCGTGCAGGACGTCGCCCTCGGGCACCTCGCGTACCTCGTGGTGCGGGTGGCGATCACCTCCGCCGTGTTCGTCGCGGTGGCCGCGGCGCTCGGGGCGTTCGCGTCGTGGTGGGCGCTGCTCGCCCTGCCGGCGGCGGTCCTGACGGGGACGGCGTTCGCCGCGTCGGTGTACGCGTTCGCCACCGCCCAGGAGAACGACCAGGGCTTCAACGTGCTGTTCCGCTTCGTCGTCACGCCCATGTTCCTGTTCTCGGGGACGTTCTTCCCCGTCGACCAGCTGCCCGGCTGGCTGCAGCCCGTCGCCTGGGTGACGCCGCTGTGGCACGGCGTCGAGCTGTGCCGCTCCCTGACGCTCGGGACCGTCGAGGTCGGGCCGGCGGCGCTGCACGTGGCCTACCTGCTGCTGTGGGTCGCCGGCGGCGTCGCCGTGGCGCTGCGTTGCCTGGGCCGGAGGCTGGTGGACTGATGAGCGCAGGAGCACCTCCGGCGGCGGCCCGCGGCGGGGCCGTCCACCAGCTCGCCCGCGCGCTGCCGCTGCCGGCCGGCGCGGGGATGGCGCGGATGCTCGTCGAGCGCAACGCCCGCGCCTTCCGGCGGATGTGGGTCACCGTCGTCAGCGGCTTCTTCGAGCCGGTGTTCTACCTGTTCGCCCTGGGCGTCGGCCTCGGCGCGCTGGTCGGCGAGGTGGCCCTCGGGGACGGGACCTCGGTGCCGTACGCGGTCTTCGTCGCCCCGGCGCTTCTGGCGTCCTCGGCCATGAACGGTGCCGTGTACGACTCGACCTTCAACATCTTCTTCAAGCTCAAGTACGCCAAGCTCTACGACTCGGTGCTCGCGACCCCGCTCGGGCCGCGGGACGTCGCGGTGGGGGAGATCGGGTGGGCGCTGCTGCGCGGCCTGGTCTACTCGGTGGCCTTCTTCGTCGTCGCGGTGCTGGCCGGGCTGGTGACGTCGTGGTGGGCGGTGCTGGCGCTGCCCGCCGCGTCCCTCATCGGGTTCGCCTTCGCGTCCGTGGGGATGGCGGCCACGACCTTCATGCGGTCGTGGGTCGACTTCGACTACGTGCAGCTGGCGATCCTGCCGATGTTCCTGTTCTCGGCGACGTTCTACCCGCTGTCGACGTACCCCGACGGGCTGCAGTGGGTCGTGCAGGCCACCCCGCTGTTCCACGGGGTCCAGCTGGTCCGGGACCTCATGCTGGGCCAGCTGCACGCGGGGCTGCTGTGGCACGTCGGGTACCTCGTGGCGATGGGGCTCGTCGGGCTGGTCGTCGCCGGCCGCCGGCTCGAGCGGCTGCTGCTCTCCTGACCCCACCCGCGGTCCTCCCGGCCCACCCGCCGGTTCGCGACACGCCGGGCGCCGGACTGGACCTCGAACACCTGTTCGGTACTGTGCTGTCCACAGGTGGCGGGTCGAGGCCCTCCCCGTCCACAGGCAGCGCGTGGCGAGCACCCGCTGTCGGTGGGGACCCGTAGCGTCGTCCACGACGACACGACGACTTGATCCGGCGAGCGCGCCGGCGACCGTGAGGTAGGGACATGCCAGCTCCTGCAGACCGCGAGAAGGCCCTCGACACCGCTCTCTCGCAGATCGACCGCCAGTTCGGCAAGGGCTCCGTGATGCGCCTGGGCGACGACATCCGGGCTCCCATCGAGACCATCCCCACGGGGTCGATCTCCCTGGACGTCGCCCTCGGCATCGGCGGTCTGCCCCGCGGCCGGGTCGTGGAGATCTACGGCCCGGAGTCCAGCGGTAAGACGACGGTCGCGCTGCACGCCGTCGCCAGCGCCCAGAAGGCCGGCGGCATCGCCGCCTTCATCGACGCCGAGCACGCGCTCGACCCGGAGTACGCCAAGAAGCTCGGGGTCGACACCGACGCCCTGCTGGTCAGCCAGCCGGACACCGGTGAGCAGGCCCTCGAGATCGCGGACATGCTCATCCGCTCCGGTGCGCTCGACATCATCGTCATCGACTCCGTCGCGGCGCTCGTGCCGCGGGCCGAGATCGAGGGCGAGATGGGCGACAGCCACGTGGGCCTGCAGGCCCGGCTGATGTCCCAGGCGCTGCGCAAGATCACCGGTGCACTCTCCGCGTCCAAGACGACCGCGATCTTCATCAACCAGCTCCGCGAGAAGATCGGAGTCATGTTCGGGTGCTTCTCGTACAACACCCGCGTGACCCTGGCGGACGGCAGCACGGAGAAGATCGGCAAGATCGTCAACCAGCGCCTGCCCGTCGAGGTGCTCACCTACGACGCCGCCGCCGACCAGGTGGTCGCCCGCCCGATCACCAACTGGTTCGACAACGGGCCGACGGAGAGGTTCCTGCAGTTCACGGTGGCGAAGTCCGGTGGCAACGGTCGTTCGCAGTTCGCCGCGACGGAGAACCACCTCATCCAGACCCCCGGTGGGTGGCGTGAGGCAGGGGAGATCCTGGCGGGTGACCGCGTCGTCGCCGCCGAGAAGGTCCGGCTGAGCGACCAGCAGTGGCAGGTCGTCCTCGGTGGTCTGCTCGGTGACGGGCACCTCGCCCCCAACCGTCGCGGACGTAACGGCGTCCGCTACCGGATGGGTCACGGGGCCAGGCAGGTCGAGTACCTGGACTGGAAGGCCTCGCTGCTGGGCAACATCCCCCAGTCGCGGTCCGAGCGAGCCGACGGTTCGGTGCACGTCGACCTGACGCCGCTGCCCGAGCTCGGCGAGCTGCGCGAGGTCATGTACTGGGGTGACGGCAAGAAGCACGTCACCGACGACGTGGTCAAGGCCCTCACGCCGCTCGCGCTGGCGATCTGGTACATGGACGACGGCTCCTTCGCCTCGCGATCGAAGGGTCTGCAGGCGCGCACCGAGGGCGGTAGCGGACGGATCCAGATCTGCGTCGAGGCCCTCAGCGAGGGCTCCCGCGAGCGCCTGGCCGACCACCTGCGCGACACCTACGGCGTGGAGTGCTCGCTCCGGCTCGCCGGCAAGCGGCAGAAGGCGGTCCTCACCATGACGCGTGCCGGCACCGACGCCTTCATGGAGGTCGTCGCCCCGTACGTCCACCCGTCGATGGCCTACAAGCTGCTCCCGCGCTTCCAGGACCGGTTCGCCGTGCAGCCCGAGTTCGTGGCGCCGGCGGAACGCCTGGTGCCGACGCGGGTCCTCGACGTGAAGGTCAAGCCGCCGACGCGCTCGATGCACCGCTTCGACATCGAGGTGGCGGGGACGCACAACTACTTCGTCGACGGCGTCATGGTGCACAACAGCCCCGAGACGACCACCGGTGGTAAGGCGCTGAAGTTCTACGCCTCGGTCCGGCTGGACGTCCGCCGCATCGAGACGCTCAAGGACGGCAGCGAGCCGGTCGGCAACCGCACCCGCGTGAAGATCGTCAAGAACAAGCTCGCTCCGCCGTTCAAGCAGGCCGAGTTCGACATCCTCTACGGCCAGGGCATCTCGCGTGAGGGCGGCCTGATCGACATGGGCGTCGAGCACGGCTTCGTCCGCAAGTCGGGCGCCTGGTACACGTACGAGGGCGACCAGCTCGGGCAGGGCAAGGAGAACGCGCGGTCGTTCATGCGCGACAACCCGGACCTGGCCGACGAGCTGGAGAAGAAGATCAAGGAGAAGCTGGGGGTCGGCCCGCGCGTCGACGCGCCGGCTGAGGCGCCGGTCGAGTTCTGAGGTCGATGACACCCGAGGACCAGCACGGTCACGACGACCCGCTCCCTTCCACCGACGAGGTGGGGGAGCGGGTCGTCCCGCGCGGTGACGGCGGGTCCCGGCGGGCACGGCGCAACGGTGGGCGACGTCGTGACGACGGTCGCCGCCGAGCCGGTCGGGGTGCGAGCGCACCCGACGCCGGTCCGTCGGTCGACGGTCCGTCGACCGCCGGTCCGTCGGTCGACGGTCCGTCGGGCGACCCGGCGACGGACGACCGCGCCGCCGACCCGGACGCGGACCCGCACTCGGTGGCGAAGGCGATCGCCCTGCGTCAGCTGACGATGGCCTCGCGCAGCCGGGCGCAGCTGCGCCAGGCGATGGCCCGCAAGCTCGTCCCGGACGACGTGGCCGAACAGGTGCTCGACCGGCTCGAGGAGGTGCGGCTCGTCGACGACGCCGCGTTCGCCGAGGGGTACGTGCGGTACCGGCAGCGTGAACGGGGGCTGGCCCGCCGGGCGCTGGCGTACGAGCTCCGGCAGAAGGGTGTCGACGACGAGACCGCCCGGGCCGCGCTCGACGAGCTCGACCCCGACGACGAGCTGGCCGCCGCACGGGACCTCGTCGCCCGCAGGCTGCGCAGCACCGCACGACTCGACCGCGACGCCCGGATCCGCCGCCTGGCCGGCATGCTCGCCCGCAAGGGGTACCCGGCCGGGGTCGCCATGCAGGTCGTCAGGGACGCCCTGGCCGCGGAGGGCGAGTCAGCCGAGGACGACTGGACCTGACCGTCAGGCGCCGGTGTTCGCCGGCTCCTTCTGCTCTGCCGTGGTGGTCGACCGGCCCTGCCGCTTCTGGATGAAGATCGCCAGTCGCGACAAGGCGATGTTGATGGCGATGTAGATGACGGCGACGACCGTGAACGTCTGGATCGGGTTGTCCAGGTTCTGCTGGATGCGCTCCCCGGCGTTGAGCAACTCCTCGTAGCTACCGACGAACGCGATCAGCGACGTGTCCTTGAGCACGACGACGAGTTGGCTGATGACTGCGGGCAGCATTGTCCGAAACGCCTGAGGGAGCAGCACGATCCGCATCGTCTGCCCGTCGGTGAGCCCTGTCGCGAGCGCAGCTTCGCGCTGACCCTTCGGCAGGGAGAGGACACCGGCGCGAATGATCTCCGCGAGAACCACCATGTTGTAGGCCGTCAGACCGAGGACCAGGCCCCACAGCTGCTGCCCGCCCGGCCACCCGGAGAGGTCGACACCGACGTCGGGAAGCACGCGGACGCCGAAGTAGATGAGGATGACGACTGGTGCCCCACGGAGGATCTCGACGACACCGATCAACGGGATCCGGCCCGCCTTGCCGAGGGACAACCTGCCGACGGCGATGATCGTGCCCAGGCCGAGGGAGAGCACCATCGCGATGGCGGCGGCCTTCAGCGTGTTGAGCAGCCCGTCGCGCAGCACGCCCCACACCAGGGGGAAGAGCTCGTCGTTGGGGTTGATGAGCGGCCCCCATCGCTCCATCGTCAGCTCACCGCCGTCCGCGAGCCGGTCGATGACGACGTAGGCGACACCGGCCAGGACGGCCAGCGCGATGACGGTGCCCACCGCGATACGCCGGCGCGCGCGAGGGCCCGGCTCGTCGTAGAGGACCGAGGTCTGCGGGGCGCTCATCGGGCGATCGCCACCTTCCGCTCGATGACCTGCAACAGCGCTCCGGCAGGCAAGGTGATGAGCAGGTAGCCGATCAACGCACCGGTGATGACCGGGAGCGTCTCGTAACCGCGCGCGCTCGTCAGCGTCTGGACCTGGCTCCAGAGGTCCGAGCCGACGCCGAAGGCCCCCACTACCGCGGAGTTCTTGAACATCGCGATGATGACGCTGCCCAGGGGCGGGACGACCGTTCGCAGCGCCTGCGGCAGCACCACGTGCCGTAGCGACTGCGAGAAGGTCAGTCCGATCGACCGTGCGGCCTCGGCCTGGCCGGGGGCCACGGAGTTGATGCCGGAGCGGATGGCCTCGCACACGAAGGCCGAGGTGTAGAGGATCAGCCCCAACACGCCGAAGTAGTAGTACGAACGGTTGATGCCGATCTCGGGGAGGCCGAAGGCGCAGAAGAACAGCACCACGGTCAGCGGCGTGTTGCGGAAGGTCGTCACCCAGAACGACCCGAAGGCGCGCAGCGGCGGCACCGGTGACACCCGGCAGGCGGCGATGACCGTACCCAGCACCAGAGACCCTGCCAGCGCGCCGAGGATGATCCTCAGGGAGCCCAGGAACCCTGCCCAGTACATGTCGAGGTTGCCGGTGACTGCTTCCACGCGACCCTCCTGAGGTCGGACGGCGCTCGGTCCAGCGCATGGCACGCGTGCGCTGGACCGAGCGGTCTCACGGCTGGATCAGACGCAGGGGTCCGGCTCCGGCAGCTCGGGGGTCTGAGTGCCCTCGATCTGCCCGGCGGTCGACTCCCAGGCCTCCAGGTAGGCGTCCTCGTTGTCCTGGAGCGCCTGGTTGATGAACTCGCAGAACTCGGTGTCGCCCTTCTCGATGCCGATGCCGTACGGCTCCTCGGTGAACTGCTCACCGACGAGCTTGTACGCGCCGTCGGACTCGGCGACGAAGCCCAGCAGGATGACGTTGTCCGTCGTGACGGCGTCGACCTGGCCGTTGCCGAGGGCGTCCTCGCACTGGGAGTACTCCTCGAAGAGCACCAGCTGGTCGGGGCTGGCGAGGTAGGGACGGATCTGCTCGGACGGCGTCGAGCCGGTCACCGAGCAGACCTTGGCGTCCGGGTTCTCGGCCAGCGACTCGGGGCCCGTGATGGTCTCGTTGTCGGCGGCCACCATGATCTGCTGACCGGCCGTGTAGTACGGACCCGCGAAGCTGATCCGCTCCTTGCGCTGGTCGTTGATGGTGTAGGTGGCGACCACCATGTCGACCTCACCGCCCTCGATGACCTCCTCGCGGATGGCCGACGGGGTCTCGACCCACTCGATCGAGTCCTCCTCGATGCCGAGCTCGGCGGCGATGATCTTCGCGACCTCGACGTCGAAGCCCTCGAGCTCGCCCTCGAGGTTCTCCAGGCCGAAGCCGGGCTGGTCGAACTTGGTGCCGATCCGGATCGTCCCGGCCTCGTTGATCTCGGCCATGGTGGTGCCGGCCTCGAAGTCGGTGTCGGCCTCGACCTCGACGTCCGGGCCGGCGCCCTCGTCGCCGTCGCCCCCGCACGCGCTGAGCGTCAGCGCGGCAGCCATCGCGGTGGCGAACACCGCAGTACGTCGGATCCTCATGAACGTCCCCTTCTGTCGGTACCGGGTCTGTGCCGCCGGGCCACTCGAGTGGCCCGGCTCAGTGGGTCAGGATCTTGGACAGGAAGTCCTGGGCGCGGGCGCTCTGCGGGTTGGTGAAGAACTCCTCGGGCGTGTTCTGCTCGACGATCTCCCCGCCGTCCATGAAGACGACGCGGTCGGCGGCGCGGCGCGCGAAGCCCATCTCGTGGGTGACGACGATCATCGTCATCCCCGACTTCGCCAGCGTCGTCATGACGTCGAGGACCTCGTTGATCATCTCGGGGTCCAGGGCGGACGTCGGCTCGTCGAAGAGCATCACCTTCGGGTCCATCGCCAGCGCCCGCGCGATGGCCACGCGCTGCTGCTGGCCGCCCGACAGCTGCGCCGGGTACTTCTCGGCCTGGTTGGCGACCCCGACGCGCTCGAGCAGCTCGCGGCCGCGCTTGTCGGCGTCCGCCTTCTTCTGCTTGCGCACCTTGATCGGCCCGAGCGTCACGTTCTCCAGGACGGTCTTGTGCGCGAACAGGTTGAACGACTGGAACACCATGCCGACGTCCGCGCGGAGCTTCGCGAGCTCCTTGCCCTCCTCGGGCAGCGGCTGCCCGTCCAGGGTGATGGAGCCGGCCTCGAACGTCTCCAGCCGGTTGATCGTCCGGCACAGCGTCGACTTGCCCGAGCCCGACGGTCCGATGACGACGACGACCTCGCCGTGGCCGACCGTCAGGTCGATGTCCTTGAGGACGTGCAGGTCACCGAAGTGCTTGTTGACCTTGTCGAGGACGACGAGCGGTTCGTGCCCACCGCCCTGCTGGGGCGCCGGCTGGCCGGCTGCCTGACCGTCTGCGGACTGCGCCATGCGGGGGAACCTACTGGTCGAGGGCCCCTCGGGCCACGCAACCGGCGGTGCGCGGTGGTGTTGTGACCAGTCCGCAACCTCAGCACGTACCCTGGACGGCGAGATGAGGACCTACGCCGTGCGCACCTTCGGGTGCCAGATGAACGTGCACGACTCCGAGCGGCTCGCGGGCCTGCTCGAGGGCGCCGGGTACGCCCCGCTGGACCCCGCCGCCGACCCGGACGCCGCCGACGTCGTCGTGTTCAACACGTGCGCCGTGCGGGAGAACGCCGACAACAAGCTGTACGGCAACCTCGGTCACCTGGCGCCGGTGAAGGCCAAGCGACCCGGGATGCAGATCGCCGTCGGGGGGTGCCTGGCCCAGAAGGACCGCGACACGATCGTGAAGAAGGCGCCCTGGGTGGACGTCGTCTTCGGCACCCACAACATCGGGTCCCTGCCCGCGCTGCTCGACCGCGCCGAGCACAACCGCGAGGCCCAGGTCGAGATCCTCGAGTCGCTCGAGGTGTTCCCCTCGACCCTTCCCACGAAGCGCGACTCCGCCTACTCGGGCTGGGTGTCCATCAGCGTCGGCTGCAACAACACCTGCACGTTCTGCATCGTGCCGAGCCTGCGCGGCAAGGAGAAGGACCGCCGCCCCGGCGAGGTGCTGGCCGAGGTCCAGGCCCTCGTGGACGACGGCGCCATCGAGGTGACGTTGCTCGGCCAGAACGTCAACACCTACGGCGTCGAGTTCGGCGACCGCGGCGCGTTCGCCAAGCTGCTGCGCGCCTGCGGTGGGATCGACGGCCTGGAGCGGGTCCGCTTCACCAGCCCCCACCCCGCCGCCTTCACCGACGACGTCATCGAGGCGATGGCGCAGACGCCGAACGTCATGCCGCAGCTGCACATGCCGCTGCAGTCCGGGTCCGACCGAGTGCTCAAGGCGATGCGCCGCTCCTACCGCAGCGACCGCTTCCTCGGCATCCTGGACCGCGTCCGCGCCGCCATCCCCGACGCGGCCATCTCGACGGACATCATCGTCGGGTTCCCGCGGGAGACCGAGGAGGACTTCCAGGCCACCCTGGACGTCGTCGCCCGGGCGCGGTTCGCGAACGCCTTCACCTTCCAGTACTCCAAGCGCCCGGGGACGCCGGCCGCCGAGCTGCCCGACCAGCTCCCCAAGGCCGTCGTCCAGGAGCGCTACGAGCGGCTCGTCGCGCTCCAGGACCAGGTCTCCTGGGACGAGAACACGACCCAGGTCGGCCGCACCCTCGAGGTGCTCGTCGCCGAGGGGGAGGGGCGCAAGGACGGCGCCACCGCCCGGCTGTCTGGCCGGGCCCGGGACAACCGGCTCGTGCACTTCACGGTCCCCGACGGCGCCGAGCGTCCCCGCCCGGGCGACGTCGTCACCGTGGCGGCGACCTATGCCGCCCCGCACCACCTGGTCGCCGACGGCCCCGGGTACGCGCTGCGCCGCACCCGCGCCGGCGACGCCTGGGACCGCCGCCAGGCCGACTCCTGCGGTGCGCCCGCGGCCGGTCCCGGCCAGCGGGCGGTCTCGCTCGGCCTGCCGTCGCTGCGCCCCGCCTGAGGACCGCTCCCAGCCGTCCGCCCCAGCCGTCCCCCCAGCCGTCCGCCCGCGTGGTCGGCGCCGGCCACCGCCGGTGAGGGCCGCCGTCCCTCCTGACCGCCCACCTGGCCCCGCACGCAGCGCGGAGGTACCGTCACAGGGTGCGATGACAGCGAGCGGAGGGAGGTCGTCGTGCCCGACGTCGACCGCCGCGCGGTCCTGCGCGCCGGCGTCACCGCCGTCCTCGCCGGGCACCTCACCGGTGCCGGCTGGGTCTCGGCCGACTCGGACCCGCCGACCCCTGGCCGCGGCCGCACCGTGCTGGACCCGGTGCGCGACCTCAGGGACGGCCAGGTGCGCCTCGCCCTGCCCCGCGGGTTCAGGTACCGCAGCTTCGACCCCGCGGGCGCCGACCTGACCGCCGCCGCGGCCGCCGGTGCCGTCGTCCCCGCCGGTCACGGGGCGCTCGGCGCCTTCCGCGCCGCCCGGCGCCCGGGGCTGTTCACCCTCGTGCGCGACCACGACCTGACCGACCCCGCCACGGGGGCCGGGGTGCCGGTGGCGGCCGCCGACGGGGCGGTCCACGACCCCGCCGCACCCGCCGGGACGACCACCGTCGTCGTCGACGGCGTCGGCGAGGTGCGAGAGTCCCGCGTCAGCCTCGCGGGCACGCTGGCGAACAGCGGCGGCGGCGTGATGCCGTGGGGTTCGTGGGTGACCTGCGAGGGCACCGTCGCCGGCCCCGACGTCCAGCCGGCGGTCGAGGCCGACGTCCAGTCCGGTCCGACGCCCACCCAGTCACCCGGGGGCCCCACCGCGCCGGCCCTCACGGACCGGCACGGCTACCTGTTCGAGGTCCCGGCCGACGCCGTGGGCGACGGGCTGCCGGTGCGGGCCGCGGGCCGCTTCGCCCACCGGGGCGTGGCCCTCGCGGAGGGCGAGGGCGCCTACTACCTGACCGAGGACGCGGGGACCGCCCCGAGCGGCTTCTACCGCTACGCCCCGCCGAGCGACCCGGACCGGTCGGGCCGGCTCGAGGACGGCGGCCGGCTCTCCGCGCTCGCCGTGCACGGCCGCGCCCGCCACCACCTCGAGGCGGAGGACCGCGTCGGCGCCACCTTCAACGTCGAGTGGGTCGAGGTCGACGAGCCCGATCCCGCGTTCACGGTGCGCGACGGGCGGCCCGAGGTCGACGCCGCCACCGCGGTGCAGCACGTGGGCGCCCAGTCCCGCGACGGCGGCGCGGCGCTGTTCGCCGGTCTCGGGCAGGTCGTCGTCGTCGACGGCGTCGTGTACTTCGCGGCCCCGCACGGCGGCGGTGGGCGTCAGGACTGGAAGGACGGCGACCCCCCGCTGGCCGACGGGTTCGGCCGGGGGAACGGGCAGGTGTGGGCGTACCACCCGCGTCGTCAGCTGCTCGAGCTCGTCGCGGTGACCCGCCGCGGGGACTCCCTGACCCGGCCGCACGCGCTGGCCGGCGGACCGTCGGGGTCCGTGCTGCTGGCCGGCCCCGGCACCGTGGGGCACCGTCTGCGGCTGCGCCAGCCCGACGGGACCGCGGTGGAGGTCGCCCGCACCAGGGACGCCGCCGCGGACAGCGAGGTCACCGGCGCGGTGCTGTCGCCCGACGGCCGGACCCTGTTCGCCAGCCTGCGCGGTGCCGAGGACGTCTCCGTCGCCGTCTGGGGCCCGTGGGAGCGCCTGCTGCGCTGACCCGCCCGGTGGTCGTCTGAGGTACCTCAGGTCGTCGTCTGAGGTGCCGCGTGGCTTCGCCCTCACGCGTGCTGCGTGAGCTCCCGATCCGTGGCCGCCGCCCTCAGGCCCAGGCTGGTGGTCACGCCGGGGCACCGGGCCCAGGCGGGACGGAGGGTCAGCCATGTTCACCACGTTCGGACCGGTCCTCGACGCCGAGATCGCCTACCGGCAGCAGGCCGCGCGGGTGAGCCGCCGGCCGCTGAGGTCGCACCTCCCGCGCCACCGCCGCCCTGTCCTCTCCGTGCGCGGCCAGGCGCCGGGTGGGCGCACGGCGTCCGCCGGGGCCGGTGCCGCTGCCACCCCGAGGCCGGTGGTCCGCACCGCAGGCGCCGCCCCCGCGGGCCGCGCGGTCGGCTGCGGTGCCGCGGGCGCCGGTCGCGCCGCGTGAGCGACGCGCTCGCGGTCGCCGCCGTCGCCGCGCCGGGTGCCAGGATGGGTGACGTGCCCCGCGCCACCTCCACCTCGCGGCTCGTCGGCCGACGCGAGCAGCTCGAGACGCTGCGTGTGGCGCTGGGCGAGGCCGCCTCCCGCCGGCCGGCGACGGTCCTCGTCGGCGGCGACGCCGGTGCCGGCAAGACCCGCCTCGTCGAGGAGCTGGTGCGCGAGGCCGCCTCCGACGGCGCGCTCGTGCTGGTCGGGCACTGCCTCGACCTCGGCGACGTCGGCCTGCCCTACCTGCCCTTCTCCGAGGCGCTCTCGCACGCGCGCCGCACCGGGACGGCCGACCTCGACGCGGTGACCGGCCGGCACCCGGCCCTCGCCGGCCTCGTCGGCGGCGGTCCCGTCGCCTCCGACGACGAGGTCGGGCGGCTGCAGCTGTTCGAGGCGGTCGCGGCGGCGCTCCGCGAGCTGGGCGAGCAGGCGCCCGGCCCGGTGCTCCTGGTCCTGGAGGACGTGCACTGGGCCGACCCGTCGACGCGTGACCTCCTGCGCTTCCTGGTGGCCCGCGCCCGCGACCAGCGCCTGCTCGTGCTGGCCACGTACCGCTCGGACGACCTGCACCGCAGGCACCCGCTGCGCCCGCTGCTCGCCGAGCTGGTGCGCCACCCCGCCGTCGAGCGGGTTGAGGTACCGCCGTTCACCCCCGAGGAGCTGCGCGAGTTCGCCGACGTCGTGACCGGCGGCACCGCGAGCGACGCGGTCGTCCGCGGCGTCGTCGAGCGCTCCGAGGGCAACGCCTACTTCGCGCAGGAGCTGCTGGAGGCGGGTGAGGACGGCTGGTGCGGACCCCGGGCCGCGCTGCCCGAGACGCTCAGCGACGTGCTGCTGGCGCGGGTGGACCGCCTCGACGCCGCGGTCGTCGAGCTGGTGCGCGTAGCCAGCGTCGCCGGACGCCGGGTGGCCGAGCCGCTGCTCGCCGCCGCCCTGGGGCGCGGGGCCGCCGAGCTCGAGCCGTCGCTGCGGGCAGCGGTCGCCCACCAGGTCCTCGTCGCCGTCGACGGCGGCTACGCGTTCCGGCACGCCCTGCTGGGCGAGGCCGTCTACGCGGACCTGCTCCCCGGCGAGCGGGTGCGCGTGCACGCCGCGTACGGGGCCGCCCTGGCCGACCCGACGCTCGGGTCGGCCGCCGAGCTGGCGCACCACTGCCGCGCCGCCCAGGACCTCCCGGGCGCCCTGTCCGCGTCCCTGGCCGCCGCACAGGAGGCCACGCGGCGGTTCGCCCCGGCGGAGACGCTGCGGCACCTCGAGACGGCGCTGTCGCTGTGGGACGCCGTCCCCGACGCCCCGCAGCGTGCCGGTGGTGGTCAGGACGACCTGCTGCTGCGGGCCGCCGCGGCGGCGCACCGGGCCGGTGAGCTCGACCGCAGCGCCGCCCTGAGCCGGCAGGCGGTGCACGTGGCCGCCGACCGCGGCGACGCCGCGACCGAGGCGGTCGCCCGCCTCCACCTCGCGCAGGACCTGCTGGCGCTCGAGCAGCCGGGCGCGCTCGACCAGACGACGCGGGCCCTGGCGCGCCTCACCGGCCCCGGGACGGCCCTGGCCTCACCCCGCCCACCGACCGGCACCGGGCCGGACGGAGGGCCGGACGGAGGGCCGGAGTGGGCCGCGGACGACCGGACGACGCGCCTGCTCAAGGCCGCGTCCGTGCACGCCAGGGTCAGCCTCAGCGCGGACCGTGACGACGACGCCCGGGCCTGGGCGACGTGGGCGCTGGAGGGCACCCGCACCCTGGGGCTGACGTCGGTGGAGGCCGACCTGCTGACCACCCTGGCCGTCCTCGCCGAGCCGGAGACCGCCACCGACCTGCTGCGCCGTGCCCTGGAGGTCGCCCGGCGCGGCGGGGTCGTCGGGGTGGAGCTGCGGGCGTCCTACAACCTGGCCGCCAACCTCTACTACGGGGGCGCCGTCCCCCAGGCCCTGGCGACTCTCGGCGAGGCCAGGGAGAGGGCCGAGCGCGCCGGTGCGCGCTGGAGCTCGTGGGGCCTGGAGCTGCGGGTCCTGGAGGTCATCGCCCGGTACCTGCACGGTGACTGGGAGGGCAGCGCCTCCGTCGCCTCGCTGGTCGGGACCAGCGCACCGCCGGACCTCGTCGCGGCGCGGCTGTCCGCCGCGGGCCTGTACGTGCGCGTCGGTCGCGGCGACCCCGACGCCGTCCGGGACGCCGAGGGCCTGCGCCCCGCGTGGGGCCGCGACGGGCAGATCGCCCTGGTGGGCGGTGGGGTGCTGGTCGACGCGCTGACGTGGCAGGGCCGCTACGCCGACGCCGTGACCGTCGCCCGCGAGGTCGTCGACCACCTCACCCGCACCTGGAACGACTACTTCCTCGGTGGGATCTGGCTGTCCGCCCTGGCGGTGGCCGCGCTCGCCGACCAGGCGGCCGCCGCCCGCGGCCGGGGCGCACCGGACGACGTGACGCGCGAGGCGGACGACCTGCTGCAGCTGGCGCAGACCACCGCCGAGCGCGGCAGGCCCCGCCTCGGGCGCCTCGGCCCCGAGGGGCGGGCGTGGGTGGCACGGGTCCGTGCGGAGCACGCCCGCGCCCACGGCCGCGCCGAGCCGGCGCTGTGGCAGGAGGCGGTGGACGCGTTCGGCGACGGCTACCCCTACGAGCAGGCGCGCAGCCGGTACCGGCTCGCGGAGTCGCTGCTCGAGACGGGACGCCGGGACGAGGCCGTCGAGGAGCTCGCCGCCGCCCGGCGCGCCGCCCGCGACCTGGGTGCCGAGCCGCTCGCCGCTGCGGTCGTCACCCTGGCCCGGCGGGCCCGCGTCCCGCTGCCGCCGACCGCTCCACGCGACGAGCCGCCGGCCCCGCTACCAGCGCGCGGGCCGAGTCCGCCCGGTCCGCCCGGTCCGCCCAGTCCGCTCACCCCCCGCGAGGCGGCGGTCCTGGCGCTCGTCGCCGAGGGCCTGACGAACCGCCAGGCGGGGGAGCGGCTCTTCATCAGCGAGAAGACCGTCAGCGTGCACCTGAGCAACCTGATGACCAAGCTCGGCGCGACCGGGCGCACCGAGGCGGTGTCGATCGCGCACCGGCGGGGCCTCCTGGCGGGTGCGGGCCACGACGCCGCCGGGTCGCCGCTCGGCTAGCGTCGGGACGTGCCCGTCGCCGTCGCCTGCCCCGGCCCGCCGCTGCTCGTGCCCGGGGTCGCGGGGACCACGGCGCCCGAGGTCGACGAGCTGCGGGCGGCCTGCCAGGCCGCGGTCCGCGCGGTCGTCCACGACGCCCGGCGGTCCCCTGTGCCGCCCGCTGCACGTGCGGGCGACGCGAACGGTCACCTCGACGAGCCCCCTGCGGGCGTGACGCTCGTCGCCGTCGTGCCCGGGCCGCCGGGCACGCCGGTCGACGGCCGGCCGTGGCGCCTCGACGCCGCGGGACCGGGCACGCTGTCCGGGATCGGCGTCGACGTCCCGGCCGCCGACCGGCCCGACCCGGACGGGGCCGACCGGCCGCCGCTGCCGACGTCCGCCACCGTCGGCCGGTGGCTGCTCCGGGACGCCGGGTGGACCGGCCGTGTCGACCTGCTCGTCCTGCCGGCGACCGCGACACCGGGCACGTGCCTGCGGCTCGGCGCCGAGCTCGCCGGCCGGCCGCTGCTCGTCGTCGCCGACGGGTCGAACCGGCGGGGCCCCAAACCACCTGGGGGGCCCCACCCCGACGCGGACGCCGTGGACCGGGACGTCGCGCGGGCGCTCGCCGCGGGCGACGCCGGCGCGCTGGAGCGGCTCGACGCCACCCGGTACGCCGCCGCCGGCTGCGAGGGCCGCGCCGGCTGGCAGGTCCTGGCCGGGTGGGCACGAACCCGCTCGCCCGCCGTCCGAGCGGCCCCCGGCGGGGTGCGGGCCGAGGTGCTGCACGACGCGGCGCCCTTCGGCGTGGGGTACCTCGTGGCCTCGTGGACGGTGTGAGCCCCCCTCGGGCTCCGAGCGCCGGTACCGGCGCGCGCCGCGACGGGTGCCACACTCGTGGCGTGACGTCGGACCGGCCCGGTGAGCGGGGAACCCCCCTGGTCGTCGTGGTCGGCCCCACCGCCTCCGGCAAGTCGGACCTCGGCGTCGCCCTCGCCCTGGCCCTGGGCGGTGAGGTGGTCAACGCGGACGCCTCGCAGCTGTACCGGGGGATGGACGTGGGCACCGCCAAGATCCCGCCGCAGGAGCGGCGCGGGGTCCCGCACCACCTCCTCGACGTCCTGGACGTCACGCAGGAGGCCAGCGTGGCCGCCTACCAGCGACAGGCCCGCGCCTGCGTGCAGGACGTCCGGTCCCGCGGCCGAGTGCCCGTGCTGGTGGGCGGCTCCGGCCTCTACGTGCGGGCCGTGGTCGACCCGCTGGAGTTCCCCGGCACCGACCCGGACGTCCGCGCGCGGCTGCAGGCGGACGCCGACCGCGACGGTGCCGCGGCGACGCACGAGCGCCTGCGCGCGGTCGACCCCGTGGCGGCCGCCGCGATCCTGCCCGGCAACGTCCGGCGCGTGGTCCGGGCGCTGGAGGTCGTCGAGCTCACCGGCCGTCCGTTCAGCGCGACGATGCCCCGGTACGAGTACGTCGCCCCGACCGTCCAGGTCGGCCTCGACGTCCCCCGCGACGTCCTGGACGACCGGATCGCCCGTCGCGTCGACCGGATGCTCACCGAGGGGCTCGTCGAGGAGGTGCGCCGGCTCGAGCAGGAGGGTCTGCGCCGGGGCCGGACGGCGTCGCGCGCCCTCGGGTACGCCCAGGTCCTCGAGCACCTCGACGGGACCTGCACCCTGACCGACGCGCGGGACCGGACCGTGCAGGCGACCCGCCGTTTCGGCCGCCGGCAGCGGTCCTGGTTCCGCCGCGACCCGCGGGTGCACTGGGTCGACGCCGGCCCCGCCGCCTCCCGGCACCCCGTGGACGCGGCGCTGCACCTCGTCCGCCGCGCGCGCGCCGACGGCGCCGCCGCCGATGGCGTGACCGACGGGGTGGCCGACGAGAGGTCCGGCGCCGCGGCCCCCCGCCCGTAGGCTGGCGGCATGGCGTCCACCACCGTCGACTTCGTCAAGGGCCACGGCACCGAGAACGACTTCGTGCTCGTCGTCGACCCCGACGGGGTCCTCGACCTGGGTCCCGACGCGGTGGCCGCCCTGTGCGACCGGCGCGCCGGGGTCGGCGCGGACGGTCTGATCCGGGTCGTGCGCTCCGCCGCGCTCGACGCCGGCTCGGCGGCCCTCGCGGAGGACCCGGACGCCGAGTGGTTCATGGACTACCGCAACGCCGACGGGTCCGTCGCCGAGATGTGCGGCAACGGCGTGCGCGTGTTCACCGCCCTGCTGGAGGCCGACGGCCTGGTCGACCGGGAGGTGCTCGACGCCCCGGAAGGGCTGGCGGTCGGCACCCGGGGTGGCGTCAAGCGGGTCAGGCACGCCGTCGGACCCGGGGGCCGCACCGACTGGCTCGCCGTGGACATGGGCGGGTGGCGGTTCAGCGGCGGCGAGCAGGCGGTGCGCGAGGGCCACGACAGCCTCGTGCAGGTCGACGGCCTGGACGGCGTGGCGCGGCCGGCGCTGTCCGTGGACCTCGGCAACCCGCACACGGTGGTCGCGCTGACCGGTGACGACGAGCTGGCCGCCGCCGACCTGACCCGGGCTCCCGTCGTCCGGCCCGTCCCGGACCACGGCACGAACGTCGAGCTCGTGGTCATCGAGGCGGCGGCGGACGCCGAGGGCGCCGGCCGGCTGCGGATGCGCGTGCACGAGCGGGGCGTGGGGGAGACCCGCTCCTGCGGGACGGGTGCATGCGCCGCCGCCCTGGCGGCCTCGGCGTGGGCCGGCGACGAGGCGCCGCGGGCCTGGTGGGTCGAGGTGCCGGGCGGCACGGTGCGGGTGAGCCTGCTGGACGACGGCGACGTCGAGCTCGCCGGCCCGGCCGCGCTCGTCGCCCGCGGGACGGCGACCGTCGCCCGCTCCCGCTCGCGGCACTGACCGGGCACCGGCGGGACGTCCTCGCGACGACGTCGCCGACCGGTCCGGGCGGCCGTCCGCACCCGTCCGGGCTCCTTCCGGAAGTTACTCGGACGCCGGTGCAACCTCCCGGGCGTCTCGTGCGTCCAGAGGGGGAGGGCCGCCCCCGGCCGGACCGCCGTGCGGGGTGACCGTCCGGGGCGGGCCCTCACCAGGACGACGCGGGCACCGACGAAGGTCGGGGGTCGGCGAGACGAGCGGCCGACGCGTGCGGCGGTCGCTGCGCGGTGGACTGGTCCCGTGAGCCGACGGGGCGGCCGAGGGAGGGAGCAGCAGATGCACGAGGTGGTGGCGACGACGGCCGTCAGCACGCTGGCCCGGGCCACGGTGACGGAGCTGGCCCACGAGGAGACGGCGCGCGACCTCGCGGACGCCGAGCGCAGGCGCCGCCGCGAGGCGCTGCTGCACCACCTGGAGCTGGCCCGCGAGCGCCGGCGCCGCCGTCCCGGCGGGGTCCTGCGAGCGGTCTGACCTCGTCGTCGGCCGCGTGTACCACCCGGCGTGTACCACCCGGCGTGCACCACCCGGCGTGTATCACCCGGAGCCCCGACGGCACCTGGGGGCATGCGCACCGACACCGCCGTGAGCCTGCCCGGCCCGACCAGCACGAGGACCGGCACGAGGACCGGCACGAGGACCGGCACCGTGCACCTGCCCGTCCCGCGCCTGTCGGACGCGGTGGACGCCGACCGCCGGGCGCGCCGAGAGCTGGTGATCCAGGCGCTCGAGGCGGCCCGGGCCTCCCGCCGTAGGCGGCCGATCAGCCGGTTCGTCTGACGGCCTGACCAGCGCCGCCCCAGCCGTCCGGTCAGGCGGTCCGGTCAGGCGGTCCGGCGCACCCGCAGGACGCGGAACCCCTTGGCGCTGGCCTCCTTCGCCGTCACCAGCTGCGGTCCGAGCGCGCCGTTCAGCCAGGTGGCCAGCGAGTCCGAGCCGAGGTTGCGCTGCACCACGAGGAAGGCGCTCGCCCCGTCGTCCAGCCGTGGCAGCCAGCGGCACAGCAGCTCGTGCAGGGCCGCCTTGCCGACCCGGATCGGCGGGTTGGACCAGATCGCGGCGAACCGGACGTCGTCGGGCACGTCGTCCGGGTGCACCGCCCGCACCCCGCCCAGACCGAGCGCCTCGGCGTTGCGGCGGGTCAGGTCCAGCGCCCGGTCGTTGACGTCGACCGCCCACACCCTGGCCTCCGGGGCGAGCATCGCCATGGTCAGCGCCACCGGTCCCCAGCCGCAGCCGAGGTCGAGCAGGTCCCCGTGCTCGGGCGGGTCCGGCACCTCTCGCAGCAGCACGCGGGTGCCGAGGTCCAGCCGGTGGCCGCTGAACACCCCCGAGGAGGTGACGACGTCCACGTCGCGGCCCGCCAGCGGCACGGTCAGGGTCCGCCGCTCGTCCGCCGCCGCGGGCCGGGAGCTGAAGTAGTGGTCGCCGTCCATCGCGGGCGAACGGTACGCCACCGGGGCCCGCCGCGGCAGACCTTCACGAGGTCCGGCGCCGCGCACCGGGCCCGCACGAGGAATCCGGTGGAGCGGCCGGGCGTTGACCTGTCAGGCTGACTCGTGACCGCTCCGGCGCACCGGGCGGGAGCGGCCCACCCAGCCACGGACCAGACCCGGGAGACCGATGACCGCCCAGCACCACGACCGCCCCACCGACGCCGACACCGACGACCAGCTCGTCCCGGCCGGCCCCGTGGACGCGGTCAACCGGATCCTGTCCCGCCACGGGACGGCGGTCGCGGAGGGCGGGACGAGCCACCACGAGCGCGACGGCGACCAGCTCGACCTCGAGGAGCGGCAGGCGCTGCGGCGGGTGGCGGGCCTGTCCACCGAGCTCGAGGACGTCTCCGAGGTCGAGTACCGCCGGCTGCGGCTGGAGAACGTCGTCCTGGCCGGCCTGTGGACGTTCGGCACCGCCGAGGACGCCGAGAACTCCCTGCGCGAGCTGGCGGCCCTCGCCGAGACGGCCGGGTCCGTCGTCCTGGACGGCGTCCTGCAGCGGCGCAGCGCCCCCGACCCGGGGACGTTCCTCGGCTCCGGCAAGGCCGCCGAGCTGCGGTCCGTCGTGGAGGCCACCGGCGCCGACACCGTCATCTGCGACGGCGACCTGTCGCCGTCCCAGCGCCGCGGCCTCGAGGACATCGTCAAGGTCAAGGTGATCGACCGGACGGCGCTGATCCTCGACATCTTCGCCCAGCACGCCAAGTCCAAGGAGGGCAAGGCGCAAGTCGAGCTCGCCCAGCTCGAGTACCTGCTGCCGCGCCTGCGCGGCTGGGGCGAGTCGATGTCCCGCCAGGCCGGTGGCCGTGTCGCCGCGGGTGCGGGGATCGGCTCGCGCGGCCCCGGCGAGACGAAGATCGAGCTCGACCGGCGGCGGATCCGCACCCGGATGGCGAAGCTGCGCCGCGAGATCAGGGCGATGAAGCCCGCGCGGGAGACCAAGCGCGCGGACCGCCGGCGCAACGCCGTCCCCAGCGTCGCGATCGCGGGCTACACCAACGCCGGCAAGTCCAGCCTGCTCAACCGGCTCACCGGCGCCGGGGTGCTGGTCGAGAACGCGCTGTTCGCGACGCTGGACCCCACGGTCCGCCGGGCGCAGACCCCCGACGGCCGCCTCTACACGCTGGCGGACACCGTCGGCTTCGTCCGCCACCTGCCCACCCAGCTCGTCGAGGCGTTCCGGTCGACGCTGGAGGAGGTCGCCGAGGCCGACCTCGTCCTGCACGTCGTCGACGCCTCGCACCCGGACCCCGAGGGCCAGATCGTCGCGGTCCGCGACGTGCTCGTGGAGGTCGGGGCGGACGGCGTCCCGGAGCTCGTCGTGCTCAACAAGGCGGACGCCGCGGACCCGGAGACGGTGGCCCGGCTGCGCCGGCGGGAGCCGCACAGCGTGCTGGTCTCGGCGCGCACCGGCGCGGGCATCGAGGCGCTGCGCGAGGCGGTGGCCGCCGAGCTGCCGCGGCCCGACGTCGAGGTGGACGTCGTCGTCCCCTACGACCGCGGGGACCTCGTGCACCGGGTGCACGCCACCGGGGAGGTGCTGGAGGAGGAGCACACCGGCGACGGCACGCGGCTGCGGGCCCGGGTGGGCAGCGAGCTCGGGGCCGACCTCGAGCCGTTCTCGGTCGCCTCCACCGGTGGCCATTGAGGGGACCCTCACCCGCCTGACCCACGGGCCGGCGTCCGGGGGCAGTAGCGTCGGTCGCGTGCGGGTGCGCGGACGAGCAGCGGGGGTGGTCACGGCGGTCGCCGTCGCGTCCCTGCTCGCCGGCTGCGCGGCGGCGTCCGACGACGAGCCGGAGCCCGTGGCGGGCGTCACCCTGCAGCACGTCATGGCCGAGGAGCCCCCCAGCTGGCAGACGGGCCTGCTCGAGGCCGGCGCGCGGCTGCAGTACGTCGACGGCGCCTACCGGATGACCGCCACGGGGTGGCCGCTGGTCTCCCCGAACCAGGACCGGCGGGCCGTCGACCTCGACCCCGTCGTCGTCGACGCGGGGCTGCGGCTGGTGTCCGGCACCGGCCTGTACGGCGTGGCGTGCGGCGTCACCGAGGACAGCGCCTACGTGTTCGTGGTGGGCAGCCAACCCGGCGGGACGCCCTACTACGGCGTGGCGACGCTGCGCGACGGCGTGGCACGCGTCCTGCAGGACTCCTCGACCAGCCCCACGGCGCCGCCCGGCCCGCAGGCCGGTCCGGGCACGGTGACCCGGGTCGGGGGCCGCTGCTCCGCCGGGGACGAGCCGGGCACCGCCGTCCTGCAGATGGCGGTCGACGGCCGGGAGGTGCTGACCGTCGAGGCCGACGAGGGCGAGCCCCGGGGGCAGGTCGGGCTGGTGGCGCTGAGCCGCTCGGAGCAGCCCCTCGTGGTGGACGTGCTCGACGTCGGGATCGCCGGCCCCGGCTAGGCTCTCGCGGTGCCTGCCGCCGACACCGCCGACACCCCGCCCCGCACCCGCCGGGACCGGGACGTGCCCGCGGTCGCGGACCTGCTCGCCACCGCGGTGGACGCGCTCGGCGGCGCCCACCGGCCCGGTCAGCAGGCGATGGCCGAGGCCGTCGAGACCGCGGTCGCCACGGGTGAGCACCTGCTCGTGCAGGCCGGCACCGGGACGGGCAAGTCGCTGGGGTACCTGGTGCCGCTGGTGCGCCAGGCGGTCGTCTCCGGGCGCACCACGGTGGTCTCCACCGCGACCCTCGCCCTGCAGAACCAGGTGGTCGAGCGCGACCTGCCCCGGCTCGCCGACGCGCTGGAACCCGTCCTCGGCCGCCGTCCCACCTGCCAGATCGTCAAGGGCCGGGCCAACTACGTGTGCCTGCACAAGCTCGAGGGCGGCTTCCCGGAGGACGACACCCTGTTCGGCGCCGAGTCCCTGCCCGACCTGCCGGGGACGGTGGTCGCCACGGACGCCGGCGCCAGCCGCCTCGGCCGCGAGGTGGTGCGGTTGCGCGAGTGGGCGGAGCGGACCACCAGCGGTGACCGCGACGAGCTGGTCCCCGGTGTCTCCGAGCGGGCGTGGCGTCAGGTCAGCGTGGGGCCGCGGGAGTGCCTCGGCGCGCAGAAGTGCCCGCAGGCCGCCGCGTGCTTCGTCGAGACCGCGAGGTCGCGGGCGCACGACGTCGACGTCGTGGTCACCAACCACGCCCTGCTCGCCATCGACGCGTTCGAGGGGCGGCAGATCCTGCCCGAGCACGACGTCCTCGTCGTGGACGAGGCCCACGAGCTGGCGGACCGGGTGACCTCGGTGGTCTCCGCGGAGCTGAGCGCGGGCATGGTCGCGGCGGCGGCGAGCCGCGCCCGCAGCAGCGCCGGGACCGACTCCAGCGACCTGCAGGTCGCGGCCGACGAGCTGGCCTCGGCGCTGGACCCGCTGCCCGAGGGCCGGCTCGCGCACGGCCTGCCGGACGGCGTGCGGCCCGTCGTCGAGGGGGTCCGGGACGCCGCCCGGCAGCTGCTCACCGCGCTGAAGCCGGCGCCGGGGGAGCGGGGCGACGACGTCGCCGGTGCGGGCCGTCAGCTCGCCCGGGCCGCGGTGACCGAGGTCTTCGACGTGGCCGAGCGGATGGCGGCCGACCTCGCCGGGGACGTGCTGTGGCTCTCGGTCAGCCGGTTCGGTGCCGGTGAGCCGCGCCGGGCGCTGCACGTCGCGCCGCTGTCGGTGGCGCGGATGCTGCGCGAGCGCCTCTTCGCCGAGCGCACCGTGGTCCTGACCTCGGCGACCCTGACGCTCGGCGGGACCTTCGACGCGGCGGCCGGCTCGGTCGGCCTGCTCGACAGCCAGGGCCCGCCCGACGAGACGGTCCGCTGGCGCGGCCTGGACGTCGGCAGCCCGTTCGACTACCCGCGGCAGGGGATCCTGTACGTCGCCCGCCACCTGCCGCCGCCCGGCCGCGACGGCGTGCCCGACCGGTTGCTCGACGAGCTGGCCGCGCTGGTCGAGGCCGCCGGCGGCCGCACCCTCGGGCTGTTCTCCTCCCGGCGCGGTGCGGAGACCGCAGCCGCCGCGATGCGCGAGCGGCTCGACGTCGAGGTGCTGTGCCAGGGCGACGACACCACCCCGACCCTGGTGCGCCGGTTCGCGGCGGAGCCGTCCACCTGCCTGTTCGGCACCCTGTCGCTGTGGCAGGGCGTCGACGTCCCCGGCCCGGCGTGCCGGCTCGTGGTGATCGACCGCCTGCCCTTCCCCCGCCCGGACGACCCGCTGGCCAGCGCCCGCCAGCAGGCGGTCAGCGCCGCCGGTGGCAACGGGTTCATGGCCGTCGCCGCCCAGCACGCCGCCCTGCGGATGGCCCAGGGGGCGGGGCGGCTGATCCGCTCCACCGAGGACCGCGGGGTCGTCGCCGTGCTCGACCCGCGGCTGGCCACCGCCCGGTACGCCGGGTTCCTGCGCTCGTCGCTACCGCCGCTGTGGCCGACCACGGACCGGGACGTCGCGCTCGGAGCCCTGCGCCGGTTGCACGCCGCGGGCTGACGAGCGGGTAGCGTGACCGTCCGTTGTGTCCGGTCGGTCGCTCGGGGTGAGGAGACGACCGGCGGGAGTGGACGGGACCCCCGGAGGCGAGATGGGCACGGGACGGGCGCGCCGCGCCGCCGTGGTGGTGACGGCCGTGGTCGTGACCCTCGGCGTCGTCCTCGGCACGGCGTACGGCGCGGGCCTGCTCGACCGGTCGGGTGCCCCGGGCGCCGGCCGCCCGGCCGCGTCGGCCGACGGCGACCCTGACCGCCCTGGGGCCGCCGGCGCGGTCGAGGTCAGCGTGCCGTCCGCGACCGGGCGGCCGCCCGAGCCGACGTCCGGGTTCGTGCCCGTGCCGCCTCCGCAGGCCACGCTCGTGGTGACCCCGGACGCGGGTGGCACGGGTGCCCCGGACGCGGGGCGGAGCGAGTCGGGGACGGGCGAGGCGTGCGACGTCGGACGGGCCGCCGGTGCGGACCAGGTCGTCGTCGTCCGCTCCTCGGGGACGCGCGCCACCGTCCGGGCCTGCGCCCGCGGCGACGACGGGTCGTACGTCACCGAGCTCGGCCCCTACCGCGGCTACGTCGGGTACTCCGGCGTCACCGGCAGCAAGCGCGAGGGGGACGGCGCCACCCCCGCCGGCGTCCACCCGCTGCGCGGCGGCTTCGGCACGCGCCCCGACCCGGGCCTGGCCCAGGGCTGGTTCGTCACCGGCGCCGCGGACGTCTGGGTCGACGACCCCGACTCACCGCACTACAACACCCACCAGCGCAAGCCCGCCGACGGCCGCTGGGCCAGCGCCGAGGACCTCGTCAACCCGCCCGCCTACGACTACGCGCAGGTGATCGGCTGGAACGAGTCGGCGACCCCGGGTCGCGGCAGCGCGATCTTCCTGCACGTGTCGACCGGCAACCCGACCGCGGGCTGCGTCAGCCTCCCGCGGTCCGACCTGCTCGAGGTGATGCGGTGGCAGCGCAGCGGCGCGGTCATCGCCATCTCGTGAGCGGTCGCCAGCAGGCCGCCCGGGCGGCCCTCGCCGGCGCCGCGGTGCTCGCCCTGCTCGCCGGGTGCGGTTCGCCGGACGCCGTCCCCGACGCCGCCGACCAGACCGCGGCCGTCGACGCGCCGGACGACGACGGCGCGCTGGTCAGCGTCCCGCCGGCGCCCGAGCCGACCGGACCGCCCACCGCGGTCCTGCGCGCCGAGCCGCCCCCCTCGCCGACCGTCCTCCCCGGCGTCGCGCAGGGCACCGCCCCGAGCGGCGCGCCCGATGGTTTCGTCTGGTCCGTCGCACAGGTCGGGCCGGCCGACCTGCCGCACTCCTGGCGCGAGGGGTGCCCCGTCCCGCCGTCGGACCTGCGGGCCGTCACCCTGTCGCACCGCACGATGGACGGCGGCGTGCGCACCGGCGTGCTCGTCGTCCACGCCGACCTGGTCGAGCGCACCCGCCGCGCGTTCGCCCGGCTCTTCGAGATCGGGTTCCCGATCACCAGCATCCGCCCGGTCGACGAGTTCGGTGGGGACGACGACGCGTCGATGGCCGCGGACAACACCTCGGGGTTCAACTGCCGCGCCGCGGTCAGCGACGGGCCGACGTCCTGGTCGAAGCACGCCTACGGGCGGGCGATCGACGTCAACCCCGTGATCAACCCGTACGTCCTCGGTGGCAGGGTGCTGCCCCCCAAGGGCGCCCGGTACACCGACCGCGACCCGGTGCCCGGCATGTTCACCCCCGGCAGCGAGGCGCTGGCGGCGTTCACCGACAACGGGTTCACGTGGGGCGGCACCTGGCGCAACCCGGACTACCAGCACCTGCAGCGCTGACGGCCGCTGACCCGTCACCGACCCGTCGCTGACGAGGGCGTTCCGGCGAGGACGCGGCGTCAGCCGTCGAGGCGGGTCATCTCCTCGCCGAGGTCGGCGGCGGTCTCCACGAGCACGTCCACGGCGGCCGCCACCGCCGGGACGCGCAGCAGGTCGGCCGTGGTCACCGCGTGCACCTGGCGGGTCGACGGCGGGGTCACGCGGCGCAGGACGACGTCGGTGTTGCGCGACGCCTGCAGCACCATCCCCGGGATGAGCGCCACGCCCAGCCCGGCCGACACCAGCCCCAGCACCGCGACGTAGTCGTCGGTGGCGTACGCGACCTCCGGCTCGAAGCCCGCCGCGTCGCAGACCTGCAGCAGGTGGCCGCGGCAGCGGGGGCAGCCGGCGATCCACGTCTCGGAGTCCAGGTCCGCCAGCGCCACCTCGGAGGCCCGGGCCGCGGGGTGCCCGGGCGGCAGGGCGAGCCACAGGGGGTCGGTCAGCAGCGGCCGGGTGACCAGGCCGCGCAGGTCGCCGGTGTCCTCGCCACCGAGCTCGTTGCCCGGGTAGGAGAACGCGACGGCGAGGTCGCAGCGACCGTCGCGCAGCTGCTGCAGCGACTCCGGGGGCTCGGCCTCGGCGAACGTCACGCGCACCCCCGGGTGGCGCTCGCGCAGCCGCACCAGGGCGCGGGGGAGCAGCGTCGCCGACGAGGAGGGGAAGGCCGTCAGCCGCACCCGGCCGGTGCGCAGCCCCGCGAGCGACTCGACCTCCTCGCGGGCGGCCTCCAGCGCGGCCGTCACGGCGGCCCCGTGCCGGGCGAGGACCTCCCCCGCCTCGGTGAGCCGCACGCCGCGGCCCGCGCGCTCGAGCAGCGCCGTCCCCAGCCGGCGCTCGAGCCGGCGTACCTGCTGGCTCACCGCGGGCTGGGACGAGCCGACCACCGCGGCGGCCGCGGAGATCGTCCCGGTGTCGGCGATGGCGCGCATCATGCGCAGCGCGGAGGGGTCGAGGTCCACCACCCGACCATAACGTCGGTGATGGGTGGGAGACCTGACTGTCGGTTGTGTGATCCCTCGACCGCGCGGTGCACTGGTGGGGTGACGACCTCGACGACCGCGACCCCCTCCCTCGACCGCCGCGAGACGCCGGGTGCTCTCGAGGCCGCGCGCGCCGCGTTCGACCGGGTCCCCGGGCACCTGGACGCCGCGTCGGCGGGTCTGCCGCCGCGGACCGTCCAGGCGGCGCTGCGCGGCGCGCTCGACGAGTGGGCCGCGGGCAGGGCCACCCCGGCCGGCTACGACGAGGCCGTACGACGCTCCCGCTCCGCGTACGCCGGTCTCGTCGGCGTGGAGGCGGACCGGGTGGCCGTGGGGTCGCAGGTGTCCGTGGCCGCGGGGCTCGTCGCCGCCGCGCTGCCCGACGGCGCCGAGGTCGTCTGCGTCGACGGCGACTTCTCCTCGATGGTGCACCCCTTCCTCGTGCACGCCGACCGGGGCGTCACCGTCCGGCACGTGCCGCTGGACGGGCTGGCCGAGGCGCTGCGCCCGTCGACCACGCTGGTCGCCTTCTCCCTCGCCCAGTCCGCGTGCGGCTCGCTCGCCGACGCCGTCGCCGTGCGCGAGGCCGCCGCCCGGCACGACGTCCTGACGTTCTGCGACCTCACCCAGGCCGCCGGCTGGATGCCGGTGGACGCGGGCGGTTTCGACCTGACCGTCTGCTCGGCGTACAAGTGGCTGTGCGCCCCCCGGGGCAGTGCGTTCCTCACGGTCGCCCCGCGGCTGGAGGAGCGGTTCCCGCTGCGTCCGCTGCACGCTGGCTGGTACGCGGGCGAGTCGGTGTGGGACTCCTGCTACGGGCCGGGCATGGAGCTCGCGCACAGCGCCCGCCGGTACGACGTCTCCCCGGCGTGGATGCCGTGGGTGGGGACGGTGCCGGCCCTCGAGCTGTTCGGGTCCGTCCCGGCCGAGGACGTGCGCCGCTGGGACGCCGGCCTGGCCGACCGGGTGCGTGAGGCGCTGGACCTCCCGCCCGCCGGTCGAGCCGTCGTGTCCCTGGACGACCCGGACGGCACGTTGCGGTCGCGCCTGCTGGACGCCGGTGCCCGCGTCGCGGGCCGGGCCGGCAGGGTGCGCCTGGCGTTCCACCTGTGGAACGACGAGGACGACGTGGACCTCGTGGTCCGCACGCTGACGCGCCGCTGACCACCTGGGGAGGAGCCCGTGCCACGTCCGCCCGGCGCGGCGCCGGTGCCCGTGGTGCTCGACGTGGACGCCCGCGAGGACGACCTCGTCGCGGTCGCGGTGGCGGCCGGGCACCCCGACCTGGACCTGCGGGCGGTCACGGTGACGGGCGCGCTGCCGGACGACGAGACCGGGGCGGAGCGGGTGCGCGCGCTGCTCGGTGCGATCCGCGGGAGGTCGGGGACGGGGCCGGAGCTCCTGCGGCCCGAGGACGCGGGGGAGCAGGTGGCGGGCACGGGCGCGGCCGGCCTGGCCCGGGCGCTCCAGCAGGTGCCCCGGAACGCGGCTGACCGGTCACCGGCTCGGGCGGGCGGGTGCGTCCTGGTGGTGACCGGACCACTGACCTCGGCGGCCGAGGTCGCGGTGTCCAAGCCTGATCTGCTCTCGCGGGTCCGACGACTGGTGTGGATGGGCGGGGTCCTCGGGCCGGGCGTGGTGGGCACCCGCGGAGGACGGGTGTGGGAGCAGCCGCGCCCCGGCGGCGGGCGGCTGCCGGACGTCGAGACGAACGCCCGCGCCGACCCGAGGGCTGTGCGCACGGTCCTGTGCGGCGTCCCTGGTGCCCGCGGCGTCGGGCCGGTGGTGCCGGCGACGGTGTGCGGCCTGGACGCGACGTTCGGGGCGCTCGTCGACGACGGCGTCGTCGACCGGATCCGGGGGACGGCGCGGGACGCGGCGCACGCAAAGCTCCTGGACCGTCTGGTGGCGTTCGCGCTGGCGCACGAGACGCGGTACCGACGCGACGCCGGACTCGCCCACCCGCCGCTGCACGACGCCGTCGCCGTGGTCGCGGCGGCCCGTCCCGAGGTGCTGCGCACGGTGCCGGGTGGGGTGAGGGTGCAGGTCGAGGGTCCGCGGGCGGGGCGGCTGCACCTCGGGACCGCCGGGCCGGGCGCCGTCCCGGTGCACGTGGCGACCGGTGTGGACACCACCCTCCTGTGGGACCACGTGGTCCTGGCGCTCGCCCGGCTCGGCGGCGGCCCGCGCTGAGCCGCCCGCGCGCGGCTAGTGGTTGCGCAGGGCGTCGATCAGCTCGTCCTTGGTCATCGAGGACCGTCCCTCGATGTCCAGCTCGGCCGCTCGGCCACGCAGGTCGTCGACCGTCCAGTCCTCGTACGAGCCCGAGCTGCCGCCCTTCTCCCCGACGTCGCTGCGGCTGCTGTTGCTCGCCGCGTTGGCGATCCGGGCGGACTTCTCCTTCGAGTTCCCCTCGTCCCGGAGCTTCTCGTACAGCTCCGGGTCCTTGACGCTGGGGCCGGGGTCCTTCTGACCGGGCACGGTCTCCTCCTCCTCGTCGGTTGGGCGTGGAGCGCCCTCTCACCGTGCACCCGCTCGTCGTGACCGGCCACTCCAGCCGGCCTCCTGAGGTCGGGTCGCACGAGGTCCCGGCCGGTCGTAGCGTCCGGTCGTGGCCGGCGCGCGGGTGGACGCGCCCCGGGCAGGGCGCCGGCCCAGCCGTCGCGACGCCGGGGTGGTGAGGACGTGGAGCGTCCGGGTGCGCAGCAGTGGGTGCCGTCGGGGGGTCGGGTCGGCGTCTCCACCCTGAGGCGGGCGGCGGAGGCGTGCCGCGGGTGCGAGCTGTACCAGGACGCCACGCAGGTGGTGTTCTCCTCGGGGCCCGCCAGGGCGCGGATGGTGCTCGTCGGTGAGCAGCCTGGTGACGTCGAGGACCGGGAGGGCGAGCCGTTCGTCGGACCAGCCGGACGGCTGCTGCGCAAGGCGCTGGCGGAGGCAGGGCTGGACGCCGGCACCGTGTACCTGACGAACGCCGTCAAGCACTTCCGCTTCACGCCGACCCGCGGTCGCCGGCGGCTGCACCGGACGCCGGACCTGGCGCACCTGACGGCCTGCCGGCCGTGGCTCGACAAGGAGCTGGCGGTGGTGCGGCCGGAGGTCGTCGTCCTCCTCGGGGCCACCGCGGCGAAGGCGGTCTACGGCTCGTCGTTCGCGGTGACCCGGCAGCGGGGGGTGGTGATGGCCTGGCCGTCCCCATCGGGACCGCAGGCCGTGGCGACCGTCCACCCCTCGGCGGTCCTGCGTGCCCGCGACCGCCGGGACGAGGCCTTCGACGGTCTCGTGCAGGATCTGGCCGTGGCGGCCGCGGCCCTCGGCTGAGCGGCGTGGACCGCGTCAGACGCTGCGCAGCACCGCGACGACGCGACCGAGCACGGTCGCCTCGTCGCCGGGGATCGGCTCGAACGCCGGGTTGTGCGGCAGCAGCCAGACGTGGCCGTCGCGACGCTTCAGCGTCTTGACGGTCGCCTCGCCGTCCAGCATCGCGGCGACGATCTCGCCGTTCTCGGCGACGGGCTGGCGGCGTACCACCACCCAGTCGCCGTCGCAGATCGCGGCGTCCACCATCGAGTCGCCGACCACCTTGAGCAGGAACAGCTCGCCGTCACCCACGAGCTGGCGGGGGAGGGGGAAGACGTCCTCGACGGCCTGCTCGGCGAGGATCGGCCCTCCGGCGGCGATGCGGCCGACGACGGGGACGTACGACGGCGCCGGGCGGTCGTCGCCGGAGCCGGTCTCGTCGACGGCGCCGGGTGTCACGACCTCGATCGCGCGTGGGCGGTTCGGGTCACGCCGCAGGTAGCCCTTGCGCTGCAGCGCCGTCAGCTGGTGGCTGACGCTGCTCGGGCTGGTCAGGCCGACCGCCTCCCCGATCTCCCGCATGCTCGGCGGGTACCCGCGGCGCGTGACGGCCTCGCTGATGCACTCGAGCACCTTGCGCTGGCGCGGCGTGAGGTCCGTGCCGTCGGCCGCATCGGGCAGCTCGTGCACGGTCGCCTCCACCTGCGGGCCGACCGGTACCGCGCCGTCGGTCGCCGTGCCCTTGCTCGTCCTGCCGCTCGTCCTGCTCCGCCTCGTGGCCACCCTCGCTCCTCCCGTGGTCGGGTGCCGCACCCGAACCGCCCGCACACCCGCCTGACCGGACCCCGCGCGCACGCCGAGACCGCCTGCACCGACTCGCCGTGCCGTTGGTGATCACCGTAGTCCGACGGACCCCTGGGTTCAAACAGGTGTTCGACTGCGTGTCATGCGAGGCGCTGCTCCGATCGGGTGACCCGTCGCGGGCCGGGCTGTCGGTGGTGGCTGCTGCAGTGGCTGCTGCAGGTCGGGTCCGACCGGCGGACCGGGAGGCGGTTGCTCACGGCGAGAGCGGTGGACTCGTTCGAACAGGTGTGCTAGACATCGAACCTGTGTTCGACTCGAACACGAGTTCGACCCGGCTCAGCCGGTGACGAGGAGCGGGAGGGACCATGAGCGCAGCCACCCTGGACGTCCGCCTGACGGGCGGGTGCCCGCCACGGGACGTCGACGCCCTCGTCCTGTCCTTCCCGAGCCGGCGGACGTCGAGCCGCACCGAGCCGGCGCCGGGCCACGCGTCGCGGGCGCGGCTGGCTCGGCCCGCGCGTGCGGAGCGGCCGCTCCGGCTGACGCGGCGCGGTCGCCTCGTCGTGACCCTGACGAGTCTGCTGGTCGTGACCGGGCTGGGGGTCCTGGGCGCCCAGACGGCCACCGGCGGGACGACGGCGGCCGAGCCGACCGGCCTGGCGTCGGTGACGGTGCTGCCCGGGGACACCCTCTGGTCGATCGCCCTCGAGCAGGACGCCGAGGGCGACGTCCGCGACCGCGTGGCAGAGATCCGGTCGCTGAACGCCTTGAGCACCTCGAATCTGCAGGCCGGTCAGGTGCTGCTCGTCCCGACGTCCTGACCCCCGACGTCCTGCCTCCTGGCGTCCCAAGTCCCGGCGTCCTGGCTCCCGACTCCCTCACCCGGCGTCCGGGGCCCGGCAGCGCGCTCGCGCAGGTGCGACCGCTGCTGCTCCACGAAGGTCCGGTCCACCGCCGCGCCGTGACCGGGGATGACGACGTCACCGTCGCCGATCCGTCCGAGCAGGCGCCCGAGCGTCGCAGGCCACGCCCTGAGGTCGCTGTCCGCGCCGACCGAAGGGGGCCCCGACTCCTCGACCAGGTCACCGACCAGCCAGCACCCCGCGGCGGGGACGTGCACCACCAGGTCGTGGTCGGTGTGACCGCGACCCGGGTGCCACAACCGGACCTCCCGGTCGCCCAGGAGGACGCGGTGCTCGTCGACGACGACCTGGTCGGGTTCGACGAGCCGGACCTCCCCGAGACCAGGCACCGGACCGTCACCGTCGCGCACCCACCGCTCCAGGTCGGGCCGCTCGTAGGCGTCGAGGTGACCCGCGAGCCGCTCGTGGCCGTACACCGGGACCGGCCCCGTGGACGCGAGCACGCGGTGCGTGCCGAAGGAGTGGTCGAAGTGCGCGTGGGTGAGCACGACCGCCCGGACCGGCACCGCGAACACGACGAGGTCCTCCAGCAGCCGGCGGGCCTCGCGGGCCGAGGACCGCGTGTCCACCAGCAGCAGGCCGTCCTCGCCCCTGACGACCCCGACCGTCACGTCGAACGGGTCGTACCTGCCCTGCAGCACGCCGTCCGCGACCTCCACCCACCTCACGGGACGGACGGTACGCCGCAGCCCGACCGGTCAGGTCCCGCCGACCGCGCCGGCGCTGCCGACCGGGCCGGTGCCCTGAGAGAGTGGGTCCCATGGCCGAGACCCCTTCCCCGCAGCCTGCGCCGACGGCTGCCGACCCGACCGCCGCCGACACGACCGCCGCCGACACGACCGCCGCGGACACCCACCGCGAGGTCACCCTCAGCCGCCTCGACACCGGCGTCTACCTGGCGCGCAACGCCCGCGGCGGTGAGCTGAGGTTCGGCAGCACCGCGGGCGCCGACTTCACCCCCGTGGAGCTGCTCCTGGCCGCCATCGGCGGGTGCTCGGCGGTGGACGTCGACGTCGTGACCGGCAGGCGCAGCCCCGCCGACCACTTCGAGGTCGTCGTCGGGGCCGACAAGCACCGCGACGCCGACGGCAACAGCCTGCGCGACATCACCGTCACCTTCCGGCTGCGCTTCCCCGACGGCGCGGACGGCGACGCGGCCCGGCAGGTCCTGCCCCGGGCCGTCTCCGCCTCGCACGACCGCACGTGCACCGTCAGCCGCACCGTGGAGCTGGGCACGCCGGTGACCGTGGTCGTGGACTGAACTCCGAGCCCGGTGCAGGACGCGCCCGCGGGCGCGGTGGGTGGTGCGCGCGTGAGCCCGTCGCGTTGAATGACGACGTGACCCGACTCGAGGACAGCGCCTACACGCCCAGCCCCAGCGAGTTCGTCCGCCGGCAGGTGGAGCAGTACGAGAGCAGCGGTGGGACGTCCGTCCCGCTGATCCAGGGCCGACCGACCGTCCTGCTGACGATGCGTGGCGCCCGGACCGGCGGCGTGCGCAAGGTGCCCCTGATGCGCGTCGAGCACGACGGCCGGTACCTGGCGGTCGCCTCGATGGGGGGCGCGCCGTCCCACCCGGCGTGGTACCACAACCTCGTCGCGAACCCCCGCATCCTCCTGCGGGACGGCACCACCCAGACCGAGGTGGTCGCCCGCGAGCTCGACGGCCCCGAGCGCGAGGAGTGGTGGCAGCGCGCGGTGGCGGCCTTCCCGCCGTACGCGGAGTACCAGACCAAGACCGACCGGCTGATCCCCATCCTCCTGCTGGAGCCCGTGGCCGCCTGAGAAGCGCGCCGGGCCTGGGCAGGGCGACGACCGACGGCGCCGTGGTCAGGTCGCGGTGGTCGCCGCGACGGTCCCGGCCACGATGACCGTGGCCATCACGGCGGCGTCGACCTCCTCCACGGCCTTGCGCACCGCCGCGGGCGCCCAGTCGGCCGACGTGAGGTCCTTCGCCCGCCGCGCCACGGCCTTGCGGTCCCCGTCGGGGACGACCTTGTGCAACGCGTCGACCGCAGCCAGCAGGCCGACGAGCGCCGTGGTCCGGGGGTCACCCGGGTGACCCCCCAGGACCACCCACCGCAGGCGGTGCCGGACCCGCTGCTCGGGGTGGGGGTCGGTCTCGGGCCACGCCCGCGTGCGGAACAGCCCCAGCACGCGGCCCTCCCGCTCCTGCACGATCCCGGCGGCCGTCAGGCGGTTCAGCAGGCCCTCCCGCAGACCCCGGGCGAGCGGGCCGAGCGCGTCCTGGGGCTTCCTGCCCGACCGGTGCGCCACGCGGGCGAGCGCCTCGCCGAGCAGGGGGTCCGCGGGGGCCGGTGCGCCCGTGGTGAGGAGACGCCCGACCGGCAGCGGCCCGCCGTCCGCCCCGTGCTGGGTCCCGTCGGAGACGACGACGTGACCGCCGAGGGCGAGCTCGGCGAGGACGGCGCCGGCCAGTGCGGGGTCGAGCCGGCTGCCGTCGACGAGCGGGCGCCCGGTGTGCTCGTCCAGCAAGAGCAGGAGGAGCTCCTCGGCCAGCAGCAGGGGGTGGCGCACCGGGTCACCGGTCGGTGGGGACGTGCTCACAGGGGGCCTCCTCCTCGTCGCCGGGCACCGCCCGGTCCGCGTTCCCGTCCGCGCCCAGTCTGCGCGGGGTCGCTCTCGTGGGCATCGACCCTCCGGGCGGTCGACCGGTTCCCCCTCGCGACGGACCCGCGCCCCCGCCGCCGTCCCGCGGGTCGGGACAGCGACATCGACCACAGCGAGACTTAGGCTAGCCTTGCCTCCGTGATCGTGTGCCACTGCGAGGTCGTCAGCGACCGCCAGCTGCGGGCCGCCGTCGACGACGGCGCCTCGACGCTGGCCGAGCTGTGCCGACGGACGGGTGCGGGGCAGAGCTGCGGTGGCTGCGTCTTCACGGTGAAGGCCGTCCTCTGCCAGCATGGCGTCGCGCACACGCCGTCGAGGGGAGAGGTCCCGCATGCAACCCGTGAGCCCGCGAGTGGTGGAGCTGCTCAACTCGGCGCTGACGTTCGAGCTGACGGTCACCAACACGTACTTCCTGCACGCCAGGATGCTGGACAACTGGGGTTTCTCGCGGCTGGGTAAGGTCTTCTACGACCTGTCCATCGACGAGATGAAGGACGCGGACGCGCTGATCAACCGCATCCTCATGTTCGACGGGCACCCGAACGTGCAGAAGCTCAACCCCATCACCGTCGGCGAGGACGCCCACGAGATGCTGCGTCTCGCGCTGGACAGCGAGAAGGCCGCCGTCGCCCAGTTCAACGCCTCGGCGCAGGAGTGCCACGACCTCGGTGACCACGGCACGGCCGCCGTGTTCGAGGAGATGGTGCGCGAGGAGGAGGAGCACGCCGACTGGTTCGAGGGCCAGCTCGACGCCATCGAGCGGATCAGCATCGGCCAGTACCTCGCCCAGCAGATGGAGCCCGGGCACGCGCCCGGCTGACCCGCAGGCCCGTTCCGCGCGAGCATGCTCCACCCGGGCTAACGAACCATCACGCTGCGTCCCCGCTCGCCTACGCTGATCCCTCGACGTCCGCCCCTGCGGCGGGCCGGTGGGGAGGTGCACGTGGGCAACGGCGCGGAGGTCGTGGCCATCGCGGGCGACCCGGACGCGGTCCCGGCGGCGCGCAGGGCCACCGCGGAGGTGCTGGTCGGCGGCCGGTTCGAGGTGCTGGCGGACGACGCGACGCTGGTCGCGACCGAGCTGCTGACGAACGCCCTGCTGCACACCGGGTCCACCGCCGTGCTGCGGATCGTCCCCGGGGCGCAGGTGCTGCGGATCGAGGTCCAGGACTCCGGCCGCCACCTGCCGGTGCTCGGGACGCCGTCCAGCGAGTCGATGACCGGCCGCGGGCTGGCCCTGGTCGACACGCTGTCGCACCGCTGGGGCGCCACGCCGATGCCGGGCGGCAAGGTCGTGTGGTGCGAGCTGGCCCCCGACGGCGCGGCGGACCCCGTCCCCGACGCGTCCGGTCGCCGGCGTCCGGGTGGGCCGGAGCTCGTGCAGCCGGGGACCGCGGGCACGCTCACCGTGGACCTCGGCGAGGTGCCCACTGCCCTCGTGCTGGACACCAAGGCGCACGTGGAGAACCTCGTCCGGGAGCTGATGCTGCTGCGCGTCGGTGGCGGCTCCGGCCGCGGCCCGACGCTGCCGCGCCGGGTCGACGACGTCCTCGACGTGCTGACCGGCCGGTTCGTCGCGGGGCGGCGGGCACTGACCCGCCCCGCCGTGGAGGCCCGTCGCCGGGACCGCGACCGCACCCACCTGGTGGTCACGCTCCCCGCGGCCGAGGTCGACGACGCGGAGCGCTACCTGGAGGCGCTGGAGGAGGCGGACGCGTTCTCCCGCTCCGGGTTGCTGCTGACCCAGCCGGCGCCGCCCCAGCACAAGGTCCTGGTGCGCTGGTACGTGGACAGCCTGACCGGCCGCCTGCGGGAGCGCCGCGCGGGCCGGACGCCCGCCCGGGTGCTGACGCTGGAGCAGCGGCTGCTCGACGAGCTGGGATCCGTCGCCGCGGCGCGCCGTACCGCCGAGCGCGCGTCCCGGCTGCAGGGACTCACCGCCGAGCTCGCCGCCGTGATGACCTGGCCCGACGCCGCGCGGGTCGTGGTGCGCGCCGGTGCCGGTGCGCTGCGGGCCTCCGGCGGGGGCCTGCTGATCCCCGTGCGGGACGGCAGCGCGCTGGAGGTCTCCGGTGCCGTCGGCTACGGGCGGGACGTCGTCGAGCGGCTGCGCGACGAGACGGCGGACGACGACCTGCCCGCCGCCACCGCGATGCGCACGGGGGAGCCGGTCTGGGTCCGCACTCCCGCGGAGCGCGACGAGCGGTTCCCGCGGCTGGCCGACGTGGAACCGGGGACGGCGGCGATCTGCGCGCTGCCGCTGGAGGTCAAGGGCGCCGTCGCCGGCGCCCTGCGGCTCAGCTTCGAGGAGCCCCAGGCCTTCGACGAGGACGACCGGACGTTCCTGCTGGCCCTGGCGGCGCAGACGTCGCTGGCGATGGAGCGCACCGCGCTGCACCGCGCCGAGCGCGACGCCCGCGGCTCGGCCGAGCGGCTGGCGCGCCGGCTCGAGCGCCTGCAGCGCGTCACCGCGGAGATGGCCGGTGCCGGCGACGTGGACGCCGTCTGCCAGATGATCGTGACGCACGTCGCGGGTGCGCTGGGCGCCAGCGTCGCCACGGTCTCCCTCGTCGAGGGCGACCAGGTGCACCTCATCCGCTCCAACGGCGGGTCCGTGGGCCTGCACGAGCGCTGGGGGGCGTTCTCGCTGGACGCCCACCTGCCCGTCAGCGAGGCGATCCGCAGCCGGCGCGTCGTCGTCGTGCCGGACCGGCTCGAGCTCGGTGAGCGCTACCCGCTGCTGGCGGCCGAGCCGGCGCAGGCCGGGTCGCTGGTCGTCCTGCCGCTGGCCGTCGGGGACCGGCCGATCGGCGCGGTGACGCTGACGCTGACCGACCGCACCGAGGTCAGCGACGTCGCCGAGCTGAGGTTCCTGGAGACCCTCGCCGACACCTGCGCCCAGGCGGTGGACCGGGCCCGGGCGCTGTCGGCGGCGCGGGAGGCCTCGCAGAAGCTGGCGCTGCTCGCCGACGCCAGCGCCGTCCTGGCCCAGGTGGACGGCTACCGCGACGCCCTGGGGCAGGTCGCGCGCCTCGTCGTCCCCCGGCTGGCCGACTGGTGCGCGATCACCGTCCGCGAGTCGGGCCGGCTGCAGCCCGTCGCCGTCGCGCACGTCGACCCGCAGCGGGTGGCGTGGGCGCGGGAGCTGATCTCGCGCTTCCCCGGCCTGCTGGACGACACCAGGGGCGCGGCCCAGGTCGTGCGCACCGGGGTCAGCGAGCTGACCCCGGTGGTCACCGACGAGCTGCTGGAGCTCGCCGGCCTCGAGGGGGACCTGCTCGAGGCGGCCCGGGGTCTCGGCGTCCGCAGCTCGCTGACGGTGCCGCTGACCGGTCGCACGGGGACGTTCGGGGCGATCCAGCTGTACTACGCGGAGTCCCGACGCCAGTACACGACCGCCGACCAGGCGCTGCTGGAGGACCTGGCCCAGCGCGCCGCCGTGGCCGTGGAGAACGCGCGAGCGTTCGAGATGCAGAAGGCGCAGCTGGCCTCCGTCAGCCGGGTGGCGGAGGTCGCCCAGCACGCGATCCTCGCGCCGGTTCCGCACCGGCTGGGTCCGGTGCGGCTGGAGGGCACCTACGTCAGCGCCAGTCGCGACGCGCTGATCGGCGGCGACCACTACGAGGTCGTCCCGCGCGAGGACGGCGTCCGGTTGATCATCGGCGACGTGCGCGGCAAGGGCCTGGACGCCGTGCGGCTCGCGACCGTCGTCCTCGGCATGTTCCGCGCCGCCGCCGCCGACCACGACGACCTGGCGGACGTCGCCCGGGAGGTCGACCAGCGCCTGCGGCCCTACCTCGGGCCGGAGGACTTCGTCACCGCGCTGATGGTCGACCTCGACGACGACGGCTGGTGCCGGGTCGTCAGCTGCGGGCACCCGCCGTTGCTGCGCGCGCACGACGGCCGGCTGGAGGTCCTGCAGACCCCGTCGGCGCTGCCGTTCGGGCTCGGCGCGGACCCGGAGCCCGGGGCGATCCGCCTGGTCCCCGGCGACCGGCTGCTGCTGTACACCGACGGCCTGGTCGAGAGCCGCGACCGTGCCACGGGCGAGTTCCTGGCGCTCGAGCAGGTCGCCGCGCCGCTGCTGGGGGAGGACGTCGGCCAGGTGCTGGGCAACGTGCTCGCCGAGGTCCAGGACCGGGCCGGGCAGCGGCTGGCCGACGACCTGGCCATGCTCGTGGTGGAGTACGACCCGGAGCCGGCGCCCGTGGCCGGTGCGGGGCGGTCGACGGCCGGTGACGGTGCCGGTGACGTGCCCGTGCATGGCGAGGACGCGGCGACGCGGGCAGATTGCCCCGCGTGACCTGGTGGGTCCTGCACGTCGACCTGGACCAGTTCGTGGCGGCCGTGGAGGTCCTGCGCCGCCCGGAGCTGGCCGGCCTGCCCGTGGTGGTCGGCGGCGACGGCGACCCGACCAAGCGGGGCGTGGTCTCGACCGCGTCCTACGAGGCACGTGAGCACGGCGTCGGCTCCGGGATGCCCCTGCGCGTGGCCGCCCGCAAGTGCCCGGACGCGGTCTTCCTGCCCGTCGACGCCCCGGCGTACGAGGCCGCGTCGGCGGTGGTCATGGAGACGCTGCGGGCGCACGACGCCGTGGTCGAGGTCCTCGGCTGGGACGAGGCGTTCCTCGGTGTCGAGGCCGACGAGCCCGAGGCGTTCGCGCGCCGGCTGCAGGACGCCGTCCTGGCGGCCAGCGGGCTGCGCTGCTCGGTGGGGATCGGCGACAACACCCTGCGCGCCAAGACCGCGACGGGGTTCGCCAAACCCGCTGGCGTGCACCGGATCACGCGCAGCACCTGGTTCGAGCACGTCGGGGACGAACCGCCCGACGCGCTGTGGGGTGTCGGCCGGGCCACCCGTCGCAAGCTCGCCGAGCTCGGCGTCACCACGGTCCGCCAGCTCGCCGAGGCGGACGAGGCGGTCCTGGCCGCGCGCCTCGGGCCGCGGATGGGCCCCTGGTACCGGTCGGTCGGGCGCGGCGTCGGTCGGCGCGAGGTCCACGGGGAGGCGTACGTGCCGCGCTCGCACAGCAGGGAGACGACGTTCCAGAGCGACCTGACGGACTGGGACGCCGTCCGCGCGGAGCTCACCGCTCTCGCCGCGAGGGTGGCCCGCGACGTCGTGGACGACGGGCGGCCGGCGGTCCGGGTCGCGGTCAAGGTCCGGTACGCGCCGTTCCTCACCCAGACCCGCAGCGCGCCGCTGCCGGAGCCGACGCAGGACGCCGGCGCGCTGCGGGACGCCGCGCTGGCCGTGCTTGAGCGGTTCGAGGCCGGCCGGCCGGTGCGGCTGCTGGGCGTGCGCGCCGAGTTCGCCGACGGAGGCAGCCGGCTCGGACCGGGGCGGCGGTGAGTCCGGGTTACCGGCGGGTCACCAAACTCGCCAGATTGTGAAAACTTCATTTCGTTGCCACTCGGGCGTTGACGTGACTGAAGAACTGATGGTCTAGTGAAGACGTGAGCCCGACCACACCCGATCGGAGGACCGCGTGACCGCGGAAGCGACCGAGGCCGGCGGCACCCTCCCCGGGCGGCCGAACACCGAGGCGTTGATGGCCACCGTCGGGACCCAGCTGCGGACGCTGCGCAAGATGCGGCGCCTGACGCTGGAGGAGCTGGGGCGTCGCAGCGAGGTCAGCATGGGCCTGATCAGCCAGATCGAGCGTGGCCGGGGCAACCCCTCGTTCAACACGCTCGTGCAGATGGCGCACGCGCTCGACGTGCCGATCGGGCGTCTCTTCCACACCGCGGAGGAGACGTCGCCGGTGGTGCGTGCGGCGGAGCGCCGCAGCCTCGACGTGCACAACGCCGGTGGCATCGACGCGCTCCACGAGCTGCTCACCCCCAACCTCGAGGGCGCGCTCGAGTCGATCTGGGTGGAGGCCCCCGCCGGCTACGACACCTCCGAGACGCCCTTCACCCACCCCGGCGAGGAGTTCGGCCTCGTCCTGTCCGGCCGCCACGAGGTCTACCTGGACGGCGTCCGGCACGAGCTCGGGCCCGGTGACTCCATCACCTACCCGAGCACCACCCCGCACTGGTACCGCAACCCCGGCCCGGAACCCGTCACCGCCGTCTGGGTCATCACACCCCCCACCTTCTGACCCGTCCGGGTCGCCGGCCCCCAGCGCCGAGCGGTCCGGCAGGCAGCGCCACCGCTCGCTGCTCACGCTCCGTCACGCGGAGTCGCATCGTCACACCCTCACGCCGTCGACCGCCGACGGTTCCGCACCCCTACCCACTTGAGGTCACCCACCGTGACCACGGAGGAACGGATCATCACCATGACCACGACCCCCGCACCCTTCACCCGTCGCAGCTTCCTCACCCGCTCCGGCCTCGTCATCGGCGGCGCCGTCGGCGGGACCACCCTGCTGGCCGCCTGCAACGACGCGGCCCGCGACGCCAACACCGGCGGCGGTTCCGGCGGTGGCACCGAGAACCTGTCGCTGCAGCTCGGGTGGCTGATCAGCGAGGGCCAGCTCGGGGAGGCCGTGGCCATGTCCAAGGGCTACTACGCGGACAACGGCATCAACCTGTCGATCTCTCCCGGCGGCCCGAGCATCGACGGCGTCGCGCTCGTCGGCGGCGGCCAGCACGACCTCGGCGAGGTCAGCTCCAGCCCGTCGCTCATGCTCGCCCGGTCCCAGGGGGTGCCGGTCAAGGCGTTCGCCGTCGGCGTCCAGGAGCACCCGTACGCCTACGTGTCCCTGCCCGACAACCCCGTGAACGAGCCGCGCGACCTCATCGGCAAGAAGGTCGGCACCCAGGCGACCGGGCAGGTCCTGCTGTCCGCGCTGCTGGCCAAGAACGACATCGACCCCGCCGACGTCGAGGTCGTCGTCATCGGCGCGGACGTCGTCCCGCTGACCACCGGCCAGGTGGACGTGTGGACCGGCTGGCTGAGCAACACCACCGCGATGCGCCCGCTCGGCGGCGACTTCGTCACGATGCGGCTGTGGGACGCGGGCATCCAGCTGTACGGCTACCCGTACTACGCCACGGACGACACCCTCGAGCAGAACGCCGAGCTGGTCCAGAAGTGGACGGCCGCCACGGCGCAGGGCTGGATCGACGCCCGCGACGACCTGCAGGCCGCCGCCGAGGCCGTCGTGGAGCTGCAGCCCACGCTCGTCGCCGACGACATCCGCGAGCAGGGTGAGGTGCTGCTCGAGTTCGCGTTCACCGGTTTCACCGAGGAGAACGGCTGGGGCGCGATGGACCGCGAGGTCTGGCAGAGCCAGATCGACACGTGGGCCGAGCTCGACCAGTTCAAGGGGGCCGCGCCGTCCGTGGACGAGGTCGTCACCCTCGACGTCCTCGACGCGACGTCCGACGACCGCCAGATCGCCTGAGCGCCGGCACCTCCCGCGCCCCGACCCTGATCGGAACCGTGAGCATGACCCACACCACCGTGAGCACCCCGTCCGGTACGACCACCGACCGCGGCGCCGTGTCCCTGCGCGACGTCACCGTCACCTTCGACACCGACAGCGGCCACGTCACCGCCCTCAAGGACGTCAGCGTCGACCTGGAGGAGTCGTGCTTCGTCTCCCTCCTCGGCCCGTCCGGCTGCGGCAAGTCCACGCTGCTGCGCGTCGTCGCCGACCTGCTGCACCCCACCGACGGTGACGTCACCGTCCTCGGCGCGGCGCCCGAGGAGGCCCGCAAGGCCCGCAAGCTCGGCTTCGTCTTCCAGGACGCCGCGCTGCTGCCGTGGCGGACGGCGATCGAGAACGTCCGCCTCCCGCTGCAGGTCGGCAGGCTCGCCAAGGACGCCGACCACGACTCGCCGGAGCGGCTACTCGAGCTCGTGGGCCTCAAGGGTCGCGAGGACGCCTACCCGCACGAGCTGTCCGGCGGCATGCGCCAGCGCGTGTCCATCGCCCGCGCCCTCGTCTGCAAGCCGAAGGTGCTGCTGATGGACGAGCCGTTCGGTGCCCTGGACGAGATCACCCGCGACCGGCTCAACGAGGAGCTGCTCAAGATCTGGCAGGCCACGGGGACGACGATCCTGTTCGTCACGCACAGCATCCCGGAGTCGGTCTTCCTCTCCCAGAAGGTCCTCGTGCTCTCCTCGCACCCCGGGCGGGTGCGCGAGCTCGTGCCGATCGACCTGCCCTACCCGCGTGAGCTCGCGGTGCGAGACACCCCCGAGTTCACGGCCATCGCCGCGCACCTGCGCCAGCTGCTGGAGACCTGCTGATGACCACCCTCGCCACGACCGAGACCGAGAAGGACCTCTCCGGGCCGCCGACGCCCCCGTCCCGCAGGCGCCGTCGCCACGGGGTGGGCCGGCTCCTGCTGCCCCTGGGCGTCGCCGCGGCGATCCTGCTGATCTGGCAGCTCGTGACCGACGTCTTCGGGATCCCCACCTACATCGTGCCCTCGCCCGTCGAGGTGTGGGAGTCCCTGCGGACCAACTGGTCCATGCTCATGCAGAACACGTGGCCGACGTTCATCGAGTCGGTCGCCGGGTTCGTGCTCGGCAACGGCGTCGCGATCCTGCTCGCCGTGCTGTTCGTGCACTGGAAGACCGCCGAGCGGGCCCTGATGCCCGTCGCGGTGTTCGTCCGGACCATCCCGATCGTCGCCGTCGCGCCCGTGCTGGTCATCATGTTCGGCCAGGGCTACACGCCGAAGATCCTCATCGCCGCGCTGATCTCCTTCTTCCCGACGCTGGTCAACATGGTCAAGGGCCTGGAGTCGGTCGACAAGCAGTCGATCGAGCTGCTGCGGGTGCTGTCCGCCTCGCGCGCCGAGGTGTTCTGGAAGGTGCGGGTGTTCGCGTCCCTGCCGTACCTTTTCGCCTCCCTGAAGATCGCGGCCGGCAACGTCGTCATCGGCGCGATCGTCGCCGAGTGGATCGGCTCCCAGGAGGGCCTGGGCTACCTGATCATCCAGGCGACGTACAACTTCAACACGCCGCTGCTGTACGCGACCATGGCGGTCGCTTCCCTGATGGCGGTCGTGTTCTTCGCCCTCGTCGGCCTCGCCGAGCGGCTCGTCGTGACGTGGGAGGCGGAGGTCACCGCCTGACCCCGCGCGCCGGCGGCCGGGCCCGACCGGCCGCCGGCGCCCTCCCCGCGCAGTTCCGCACCGCCCGCGCAGCCCCGCACCGCCGAGCAGCACGGCCTGCGCCGGTGCCAGCCCCCAGCAGTCCCGCGCGCCCCGCGCCGGTCTGCCGTACCGAAGGAAAGTCCCATGCAGCAGTCCGACCTGAAGCTCTCCTCCGCCGACCTGGACGCACCCGTCGTCAGCCGCTCCGACGTCGTCGTCGTCGGCGGGGGACCGGCCGGGGTCAGCGCCGCGGTCGCCGCGGCCCGCACCGGCGCCAGCGTCACCCTCCTCGAGCGCTACTCCGCCCTCGGCGGCCTCGCCTCCGGCGGCATGGTCCTCGTCCTGGACGACATGGCCAACGGCCAGGAGATCTCCGTGACCGGCATCGTCTCCGAGTACGTCGACCGGATGGAGAAGATCGGCCTGGCGGTCTACCCGCCGGAGTCCGACCGGTACTCCTCGACCGAGACCTGGAACAGGTGGGGCCGCTGGGGGACGTTCGACTTCCACTCCCACTCCAGCCCCAAGCCGATCTGCTACGCGGTCGCGTTCGACCCTGACGGCTGGAAGCGCGTGTCCAACGACCTGGTCCGCGAGGCGGGGGTGAACCTGCGGCTGCACTCCTGGTTCTCCCGCCCGGTCGTGGACGACGGCCGGCTGAAGGGCGTCGTCGTCGAGACGAAGCAGGGCCCGCAGGCCATCCTGGGAGACGTGGTCATCGACACCACCGGCGACATCGACGTCGCCTCCCGCGCCGGCGCCGGGTACGTCAAGGACAACTACCTGACGACCCTGGTCTTCCGGCTCGGCGGCGTCGACACCGACGCCGCGGAGCGCTTCGAGCAGGAGAACCCCCGCGAGGCCCGGGCGATCAACCGCAAGGTCAAGCGCATGCTCGGCGGGGCGTGGGACCTGTGGTGGCTCAAGACCCCGATCCCCGGCGTCGTGTGGTGCAACTGCCCGCACATGACCGGGTACGACGGCACCGACCCGGCGTCCCTGACCGCGGCCGAGTTCGACGCCCGCGAGCGGATGGCCGCCGCCGTCGAGTACGTGAAGGAGAACCTGCCCGGGTTCGAGAAGAGCTACCTCGTCGACGTCGCCGAGCAGATGGGCGTGCGCCAGACGCGGCTGCTGCAGGGCGAGTACGTCGTCACCAAGGACGACGTCACCGGCCGGGTGCACTTCCCCGACTCGGTCGCCCGCGGCCGCGACTACTACACCCCGTACCGGGCGCTGCTGCCCCGCGAGGTCGACCAGCTGCTCGTCGCCGGCCGCCACTACTCGGCGACCCCGGACGCCCAGCGGATCTCCCGCGAGATCCCGCCCTGCATGGCGATGGGCCAGGCGGCCGGGGTGGCCGCCGGTCTCGCCGTGGACGCCGGCACCACCGTCCGCCAGGTCGACCCGGCCCTGATCCAGGCGAAGGTCCGCGAGCAGGGCGGCGACCCGGGCGACGTGCCCGCCCCCAACGCCACCGTCCCCGAGCTGTCGGAGGTCTGAGCCGTGGTCGAGATCCACCCACCCGCGCACGTCAACCCGCACGACCGGACGGCGCTGCCGCTCAAGGGCATCACCGTCGTCGACTTCACCCAGGTGTACATGGGCCCGAGCTGCACGCAGATGCTCGGCGACTACGGCGCCGACGTCATCAAGATCGAGCGGCCCGGCGTCGGGGACCTGTCCCGGTCGTCCATCCCGGACAAGGACGGCAAGGACAACCCGATCTTCCTGTCCATCAACCGCAACAAGCGCAGCGTGTCCGTGGACACCCGCACCGACGAGGGCAAGCAGGTCGTCCACCAGCTCGTCCGTGACGCCGACGTGGTCGTCAGCAACTTCCGCGCCGGCGTGATGGAGCGGATCGGGTTCGGCTACGACGCGCTGCACGAGATCAACCCGCGTCTCGTCTGGGCCCAGGGGACCGGCTTCGGCGAGTCCGGCCCGCTGTCGCACAAGGGCGGTCAGGACGTCATCGCGCAGGCGTACTCCGGGGTGATGTGGCGCCGTGAGGCGCCGGAGATCCCGCTGAACGTGTACCCGACGACGCTGTGCGACTACACCACCGGGATGCACCTCATGCAGGGCATCCTGATGGCCCTCATCGCGCGGGACCGCACCGGTGAGGGCCAGCGGGTCGACGTCACCATGTACGACTCGATGCTGCACATGCAGATGCAGGAGGCCTGCATGCAGCTCAACCGCGGCTACGAGATCAACTGGGCGAGCATGCCGCTGTCGGGCGTGTTCGAGACCCAGGACGGCGCGGTCGTCATGGTCGGCGCCTTCAAGCAGAACCCGCTGCAGGACATCTCCAAGGCCCTCGAGCTCGACGAGGACCTGTCCGAGCGCGAGGAGTTCTCCACCCAGGAGAAGATGTTCGCCCAGCGCCCCGCGCTGCAGAAGATCTTCTCCGACCGGATGGCGACGAACACGACCGACCACTGGGTCAAGCGCCTCGAGGGCGAGGACATCCTCTGCGCCCCCGTCCGCACCATGGCCGAGGCGCTCGAGGACGAGCAGACCGTCGTCAACCAGATGGTCATCGAGGTCGAGCACCCCACCGCCGGGACCGTGAAGATGCTCGACGCGCCGATCAAGCTGTCCGCCACCCCGCACCAGGTGCGGCGGGTGCCGCCGCGCCTCGGCGAGCACAACCGCGAGGTGCTCCTCGAGCACGGCTTCGACCCGGAGACCATCGACGCGCTCGTGGAGGCGGGGGTCCTGCGGTGAGCGCCCCCTCCGAGGCCACGCCCGCCGTCGACGAGGTGCGGTTCGAGGTCGTCGACCACGTCGCCCGCGTCACCATCGACCGGCCCGGCGTCCTCAACGCCGTCGACCGCCCCACCCACGACCGGCTCAACGAGGTCTGGGCGGCGATCGAGGCCGACCGGGACGTGCGCGCCGTCGTCCTGACCGGGGGAGGGGAGCGGGCGTTCTGCGTCGGCGCCGACATGTCCGCCTCGGCCATCGACAAGTCCGGCGTGGAGTACTGGGCGGACCTGGACCCGAACGGGTTCGGCGGCCTGTCGCTGCGCCGCAGCCTCGACGTCCCCGTCATCGCGCGCGTCAACGGCTACGCCCTCGGCGGCGGGATGGAGATGGTGCTCGGCTGCGACATCGTCATCGCCTCCGAGAAGGCCCAGTTCGGGCTGACCGAGCCCCGCGTGGGCCGGCTGCCCCTGGACGGCGGCATGCCGAACCTCGTCCGCCGCGTCCCGCACGTGCAGGCGATGGGCATGCTGCTGACCGGGCGGCGCGTCCCGGCCGCCGACATGCACCGGATGGGCCTGGTCAACGAGGTCGTCGCCCCCGACGAGCTCGACGCGGCCGTCGACAGGTGGCTCGCCGACGTCCTGGCCTGCGCGCCGACGTCCCTGCGCGCCATCAAGCAGCTCGTCCAGCGCACCGAGCACCTGACCGCCAAGGAGGCCAACACGGTGCGGCTCCCCGCGCTCGTCGAGGCCCTCGACAGCGAGGACAGCCGCGAGGGCGTGCTGGCCTTCCAGGAGAAGCGCCCGCCCCGCTGGACCGGCCGCTGACCCGCCCCACCCCCTTCCCCGTGATCTTGCAGAAGTGATCGCCCCCCAGTCAGAAGTGCAAGATCACGGGGGAGGGTGGAGGGAGGGACGGTGGGGCGGGGTACCGCACTCCACGATCGTGATCTTGCAGAACTGTTCGCTCAGGAACCGTCCGCTCAGGAGAGGAAACCCATGAGCACCGCCCACCTGGCCCCCGGGGTGTGGGGAGTCGTCGCTACCCCCTTCAACGGGTCCACCTTCGACGTCGACGAGGGCAGCCTCGCCCGGCTCGTCGAGCACTACGAGTCGATTGGCGTCGCCGGTCTGACCGTGCTCGGCGTGTTCGGCGAGGCCGCCGCCCTCGACACCGACGAGCGCCGCTCCGTCCTCGAGGCCGTCTGCGACACCGTCGAGCTGCCGCTCGTCGTCGGCGCCACGTCCCTGGCCACCGCCCCGGTGGTCGAGGAGGTCCGCCTCGCCCAGGAGGTCGTCGGCGACCGGCTCGCCGGCGCCATGGTGCAGGTCAACTCCGGCAACCCGACCGTCCTGGCCAAGCACCTCAAGGCCGTGCACGAGGCCACCGGCGCCGGGATCGTCGTCCAGGACTACCCGGCCGTCAGCAACGTGAGGATCACCCCCGACGCGCTCGTCACCGCGATCAAGGACCTCGACTTCGTCGTCGCCGTCAAGGCCGAGGCCCCGCCGACCACCGTCGCCATCGCCACCCTCACCAAGCACCTCGACGTGCCGGTGTTCGGTGGCCTCGGCGGGATCGGCCTGATCGACGAGCTCGCCGCCGGGTCCGCCGGGGCGATGACCGGGTTCTCGTTCCCGGAGGGCCTGCAGGCGTGCGTCGAGGCGTACCGCACCGGCGGGTACGACGCCGCCCGGGAGGCCTTCACCCCGTACCTGCCGCTGGTGAACTTCGAGCAGCAGGTCGGGATCGCCCTGGCCATCCGCAAGGAGTGCCTGCGCCGCCGCGGCCTCGTCCTCGAGGGCGGTGTCCGGCCCCCGGCCACCCCGCTGCCCGAGGCGCTCGTCGACCAGCTGCGCCGGCACGTGGACGCCGTCCCGCAGCACCAGGTGGTGGCTGCCTGATGGACCTCCAGCTGAACGGACGCACCGTCCTCGTCTGCGCCTCCACCGGAGGGCTCGGCGAGGCCGTCGCCCGCGCCGTCGCCGCCGAGGGCGCCAACGTCGTCGTCTCGGGACGCCGCGGCGAGCGCGCCCGGGAGATCGCCGCCGAGCTCGAGGCCGCCGGCGCCGCGAAGGCCGTCGGCGTCGAGGTCGACCTCACCGCGGACGGCGGCGCCGACGCGCTGCACGCCGCCGCCGTCGAGGCGTTCGGCGGGGTCGACGTCCTGGTGCTCAACGGTCCCGGCCCCAAGCCGGGCACCGCGGACACGGTGGACGCCGAGGCCGCCGAGGCCGCCGTCCGGACCCTCGTCAGCCCGCACGTGCGGCTCGTGCAGCTCGCGCTGCCGCGGATGCGCGAGCAGAAGTGGGGCCGGGTGCTGGCCGTCGGGTCCAGCGGCGTCCAGTCGCCCATCCCGAGCCTGGCCCTGTCGAACCTCGGGCGGGCCGCGCTCGCCGGCTACCTCAAGACGCTCGCGTCCGAGGTGGCCGCCGACGGTGTCACCGTGAACATGCTGCTGCCCGGCCGGATCGCCACCGACCGGGTCGCGTCCCTCGACGAGGCGCAGGGCAAGCGCGAGGGCACCACCGCCGAGGAGGCCGCCGCGAAGTCCAAGGCCACCATCCCCGCGGGCCGCTACGGCGACCCGGCGGAGTTCGGCGCCGCCGCGGCGTTCCTCGTCAGCGGCCCCGCGTCGTACGTCACCGGCGTCGCGCTGCGCTGCGACGGCGGGATGGTCCGCAGCCTCTGACCGGCAGCTCGCCGGCCGAACCAGAACAGACCAGAGAACGAACCGCACCCGAGACCACGGGAGAAGCATCGTGACCACGCAGGTCCAGAACCTCGTCGCCGGCCAGTGGGTCGGCGACCCCACGAACGAGCGCCGCAACCCGGCCCGCCCCGACGAGGTCGCCGCCGTCGCACCGCGCTCCGACGCCTCCGTCGCCTCCGACGCCGTCGCCGCGGCGGTCGAGGCCCAGAAGGGCTGGGCCGCCATGCCGGCCCCCGCCCGCGGCGCGATCCTCCTGGACGCCGCCGACCTGCTGCGCCAGCGGCACACCGAGGTCGCCGAGGACCTCGTCCGCGAGGAGGGCAAGACCCGCACCGAGGCGATGGGGGAGGTCCGCCGCGCCATCGACGTGCTGCGGTTCTTCGGCTCGCACGGCTGGCGGCTCGGCGGCGACGTGCTGCCGTCGTCCCTGCCCCGCACCCAGGTGCTCACCCGGCACGAGCCGATCGGCGTCGCCGCGCTCATCACCCCGTGGAACTTCCCGATCGCCATCCCCGCGTGGAAGATGGCGCCCGCCCTGATCAGCGGCAACGCGGTCGTCATCAAGCCGGCCGAGCTGACGCCGCTGTCGACGACCCACCTGGCGCGCGCGCTCGTCGACGCCGGGCTGCCCGAGGGCGTGCTGAACGTCGTCCACGGCAAGGGCTCCGTCGTCGGCGACGCCCTCGCCCGCGACGAGCGCGTCGGCGCGCTGTCGTTCACGGGGTCCACCAAGGTCGGCCTCGGACTGCAGGAGGTGCTCAACGAGCGCCGCGCCCGGATCCAGACCGAGATGGGCGGCAAGAACGCCTACCTCGTCGTCGACGACGCCGACGTGGCCTCCGCGGCCAAGATCATCGCCGCGGGCGGGTTCTCCCTCACCGGGCAGGCGTGCACCGCGACGTCCCGCGTGTACGTCACTCCCGGCGTCCACGACGCGTTCGTCGAGGCCCTGGCCAAGGAGGCCGCGGCGTTCCAGCCCGGCGACGGCCTGGCCGAGGGGACGACGATGGGCCCGGTCGTGAGCGACGACCAGCTGTCCACCGACCTCGGCGCCGTCGAGCGCGCCCGCGGCGAGGGCGCGACCGTCGTCACCGGCGGCGAGGTCCCCGACGGCGCGTTCTTCGCCCCGACCGTGCTGACCGACGTGGCGCACGACTCGTACGTGGCGACGCACGAGGTGTTCGGCCCGGTCGTCGCCGTGATGGGCGTCGCCGACTACGACGAGGGCGTCGCCCGAGTCAACGACTCCCAGTACGGCCTGACCGCGGGGATCTGCACGACCAACCTGCGGTACGCGCACGACTTCGCCGACCGCGCCCAGGTCGGCGTCGTGAAGATCAACCGTCCCACCACGGGGCTCGACCTCAACGTGCCGTTCGGCGGCGTGAAGGACTCCTCGTCCAACACGTTCCGCGAGCAGGGCGCCACCGCGATCGAGTTCTACACCTGGGGCAAGACGATCTACCTGGGCCAGGAGTGAGCGCCTCGTCCTCGCCGGTGCAGGTCGACCAGCCGCTGGGGGAGCGGCTGGTCGACCTGCCCAAGGCCGAGCTGCACGTGCACCTGGAGGCGTCGATGCGGCCGGCCACGGCCGCCGAGCTCGCCGAGCGCGACGGGCTGACCGGTCCCCGGTCCGGTCCGTTCCGGGACCTGACGGAGTTCGTCGGCGAGTACGAGGTCGCCCGTGACCTCATCGGGTCGCTGGACGACCTGCGGCGCGTCGCCCGCGAGCTCGTCGAGGACGCCGCCGCCCAGGGCGTCGTGTGGACCGAGGTGCACCTCATCCCGCCCACGTACGCCGGGCGGCTCGGCCCCGACGACGCGGTCGTCGAGGCCGTCCTCGACGGGTTGCGCGCCGGGCCGGACGCGCCGTCCGCCGCGGGGGTCGTGCTGGGCGTCAACCGGGGCCTCGGGCCGCAGGCCGCGGAGCGCTCCCTCGACCTGGCCGTCCGGTACGCCGGTCGCGGCGTCGTGGCGTTCGGTCTCGCCGGCGACGAGGCGAACCACCCGCCGCAGGCGTTCGCGTCCGTGTTCGCCCGCGCCCGCGACGCGGGTCTGGTCGCCGTCCCGCACGGAGGGGAGGGGGCGGGGCCGGAGAACGTGCGGTCCTGCGTCGAGGACCTCGGCGCTTCCAGGGTCTGCCACGGGGTGCGCGCCGTCGAGGACCCCGCGGTGCTCGCCCTGCTCGTCGACCGCGGGGTCGCCCTGGACGTCTGCCCGTCGTCCAACGTGTCGCTGCAGGTCGCGCCGTCCATGGCCGAGCACCAGCTGCCGCGCCTGCTGGAGGCGGGCGTGAAGGTGACGCTGAACAGCGACGGCCCGCTGTTCAGCGGTGCCACCGTCAACGACGAGTACCGCCTCGCGGCCGAGGTCCACGGGATGGACGACGCGGCGCTCGCCGCGATCGCCCGGACGTCGATCGAGGTCAGCTCCTGCCCGTCGCCGAGGCGGGACCGGGCGCTGGAGGGCATCGCCGCCTGGGCGTGAGCGACCCCGCTCCCTCGTCCCTCCCGCCCGCCCCCTCCCACGCCCCCCCGCCCCGCCCCTCCCGCGAGTCGGACGAACACGCCGTGCGCCGCTTCCCGGCCACGGCGTGTTCGTCCGCCTCGTGCGGTGTGTCAGGTGGTGGGAGGCGGGTCAGGCGGGTGAGCAGGTCCCGACCCGGGCGGCGGTGTCCTGGGCCGCGCGCTGGGCCGCCCGGTAGGCGGTAGGCGTCATCCCGTGGTGTCGGGTGAACGCGGCGCTCAGCGCGAACGGGGAGCCGTAGCCGACGCGGCGGGCGACGGACTCCAGGCTGGACCCGTTCTCGGACAGCAGGTCCGCGGCCAGCGCCAGGCGGTAGCCGGTGAGGTGCGTCATCGGTGGCTCGCCGACGAGGTCGGTGAACCGGCGGGCGAAGGCGGCCCGTGACATCGAGGCCTCGCGGGCGAGCGCCGCGACGGTCCAGGGCCGCGCCGGCTGGTCGTGCAGCAGCCGCAGCACCGGGCCGAGGTCGGGGTCGCGGTACGCGGCGTACCAGGCGGGGACGTCGGCGTCGTCCCGGCCGAACCAGGTCCGCAGCCAGGTGATGAGCAGGACGTCGAACAGCCGGTCGAGCACCGCCTCCTGGCCGGGGGCGTCGCGGTCGAGCTCGCCGTCGATGAGGCGCAGCAGGCCGGGGTCGAGCTGCTCCGCGGTGAGGACGGCGACGCGGGGGAGCAGGTCGAGCAGCGGCTGCGTGACCTGCCGGTGGGCGCTGTACGCGCCGACGAGGACGGTGGTGGTGCCGGACGGGTCCGGACCCCACGAGCGGACGCCGAGGGTCAGCTCGTCGGCGAGCTCGCGCCCGTCGGCGGTCGTACACCGCTGCCCGGGGTGGATCACGATGCTCGCCTCGCGGCCCGGGGAGTCGGTGAGCGTCCACGGCCGGTCGCTGCGGACGACGGCGACGTCACCGGGGGACAGGTGCACGGCCGGGCCGTCGTCCGGGCACGCCCACGCCTGCCCGGCGAGGACGGTCACGACCTCCAGCGGGCACCCGTCCTCCACGTGGACCGAGAAGGTGCGTCCCAGCAGCGCGCGGAGCATGAACGCGTTGCGGGCGCGGGGGCCGTCGAGGACCGACGTGAGGACGTCCACGGTGCCGAGCCTGGCGTGGTGCTGGACGATCGCGCAAGAGGATGAGCGTCCGGCTCATGGATCGTCTCGCCAGTCGGGCGCTGTGATGGGGTCATGACGCAGACGGGTGACGTGGTGGCTTCGTCGGACGGGCTCGTGCTCCCCGACGCGGACGCGGTGGTCCGGCTGGTCGCGAAGCGGTCGTACTGCACGCTCGCGACGATGTCGGAGCGGGGGTTCCCGCACTCTGCCGGGGTGGTGTACGCCTTCCACGAGGGCGTGCTGTGGACGGGGACGCTCCGCAGCAGCCGCAAGGCGCGCAACATGGCCGTGCAGCCGCGGGTGCACGTGAACGTGCCGGTCCGGCGGGTGCCGGTGGGGCCGCCGTGCACCATCGCCTTCGCCGGAACGGCACGCCTCCTCGACCCGCAGGACGACGAGGTGCAGCGGCTCGTCAGGCAGGGCGCGCTGAAGGCAGTCACCAGCCACGGCGAGCTCGACCTCGACGGCATCTGCATGGTCCGGATCACCCCGCGTGGTGCGTGGCACACCTACGGGATCGGGATGTCGCTGTGGTCGTTCGTCCGCGACCCCCTGAACGCCGCCGGCCGGGTCGACTTCCCGCCGTCCTGACCTGCGTCGCCCGCGCTCCCTCCGACCATCCCCAGCACACGAGGTGGACGAACACGCCGTGTGCGTTGCGGCTCAGGCGGCGTGTTCGTCCGCCTCGGCGAGGGGTGGGGCGGGCGAGGGGTGCGGCGGAGCGAGGGGTACGGAGGGGGCGTGCGGGCGGGGGCGGGGTGGAGCGGGGTCAGACGGGAACGGTCCGGGGCAGGGGCTCGAACATGGCGGGCTCCTGCTCGGGGCGCAGGGCGGTCGGCCCGTACAGCCAGTCGACGAACGAGTAGTCGTGGACGTCGCGGGACCGCATGACGTCGTTGCGCCACTGCCGCTCCTCGCCGGTGAGGTGCCACAGCTCGCCCCACGCGCGGGCGGTGGTGACGACCCGCCGGCAGTGCTCGGGCCGGACGGCGTCGTACGCGGCGAGCGCGGCGTCCCAGTCGACGACAGCGCTCGGGCCGCCGACGTCCAGCTGCGCCTTCACGTGCTCGGCGAGCACCCACGCGTCCTCGATCGCCATCACGGCGCCCTGGGCAAGGTACTGCAGGGGCGGGTGGGCGGCGTCGCCGGTGAGCGCGATCCGGCCGGTGACCCAGGTGGGGATCGGGTCGCGGTCGTACATCCGCCACCACGTGTTCCGCCACATCAGCGGCAGCCCGTCGCGGACGTCGTCGCAGGTGTTGGCGAACGCGTCGTCCAGCTCGTCGGGGGTGCCCCAGTCGTCCTCGCCGGCCAGTGCCTTCGGCGACTCGAACACGGCGACCTGGTTGAACATCTCCCCTCCACGCAGCGGGTACTGCACGAAGTGGCACTTCGGTCCGACGTGCACGACGACGTCGCTGAGGGACACGTCGCGGTCGGCGACCTGCTCGACGGGGACGGCGCCGCGGTACGCGACGTACGCGGAGCTGACGGGCTCGTCGTCGCTGAGCAGCCGGCGGGCGACGGAGTGCAGGCCGTCGGCGGCGATGACGACGGGCGCGGTCTCCCGACCGCCGGCGTGGACGACGGTCGCGGACCCGGGTGCCTGCTCGTACCCGGTGACGCGGACGTCGTTGACGAGGTCCACCCCGGCGGCCTGGCACGCCTCGAGCAGGATGCCGTGCAGGTCGCTGCGGTGGATGACGACGTACGGGGAGCCGTAGCGGCGCCGGGCGTCGACGAGGTCGAGGCGGGTGAGCTCGCTGCCGTCGACGGCGTCGCGCATGACGAGCGCGTCGGGCAGGACGCCGCCCCGGGTGACCTCGTCGAGCAGGCCCCAGGACTCCAGGATGCGGGTGCAGTTGGGGGCGATCTGCAGTCCTGCGCCGACCTCCCCGAACGCGGGCGCGCACTCCAGCACGCGGACGCGCAGCCCGGCGCGGGTGAGGGCGAGGGCGTTGGACAGGCCGCCGATCCCGCCGCCGACGACGAGGACGTCGACCTGGTCGTGGTGCGTCATGGTGATCCTCCGGTGTGCTGGTCGCTGGTGGTCGGTTCTGGTCGCTGGGCCATCGGCGGGCTCAGAGCCAGCGCGGCAGGTCGGGCAGGTCGGTGCCGTCGGCGGTGCGGACGGCGAGGGTGCTGGTGGCCGAGCGGCCCGTGAGCCAGGCGGCGAGAGCGGGCAGCGGACCGGTGACGGTGACCGGCTCGCCGTCCCCCTGGACGGCGGTCGTGGGGGTCGCACCGTCGGGCGCGAGGACGAGCGCGGGGCCGGGTCCGGCGGACCGCTTGGTGGCGACGTCCGCCACGAGGGCGGTGAGGAACCCGACGGGCAGGTCCGCGTAGCCGGGCCCGCCGGTGCGGTCGAGCACCGCGAGGTCGACGGCGTGCACCATCACCTCGCGGGCGCGCAGCCAGGGGACCTGCGTGGCGGGGACGGTGCGGCCCTGCGCCGTCCGCACCGGGGCCTGCCACGGCGAGTCACCGCCGCCCGGACCGGTACCCGGGCCACCGGCGGCGTCGAGCGCGTCGAACGCGGCGTCCAGCTCCTTCGCGGACTCCCGGACCCACGCCCGCAGCCGGGACGGCGGCAGCGTCGCGCCGGTCCGGATGTCGGCGTCCCGCTGACCGGGCGAGTCGTACATCGGCGTCTCGACGCCGGTGCGCGCCCACGTCGCGAGCCGCACGAGCGCCTCGGCGTTGGCGGCGACGTGCGCGACGAGGTGCCGGCCGGTCCACCCGGGCAGCGCGGTGGCGCCGTCCAGGTCGTGGTCGTCGACGCGGTCGAGGACGCCGAGCAGCAGCTCGGTGCCGTCGCGGACCCAGCGGCGCGAGTCGGTCAGCGGGACGCCGGTCATCAGGCGGCCCCCTCGCCCTGCCCGCCGGTCACCTCGGCGACGACCCGGTTCTCGCAGCGGCCGAGCCCGGCGACCTCGGTGACGACGGTCTGCCCGGCGCGCAGGTAACGGGCGGGCTTGCGGGCGTGGCCGACGCCGCCGGGCGTCCCGGTGGCGATGACGTCACCAGGCCGCAGGGTGACCATCGTGGAGACGTACTCGACGAGGGCGACGGGGTCGAACAGCAGGTCGGCGGTGTTGTCCTTCTGGACGGTCTCGCCGTCGACGGTGGTGCTGATGTCGAGGGCGGGCCGGACGCCGCCGGGCAGCTCGTCGGGGGTGACGAGGTAGGGCCCGAGCGGGGTGGTGGCCTCCCAGGTCTTGCCCTGCAGCCACTCCTTGGTGCGGAACTGCCAGTCGCGGCAGGTGATGTCGTTCAGGGTCGCGAACCCGGCGATGGCGACCTCGGCCTCGGCGCCCCGGGCGCGGCGGACGGTGGACCCGATGACGACGGCGAGCTCGCACTCCCAGTCGAACGCCTCGGTCTCCGGTGGCAGGACGATGTCGTCGCCCGCCCCGACGAGCGTGTCGGCGTACTTGGAGAACAGGGTCGGGTGCTCGGGCAGGTCGCGGCCCATCTCGAGGATGTGGTTGCGGTAGTTCAGCCCGACGCAGACGACCTTGCCGGGGGCGGGGACGACGGGCGCGAAACTCACCTCCTCGGCGTCGACGGTGCCCTGGTCGGCGGTGCGTGCGACGTCCTGCCAGCCGGGGCGGGCGAGCAGCTCGCCGAGGTCGGCGGCGCCGAGGTCGACGAGACGGTCCTCCTCGACGCGGACGGCGCGGGTCGCCGCGCCGGTGGGGGTGGTGGTGCGGACGGTGGCGAGTCTCATCGGGGGGTGACCTCCTGGGTCGTGGGGGTGGTCGCGGTGGGGGTGCGGCGGGCGAGGTGCAGCGCCTCGAAGACGGGGGAGTCGCTGAACCGGAACAGGTCGAGCGCGCCGGAGTCGGAGTCGGACGCGGACGCCTCGGAGCGGACCGACAGCGGCTGCCAGGACGGGACGACGAACAGGTCGCCGCGGGTGACGCTCCAGGAGCGGTCGCCGACGGTGACGGTGCCGGACCCGTCGAACACCTGGTAGACGGACGACCCGACCTCGCGGACCGGGGTGGTCTCGGTGCCGCGGGTGACCCGGTGCATCTCGGTCCGGATCGTCGGCAGCACGTCCGCCCCGGTGGTGGGGTTGCTGTACCGGACGGCGGCGTGGCCGGGCTCGACGGCGCCGGGGTGGCCCTCGGCGGCGAGCTCGAGCTGGTCGGTGAGCGCGCGGTCGGTGTCGACCCACCGGTAGGCCAGCAGCGGGGTGGCGGGGTGGGGGTCGGGCAGGGCGACGGGCCGCAGGCCGGGGTGGCCCCACAGCCGCTCGGACCGGGACCGCTGCGGGGTGGTCCGCTCGGCGTCGCTGATCTCGTCGCGGCCGAACTCGAAGAACTGGGCCTCGGTGCCGTACTGGAACGGGATGTCCAGGCCGTCGATCCACGCCATCGGCCGGTCGGTGGCGTTGTGGTGCGCGTGCCAGTTCCACCCGGCCTGCGGGAGGAAGTCGCCGCGGTTCATCGGGACGGGGTCGCGGCCGACGACGGTCCAGACGCCGGACCCTTCGACGACGAACCGGAACGCGTGCTGGGTGTGCCGGTGCTCGGGGGCGTCCTCGCCGGGCATCAGGTACTGGATCGCCGCCCACAGCGTCGGCGTCGCGAACGGGCGTCCGCCGAGCGAGGGGTTCGCCAGGGCGATGGCGCGGCGCTCGCCGCCGCGGCCGACGGGCACGAGCTCCCCGGCCTGCGCGGCGAGCTCGATCAGGGTGCTCCACCGCCACACGTGCGGGCTGGCCTGGGACGTCGGGTGGGCGGGCATGAGGTCGCCGATCTCGGTCCACAGCGGGACGAGCAGCTCCTGCTCGAACCCGCGGTACAGGTCGGCCAGCGCGGGGCTGGGCGTCGGCTGGTCCGGTGCGTCGACGGCGTCCAGGCGGACGGGGGAGGTGATGGTCACGGTCGGTCTCCTTCCGGGAGCGGTGGTCGGTGTGGTCTGGCGCGCTCAGTGCGCGAGGACGGCGACCGGCTCGGGACGGCGCGCGGGCTTCGTCGCGACGGTGGTGGCGAGCAGCAGCGCGGCGGCCAGGCCGGCGGCGAGGGAGAAGGCGAGGAAGTTGCTGCCGACGCCGAGGTCGGCGTCCAGGAGCAGCCCGCCGACCTGCGGGGCGAGGACGGCGCCGACGCGGCCCACGCCGAGGGCGACGCCGAGCGACGTCCCGCGCAGCTGCGGCGGGTAGTGGCTGGCGACGGCGGCGATGATCAGGCACTGCGTGCCGTGGGTGCCGACACCGGCGAGGACGAGCGCCGCGTACACGGGCAGCGTGCTGGACGGGTAGGTCAGCAGGAACGCGAGCGCGACGGCCGCCGCGGCGGCGGCGCCGACGGCGCTGCGCACGGGACCGAAGCGCATCCCGGCCCACGCGGTGACGAAGGAGCCGAGGACGGCGCCGAGGTTCAGCGCGAGCAGGAAGAACAGCGGCTCACCCATGTCGAACCGGGCGTCGGACCCCATCAGCTTGGGCAGCCAGGTGCCGAGGCCGTACCAGGCGAACAGCGTCGCGACGGTCGCCAGGGAGAACAGCACGGTCGCCGTCCGGTACCTCGGGGCGAGCAGCCCCGCGATCCCCGCTCGGTGGTGGGCGGTGTCGGTGGCGTGCTGCCGCTCCTCGTGGGCGTGGGTGAGTCCGTACTGCTCCTCGACGGCGGTCGCCTCGGCGTCGCGGCCGTGGGAGCGCAGCCACGTCGGGGACTCGGGCAGATAGCGCACGCACAGGGGGAGCAGGACGACGACGGCGAGGAACGCGACGGCGTACATGGCGCGCCAGCCCTGGGCGGGCAGCAACCACAGGCCGATCAGCGCGGCGGCGGTCCCGCCGATCGGGACGCCGGACATCATGATCGTCGCGACGGTGGAGCGGGAGCGGATGCGGACGAACTCGGCGGTGAGGGCGTTCGCGGAGGGCACGAGCCCGCCGAGGCCGAGGCCGGCGAGGAAGCGCAGGAGGCCGAAGGTCTCCGGGTCGGGGGCGACCGAGCACAGGGCGGTGAAGAGGGAGAACCACAGGGTCGACCACAGGATGGTGCGGCGGCGGCCGAGCCGGTCGGCGAGCTGCCCGGCGCCGAGGGCCCCGACGAGCATCCCGGCGAAGGCGAGGCTGCCGATGAGGCCGGCGCCGGAGGCGGACAGGTCCCACCCGGGCTCGCGCATCAGGTCGGGGATGGTCGTGCCGTACACGATGAGGTCGTAGCCGTCGAAGACCACGATCAGCCAGCAGAGGAGGGTCACGAGCCATGCGGGGCGGGAGCCGGTGCGCGGGCTGGCGCCGGGTGCCGCTGCGGGAGGGGTGGTGGTCGCCATGCACTCGACTGTGTGGGTGAGTCTGCTGTGGGGAACAGCACGTTCTGCTATACAGAACAAATGAAGGCGAAGCCGGCGTACGCGATCCAGAGCGTCGACCACGCCCTCCTCCTGGCCGCCGCGCTGCAGGTCGAGGGGTCGATGACCGTGTCGGAGGCGGCGGAGCGGCTGGGCGTGGCCCGGTCGACCGCGCACCGGCTGCTGGCGATGCTCGTGTACCGGGACTTTGCGGTGCAGACGGAGGACCGCCGGTACGCCGCGGGCCCGGTCCTGTCGCTGGGGACGCACTCGCACTCGCGGACGGCGCTCCTGAGGGCGGTGGCCATGCCGCACCTGCAGGCGCTGGTCGACCGGGTCCGGGAGACGGTGAACCTCGTCGTGCTGTCGGGGGACCACGTCCGGTTCGTCGGGTCGGTGGAGTGCGACCAGCCACTGCGGGTCGGCAACCGGGAGGGCATGGTCTTCCCCGCGCACCTGGCGTCCGGCGGCAAGCTGCTGCTCGCCGACCTGTCCGACGAGCAGATCGCCTCCCTGTACGCGCCGGAGAAGTGGGAGGGCCGCGAGGACCAGCTGCCCGACGTCCCGGCGTTGCGGCGCGAGCTGCGGTCGGTGCGGGAGCGCGGGTTCTCCGTGAACGCGGGCCGGACGGAGAAGGGCGTGACCGCTGTCGGGCGGGCGATCCGGGCGGACGGCGTGCACGCCGACGCCGCGGTGTCGGTGTCGTTGCCGACGGCACGGTTCTCCCAGGACGGGCTGCCGTCCCTGGTGTCCGCGCTCGCGTTGACGGCCAGGGACATCGAGCAGGAGCTGGCGCGGGCGCTCGCCGTCGAGCAGTGACCGGCGTGTCGCGTCGGGCCGTCGGAAACGCCGTCGCGTCGAGGGCCGGACCGTGCCTAGCATCGCGGGATGGTCGCCGTGCCACCTCGGCTCGCCCCGCTGCTGGCCCAGTACGACTGGTCGACCGAGCGGTTGCTCGCCCGGTTGACCGGCCCGGACGTGGACAGCGGTGACGGTGAGAGGGTCCGGGTGCTGCCGTTGTCGGACGAGGAGTACCGGTGGGAGCCGGTGCCGGGCGCGTGGTCGGTCCGGCGGAAGCCCGACGGCCCGGGGGTCGGCGCGACGGTGCTGGTCGGTGCGGGGGAGTGGGGACGGGACGGCGGGCGCCCGCACCCGTGGCCGCCTCCGGTGACGACGATCGCGTGGCGGATGGCGCACCTGACGGACATGCTGCACTTCCGCGCCGAGTACACGGTCGGGTCGCGCTCGGGCAGCGAGGCGGACCTGGTCTACTCGGGTGACGCGACTGTCGCGGTCGGGATGCTGCGTGACGCCGTGGGCGCGTGGCGGCGCGCGTTGGTGACGGCGGACGACGCGGCGCTCGACCAGGTGGGGCGGTGCACGTACCCGGACGGCGACGACGCCGAGCAGCCGTTCCTGGAGATCGTGTGGTGGGTCAACCAGGAGGTGCTGCACCACGGCGCCGAGATCGCGTTGCTGCGTGATCTGTACGCGGCGCGGGGGCGCCTCGGACACCAGTGAGGTTGCCACCCGCAGTGGGATGCCTTGACGCAAACCTCAGGCGCCGCTCCAGGGCACGAAACCCTCGAGGTCGCGCAGGGGGCGGATGGAGTCGTACGCGTTGCCACCGTGAGGTACGGAGAGCCGCCAATCGCCGTCTTCCCAGCGCAGGACCAGCACGAGGTGGACGAAGCGACCGTTTGAGGCGCGGAGGGCCATGTCCGTGACGGCAACCTCGCCGTCATAGGTCAAGAAGTCGAAGCCAGCCACCTGGACGGTGAGCTCGGGCGGTGACGAGTCCTCCGGTGGTTCTGCCTCGGGCTCCTCGAGTGCGCGATCCCGTCCTGGGCCGGTCGTCAGATCCTGAACCGCCCGGGTGCGCGTCTCCGGCTCTGCCGTCGCGGCGAGGACGTTGACCGCCGCGTACAGCGCACCCATGGGCGAACGAGCGAAGCACGATCGCAGACCGTCGTCGACCCGACCCGGCCCATGAGCGTCCGGGGCGGTGGGCACAGCGATCGTTCCGACAAGCTCCCAGTCGGTTTCGGGTGGGGTCTCCACGGGGGGCGCTGCGTCGGATGAGCTGAGGCCACAACTGCTACCTCCAGTGATCGCCTCGGCGACGCTGCCCGGCCCCGGCTCAGAGGAGCTGTGCTCGCTCCCGCAGCCTGACACTCCCAGTGCGACAGCGAGCAGCGACGCGACGGTCAGCGTGCGATGCCGATGGCTTGGGTAGTGCCGCGATGCATCGTGCAGATCGTTCCGAAAGTGCAGCACGCTTTCCCTTCCAGGAGCGGTTTCTTGGAGTCCGCGCATCACGAGTCCCGGACCCTGCAGAGGTCAGGTCAGGGGAGGGTGTCGGCGACGAGCTGGTTGCGGCCGGCGAGGGCTTCGACCTGGACGGGGGCGCTGGTGACCTGCGCCTGGCCGGGGATGGGCAGGAACGGTCCGCCGGCGACGGAGTACTCGCCGGTGTAGTGGGTGGTCAGGGTGATGTCGTAGGTGCCGGGCTCGGCGTAGGTGTTGGTGATCCGCAGCGCGGGGTAGGGGTCGCCGGCGTCGGCGTGCGGGCCGAACGTCTGCCCGTCGCCGAAGTCCCAGTGGAACGCGACCGGGGTCGCGCGCACCTGGACGGGGATGCCCAGCAGGGTGGTGTCCAGGGTCGTCGGCTCGGCGCGGGCGTACACGTTCGTCTCGATGTTGATGAGCGTGTACCCGTTGGGCGGCTGGACGTTCGGCTGACCGGCTGGGAGCGGGAGGCGCTGGAAGTCCTCGAGCGTCATCACCGGTGCCGCGTCCGTGCCCGTGGGGTCGGTGGGGGCCAAACAGCGGGTCGCGTACCGCGTCCAGCCGTCGTCACCGAACGCCGTTCCGGCGGGTGCGCTGTACAGCCAGTACTCCACCTCGCCGGTTGCAGGCTGTCCTGGTGTCACACATGCGTCCACGGCCCTTTGGCAGCCGCCATCCAACATCGCAGTCGGTGAGTTTCCTGGACACGCAGGGACCCGAGCGTAGGTGAGAGCAGGACCGTCCCCGGCAGGCGCTGCAACCGACGCAGAACCGGGCGTAGCCGGACTTCTGTCCTGACCGGTCAGTGCGGCGTCTGAACCCGACAGCTGCCCTCCGATTGTTCCGCCGGCGAAGGCAGGAGTGGCTACGGCCAGGATGAACCCGACGGTTAGTACGGCCGCTGTATTCATCCGCTTCATCGGTCCTCCAAGGCGTCCGCGTCGGCGATAGCCCGAACCACCCAGCCGTCAGCCGTCCATTCGAGGCGCACGATGAGACGCAGTTCCTCGGCGGGTTCGGTTTCGATGACTGACCCATCGGAGTTCACGACCGTGAGTGCCTGCTGCGACGTTCGAGTCGAGACGTCGACCGGTGACACCCCGTCGAGTGGCGGCGACAGGGCGTCGACCACTGTGACGGCTCCACCTTGGTATCGCTGGCCCGCATCAACCGTCGAGCGAATCTCAGCGATCAGGTTCGAGCACGTGCCGCAGTCGGGATGAGACGCCTCGCGTAAGGCCGCGGTGTCACCCGTCGCGTAGCTGTGAGTGAGGAGGGCGAACCAATGCCGGGTGAAGTCACCAGCCCCAGTGTCCGATTCAGTAGCGGCTTCCGATGGCAGAGTCGGTGGGGCGACCGACGGCTCGGCCGAGGCAGTCTCCGAGGCGGTCGGCGCCGACGTCGGGTCGTCGACAGGCTCCTCGTCCCCGCACCCCGCGAGCACCAGCCCACCGGCCAGCGCCATCGCCCACACGCCCCGCCTCGTCGTCCACACGAGCGGCGACCCTAGCCGAGCCACACGCGCTCAAACCGACTCAAACGACGTCTGTGGATGAGAAGCACGTCACCGCCGTCCCCGCCACCCGGCTACGCCGGCCGGGTGACACGACACGCCGAGTGACGACCCGCTTCCTGCCCGTCACCTGCGGTTTCGCCCCTCGGGACCACGAAGTCGGAGCGACGCGCCGGAGACGGCTGGACAGGCCCTAGTGGTGGGTCTAGCGTTCACCCCAACATCTAGTAGTTACACGGCTGGGATTCCTCCACAGGTTGTGGATGTTCACGACAGAACTATCCACAACCTGGGGACAACCAACCGGCCGGCCGTGCCACACCAGGGGAGGGGTGACGAGGGGATGCACTGCCCGTTCTGCCGTCACAGCGACTCCCGGGTCGTGGACTCCCGCACCGCCGAGGACGGCGCGGCGATCCGTCGCCGCCGCCAGTGCCCGGAGTGCGGACGACGCTTCACCACCCTCGAGACGACCAGCCTGACCGTCGTCAAGCGGTCGGGCGTCACCGAGCCGTTCAGTCGCGACAAGGTCGTGGCCGGCGTCCGGAAGGCTTGCCAAGGTCGTCCGGTCACCAGTGACCAGCTCGCCCTCCTCGCCCAGCGGGTCGAGGAGAACCTCCGGTGCGCCGGTGCGGCGGAGATCGACGCGCACGACGTCGGTGTCGCCGTCCTCGGGCCGCTGCGCGACCTCGACGAGGTCGCGTACCTGCGGTTCGCGTCCGTCTACCAGTCCTTCGAGTCGCTCGAGGACTTTGAGGCGGCCATCTCGCTCCTGCGCGCCGAGCGTGACGTCGCCGGCGCCAGCGACGGGCAGGACGACGAGCAGCCGGCCGCCGTCCCCGGGTCGCCGCCGGGCGCGACCACCTAGACCACCGCCGGCGGCGACGGAGGGGAAGCCGACGCCGCCGGCGGTCACCAGCCACAAGATCGACAGTCAGACCCCACCGCTTGGATGGTTCCAGTGGATGCGGGCTGGCCCCATGACGCAGCAGCACCACGACACAGGAGGGGTTCGACCATGACGGAGACGACGTCCGGTTCCCGCGCACGCAGGGGCGGCAAGGCCAAGGGCCTGACCATCGAGCGGGTGTGGACCACGCCGGGCACGCACCCGTACGACGAGGTGACGTGGGAGCGCCGCGACGTCGTCCAGACGAACTGGAAGACGCAGGAGACGATCTTCGAGCAGCGGGGCGTCGAGTACCCCGACTTCTGGAGCGTCAACGCGTCCACGATCGTCACCACGAAGTACTTCCGCGGTGCGGTCGGCACCCCCGAGCGTGAGCAGTCGCTCAAGCAGCTCATCGACCGGGTCGTCCTCACCTACGTCAAGGCAGGCAAGGACCACGGCTACTTCGCGTCCGACGCCGACGCCGAGGTCTTCGAGCACGAGCTGACCTGGATGCTGCTGCACCAGGTGTTCTCCTTCAACAGCCCCGTGTGGTTCAACGTCGGGACGTCGTCCCCGCAGCAGGTGTCCGCCTGCTTCATCCTCGCGGTCGACGACTCGATGGACTCGATCCTGAACTGGTACCGCGAGGAGGGCCTGATCTTCAAGGGCGGCTCCGGTGCCGGTCTGAACCTCTCCCGCATCCGCTCGTCCAAGGAGCTGCTGCGCTCCTCCGGCGGGACGGCGTCCGGCCCGGTGTCCTTCATGCGTGGCGCCGACGCGTCCGCGGGGACGATCAAGTCCGGTGGCGCCACCCGCCGCGCGGCGAAGATGGTCGTCCTGGACGTCGACCACCCCGACATCGAGGAGTTCGTCGAGACCAAGGCGCGCGAGGAGGACAAGATCCGCGTCCTGCGCGACGCCGGCTTCGACATGGACCTCGGCGGCAAGGACATCACCTCCGTCCAGTACCAGAACGCCAACAACTCGGTCCGCGTCAGCGACGAGTTCATGCGCGCGGTCGAGGAGGACGGCGAGTTCGGCCTCAAGGCCCGCCTCGACGGCTCGGTCATCGAGACCATCCGCGCGAAGGAGCTGTTCGACAAGATCGCCAAGGCGGCCTGGGAGTGCGCCGACCCGGGCATCCAGTACGACGACACGATCAACGACTGGCACACCACGCCGGAGTCGGGCCGCATCACCGCGTCCAACCCGTGCTCGGAGTACATGCACCTGGACAACTCGTCCTGCAACCTCGCGTCCCTGAACCTGCTGAAGTTCCTCACGGACGACAACATGTTCGACGCGGAGAAGTTCGCGAAGTCCGTCGAGGTCATCATCACGGCGATGGACATCTCCATCTGCTTCGCGGACTTCCCGACCGAGGCGATCGGCGACACCACCCGCAAGTTCCGCCAGCTCGGCATCGGCTACGCCAACCTCGGCGCGCTGCTCATGGCGACCGGCAAGGCGTACGACTCGGACGGCGGCCGCGCGCTGGCCGCGTCCATCACCTCGCTGATGACCGGGACGTCGTACAAGCGCTCCGCTGAGCTGGCCGGCGTCGTCGGCCCGTACGAGGGCTACGCCCAGAACGAGTCCGCGCACACCCGGGTGATGCGCAAGCACGCCGCGGCGAACGACGCGATCCGCACGATGCACACCATCGACAAGGACGTGCAGAAGGCCGCGACGAAGGCTTGGGAGCAGGTCCTGCAGATCGGCGCGAAGAACGGCTGGCGCAACGCCCAGGCGTCGGTGCTCGCCCCCACCGGGACCATCGGCTTCATGATGGACTGCGACACCACCGGCATCGAGCCGGACTTCTCCCTGGTGAAGTTCAAGAAGCTCGTCGGCGGCGGGTCCATGCAGATCGTCAACCAGACGATCCCGCGGGCGCTGCGGATGTTCGGCTACGCCGAGGAGACCGTCGAGGCGATCGTGGAGTACATCGCCGAGCACGGCCACGTCATCGACGCCCCCGGCCTGAAGCCCGAGCACTACGAGGTGTTCGACTGCGCGGTGGGGGAGCGGGCCATCAAGCCGATGGGCCACGTGCGGATGATGGCGGCCACCCAGCCGTTCCTGTCCGGTGCGATCTCCAAGACCATCAACATGCCGTCCGAGGCCACGGTGGAGGACGTCGCCGACGTCTACGCCCAGGGCTGGAAGCTCGGCCTGAAGGCGCTGGCGATCTACCGCGACAACTCCAAGGTCGGTCAGCCCCTCAGCGACGAGAAGGCGAAGAAGGGCGACAAGGAGACGGTCGTCGAGAAGGTCGTCGAGTACCGGCCGACCCGCAAGCGGCTGCCGAAGTCGCGGCCGTCGATCACCACGTCGTTCACCGTCGGTGGCGCCGAGGGTTACATGACCGCCGGCTCCTACCCGGACGACGGTCTCGGCGAGGTCTTCCTCAAGCTCGGCAAGCAGGGCTCCACGCTCGCCGGCGTGATGGACGCCTTCTCCATCGCCGTGTCCATCGGCCTGCAGTACGGGGTCCCGCTGGAGACGTACGTCGAGAAGTTCACCAACCTTCGGTTCGAGCCGGCCGGTCTGACCGACGACCCGGACGTGCGGATGGCGCAGTCGATGATGGACTACATCTTCCGCCGCCTGGCCTTGGACTACCTGCCGTTCGAGACCCGCTCGTACATGGGCATCCACACTGCCGAGGAGCGGGCCCGCCAGCTCGAGACCGGCGTGTACGAGCCGGTGAACAGCGGTGACGACGAGGACCTCGAGTCCCTGTCCCAGTCCGCGCCCGTCGAGAAGCGCAAGCCCGCCGCCGAGGTCAAGGACTCCGGCGCCGGCGCAGCCTCCGCCAAGGCCGCCCCGGTCGAGGTCCACTCGTCCGCTGAGCTCATGGAGAAGTTCCAGGGCAAGGCGTCCGACGCGCCCATGTGCTTCACGTGCGGCACGAAGATGCGCCCCGCAGGCAGCTGCTACGTGTGCGAGGGGTGTGGGAGCACCAGCGGCTGCAGCTGACAGGTCGAGCAAGGCGAGTTCAGCACTCGGATTGACGCTGCACTTGCATAACTCTGGGAGCCGGGCTGCAGCCGGTCTGCAGCCCGGCCCAGTCGCCCTCGCAAACGCTGAATCGACGCCGAAGCGCTCTGTGACTGAGGCCATCGAACGTTCCGACATCCGAGTACCCCGGCCGGGCCACTGCATGGCCTCTACCAGGCCTGAGCCAGAGGTGTTCTCTGGACCAGCCGGTCTTCGTCAAGCCACATTCACTGAAGTGGTGCGCATCACCGTCACCGGACGCTGAGGCCAGTCGCCGGCGATGCTATGCCGGCTTTTCGGATCTGAGCGTGGTTGACGTTCCGGTGACGGGTGGCGTGGCGTGGCGGTAAGACGGGTGTCGGGGGCTTCAAGATCAGGAACGATCAAGAACCTGATCGAGATGAAGACCCCGACATGGATCACTGTAGGTGTGGTCTGGGCGTGCACACGCGCGGACGCGATCTTCAACGTGCCTGGGATGCACGTGCTGGGGCCGAGCATGACCAGGGCCGGCTCGTGGTGACGGTGGAGACCTCCGCCGACGTCGATGGCAGCCCGCAGTGCGGCGTGCTGGCCATAGGACACGGTCCGCGCGTGCACGAGGCCGCGGACGCGCCGTGCTTCGGGCTGCCGACACGGGTGCGGTGGCGCAAGCGGATCTGGCGGTGCGCCGAGCCGCGGTGCTCGGTCGGCACGTTCAGCGAGCCGCATGCGCTGATCGCACCGCGGGCGAAGGTGACCAGCCGGGCGATCACCCGAGCGACCGACGCCCTGGAGCATGACGACACCACAGTGTCGGCGTTGGCGCGGCAACTGGGCGTGGACTGGCACACGCTGTGGGACGCCGTCGAGGCCGAGGCCAGGCGCCGGCTGGCCGACCCGACCCGGCTGGAGGGGCCGGCCACGCTCGGGGTCGACGAGCACGTCTGGCGCCCGTCACGGGTCGGTGCCAGGGACCGGGCGGTCACCTCGATGGTCGACCTGACCCGCGACGAGCACGGGCAGGTGCACGCCCGGTTGCTGGACGTGGTCCCGGGCCGGTCCGGCACGGCCTACGCCGGGTGGCTCAGGGCCCAACCGGTCGCGTTCACCGGCGCGGTCGAGCACGCGGCGCTGGACCCGGTCCGCGGCTACGCCAGCGCGATCCGCGACGAACTGCCCGACGCCGTCGCGGTCCTGGACGCCTTCCACGTCCTCAAGCTCGGCACCCAGGCGGTAGATGAGCTCCGCCGCCGGGTCCAGCAGGACACCCCGGGCCGGCGCGGGCACAAGCACGACCCGCTGTACCGGATCCGCGGGCTGCTCCGACGCGGGCCAGAGCACCTGTCCGCCCAGCAGATCGACCGGCTCAACCGGCACCTGACCGCCGGTGACCCGACTTTCGAGGTGACCGTGGCCTGGCACGCCTACCAGCAGCTGCGCTCGATCTACCAGGCCGCCACACCAGGGGAGGGCCGACGACTGGCCGAGCACGTCATCACCACGTTCCCGGCCTGGCCGAGGCGGGCGACCTCGGGGACCGGGCCTCATCATCGAGAAGCCCGCCGCCTCGCCCGCGGCTTCCGCACCTTCGACCACTACAGGCTCAGGATCCTACTCGCAGCCTCAGGTCAACGCTGCTACCGACGAGCGGCCACCCACGCATAGATCCGAAGAGCCGCTATGCCTCAAGAGCGGGGACAAGGCGAGACGCCTCTCCTAACCGGAACAAGCCGATCAATAGGGGCGCAACAACTACAGTCGAGAGCTCACAATGACATTAGGTTTGGTTCATGTCGCAGCTGGCCGCTAAGCGCCGGCGCAGGAATTCGGGGCTTGGTCCCCCATGCCTTGGGATGGAGAGCTTCTTGCCATGGTGCGGTGCGAGAACTGCCGCCAAGCTGCTGTCACCTGCGATCCTCGCCAAATCGATTCGGATTGTGAAGGCGTCATCGATGGTCAAGTATCCTGAGTCGAATGCGCGATCCACCAAAGTAGACAGGCAGATGCCATTTTGTGGGTCCAGCCGAATCGACTCATCGTCGGCCCAAGGAACGATGTGTGAAGCGATCAGGAACTCTCTCGTGGTGATGCCGGTGACTGCGCACCTGAAGTTGTAGTTGGTCTTGACTGCCTTGGCGAACGCACGCTGAGCACTGCCCCGGGTCTTGGCAGTTGTCGTGGCGTCCTGCACAGCATAGTCGGCATCTGCAATCCTTTGGTCGAGCGCCACGACCTCTAATTGATCGAACGCACTTGACTCCGCCACGGCATCCTCGCTAACAGAGTTTGTGCTGGCGGTCGACGGCATGGCAGACGTAGGTGGCGTGACGACGCCGGTCCTAGAGGCGCCCACAGGTGCCGTAGGCCCAGGTGCGGCCGAAGGTCGGCCGCCGGCAAACGGTGCCGTCAGCGACCAGCCATTATGGTTCAGGCCGGGATCGAAAAAAACCGCCGGGGAACCTGGTGCGGTGAAGTCTCCCGACTTCCCTGCCAGATTTGAACGAAAGCCGACGGTTAATCGTCGAACAGGGAGAGGAATATGCGAAGTATCGGCAAATCGAAGACTTGCGGGCGCCCCCACAATGTATGCGCGGAGGTGCAGACGATCGCTCTGGCCCACAAGTTTTATTGCGAGCAAGACACCGTCTATCCCCGAAGCAGCGAATTGCGAGAGGGCCGCGTTGGCAGACGTCGCCGTGGTGGCGGACGGATTGCCCGGGAAAGTCTCAGGTCCGGTGGCGGTCGGCCTCGCGCTAAGGCGCCAGGGAGAGGGGGCGTCGGCTCCCGTCGGCCAGGCCAAGTGATATCGGTCGCTGGAGAAATTGATGAACCCTGACATTGAACCACTCGGCTGCCATTCGTATGTCAGGTGAAGGGGCGCGCTGGGTGACAGCCTTGGGAATTTCGAGACGAAGAGACGTCCAGACTCCTTGGGTAGCTGAAGGTAGTCCTTGGTGAACGTTGTGTCCGATGAGAAGCGACCATACACGGCCTTCTGGTTGGAAAGGGTGTACCTCCACGTCCAAACGGCATCTACCTGGTGAGCGACCATGACGTGCCCTTCTCTGCTCTCGTCCTAACTAGAAACCGATGATGATTGCCTCGGGAGAGCGGCGGGCCTCCACTTCACGCTTGCTCTGCGCGGCTAGCGAACGTTGCGCCGTGAATCTCACGACTTCGAACCCGGGAAACAGTGCCCTGACGCCGTCGGTGTCACGATTGGACATGATCCACTTCACGCCCCGCTTTGACATTTGCGCGCAAAGGTCCGCGAGCTCCTCCAAATCCGAAATCCCAAAGACGCGCGCCGTGTACTTGTTGAACTTACTCGTTGGCTCCTTCTCATGCGGGTTGGTGAAGACCGGAAGGTATGGCGGGTCCAAGTAGACGAAGTCTCCGCTGCTCGTCCGAGAAAGCGCGGTGCGAAAATCCTCATGTCGCAATTCGACGCCATCAAGTGTCGCCCGGAGTCCGTGTAGCGTCTCGCTGTCGAACCCTTTGAACTTTCGGTCGCCCCACGGCACGTTCATTGCACCGGTCTTACTATTCTCGCGCCACAAGTGATTCCATGACGTCCCGTTCAGGTAGAGAAACCGTGCAGCCTGCTCGAGCGCTCCCGCCGGTTGCGAAGCGCGCACTTCGTAATAGAAGTCCTTTGAGTCGCGACCTTTGTACCAGTCGAGTAGTTCAGCGAGTTTTTCCTGCTCGTCCCGCATTGCTGTCCATGCGTTCACGAGGTGACCATTCAGGTCGGCCAGATGAGCGGTGCCGTCTATGCGTCCCTGAAGGGCGAAGAACATTGCCCCACCGCCTAGAAACGGCTCGTGGTAGTTCTGGATGCGCTCCGGCACGTATGGCATCAATTTGGGAAGGAGCCGGGTCTTCCCGCCCGCCCAGCGAATGAAGGGCTTGCTCGCCCTCGGGTGGGGGTGCTCAGTTGGGCGGCGCAGCGATGTAGACATGTCGAGGATGGAGCCTCCGTGTCTGCGGTCTGTGGATGCCCGACCGTGGTTGTCGGTGGATGATGCGATCCTAGTGTGTGCGGTCCACCGACAGAGGAGCCGCGCCGCGCCAGCAGATTGAGGGGACGGATGAGCAGCGAGGTCGAGTTGGTATGGCCGAACAAGCGGCAGGTACTCGTCGCGGCGGGGGTCACCGCCTACGAGTGGCTCGACGTCACCGACCCCCGGCTCTCCATGCCGGCTGCGTACTCGTCGCTTCGGGCCGACGTACGTGTGGACGGCAACAGCAACGTGTTGGTAGTCGGCGATGGCCTGGATGCCATTGAAGCGCTCGCAGCAACGGAGGCCATGGGATCTGACGGGATCCGGCTCGTCTACATCGACCCGCCATTCAACACACGGAAAACATTCAACCAGTACGGTGACAGCCTCGCTACCCCCATGTGGCTCTCGATGCTGAAGGACCGTATCGCCGCTCTCAAGCCGCACCTTCGGCGCGACGCTTCGGTCTGGGTCCATCTCGACGACAGTGAGGTTCACCGCGCCCGTTGCGTTCTGGACGAGGTCTTTGGTGACGCCGCCTTCGTTGCCTCGATCATCTGGCAGAAGCGCACGACTAGAGAGTCCCGCTCGGCGTTCAGTTCCAACCATGACACTATCCTCGTTTACGCGCCGAGTGGCCCGAGAGCCTGGAAGGCGTCGAGAAACTTGCTCGTCAAGGACGAGGCGCTTCTCCGCAACCGTGACGACGACCCGCGAGGGCCGTGGGCAGATGCCCCCTTCACCGCGCCGGGCTTCCGCAAGGCTCAGCAGTACGCGATCACTACGCCGTCTGGTGAAGTCCTGTATCCGCCCCGCGGGCGTTCATGGTACGCGACAGAGAAGACCTATCTGAATCTCTTGGCAGACGATCGCATTTGGTTCCCTAAGGGCGGCAAGGGTTCTCCTCGGCTGAAACTGTTCGCCCACCAGCTTCGCGGACTTGTGCCATTCACTGTCTGGGGCTCAGAGGATGTGGGTACAAATGATGACGCCAAGCGGCATCTGCAGCAGCTCTTCCCTGAGTCGGCGCTCTTCGATACGCCGAAGCCTGAAGAGTTGCTTGAACGTATCATTCACGTCGGTTCGAACCCTGGAGAGCTCGTGGTTGACCTGTTCGCGGGGTCAGGCACGACCGCTACCACTGCTCACAAACTCGGCAGGCGATGGGTAGCTGTGGAGCGCAGCGCTAGCACTGTCCTCGACTACACGCTGCCGCGACTGCTCAGCGTGGTGCGCGGCACAGACCACGGAGGCATCACGAGTCAGGCGGGTTGGGCCGGCGGGGGAACGTTCGCCGTCTTGCACGTGCAGCCCCGAGTCGGCCGTCTGTCGGGCAACAGTTCGGCCAGACCGCTAGCGGGCCGTGTAGCGCAAGCTCTCGCGGCGGGTCAGGTGACCACGGCTGCGGCGGTCTGAACGCTGCGAGCTTTGCGGCTCGACGTTGCCGCCGGAGCTCGAGCGTGACGTGGTTTGGGTCGCCCGTCGCGGCGACCTGGGCCAGGGCGAGGTCGCTGCCGACTTGGGAATCTCGACCGTGTTGGTGCGCCGCTGGTGCCGCCAAGCCGACATCGACGACGGCGTCATCGACGGTCAGACAAGCACCGAGCAGTCCGAGCTGGTGCAGTTGCCCGCGACAAGCGACGGCTGCAGATGGAAAACGAGGTCCTGCGCCGCGCGGCGACCTACTTCGCCGCCGGCTCGCTCCCAAAGTGAACTACCCTCTCGTCTGTGACCTGGCCGCCGACGGCATCCCGGTGCGGCTGACCGCGGGGTGCTCGGCCACTCCACCCAGGCCTACTAATCCTGGCTGGCCAACCCGGTCAGTCGGCGCCACCTCGAGGCCTCTACCTGACCAACGCGCTGATCGACGCCCACCACGACGACCCCGAGTGCGGCTATGGGTTGCTGGGTCCACGAGCTCGAGTTCGCTGGCCACGCCGTGGGTGAGCGGCGGGTCTGGCGGCTGTGCTCGGAGCAGAAACTGTGGTCAGCGACCGTGCGCATAGGCATGCGCGGTGCCGGCAAGGTCGCTGGCCCAGCGGCGCACGACGACCACGACCAGCGGGGCTTCACCCCGTCCGCACCGGACCGGGGGTCACCGACTCCATCGCTGCGCTCCTCCCAAGCCGAGCATCCCACCGGCGAAGGCAAGCTGTACTGCTGCGCGATCAGTGACCTGGTCAGCAACGAATCGTCGGTTACGCGATCGACGAGCGGATGACCGTGCAGTTGGCCATCACAGCCCTGCGCACGGCTGTGGCGCGCCGCCAGCCGACCGGCGTCGTACTGGTCGACAAGCGACCGAGGTTCCCAGTTCCGAGCAAGTTCAGTCCGTGCGGTGCTGACCGCCGCCGGCCTACAGGGGTCGATAGGCCGCGTCGCGTCCGCCGGCGACAACGCCGCGAGGGAGTCCTGGCACGCGCTGCTGCAGAAGAGCGTCCCGGCCCGCCGCCGGTGGGCCACCCGCCGCCGGTGGGCCACCCGCGCCGAGCCGCACGACGCGATCGTGCTCTGGATCGAACGCACCTACAACCGCCGCCGACGACAACGCGCCCTCGGCAAGCTCACCCCGGTCGAGTACGAACTAGCCTTCACCACCCAAGCCGTCGTAGCGGCATGATCACCACTCACCCGGTGTCAACCGAACCTGCCGCAATCCCGTTCGCCGACGACGTGGCCGTCGCACTGCAGCTCGTCGGACAGGAACCGGTACCCGAACTCCGGGTCGTTGCTGTGGACGTCGATCAGGGCGTTGGTCAGCTACGCGGGGATGACGGCCTCGCACCGCAGCTGACGTCCCCGGAGCCTGCCGCGCGGACCCCGGCCGGTTTCGTCTCCGTCAGGGACCTTGCACTGAGACCTCGCGCTCGACGCTGCCTTGGGGGTGCAGGAACAGCAGCGCGGCGCGTGGGTCCTGCCCGGTGGCGGCCCGTAGGCACTCGACGTACGCCGCGATCTGCGGGGTGTAGTAGGCGACGCGGGAAGCGAATCCTTCAGCCGGGACGGCGTCCGTCTTGTAGTCGACGATGACGAGCGCGCCGTTGTCGTCACGGTAGATGAGGTCGATGTAGCCCTCGAGGATCGTGCAGTCTGGGCGGACGGTACCAACGTAGGTCTCCCGCCAGTGCTCACGCGTCGCGGCGCGCCGGACGAGGTCGCTGTCCAGGGCGGCCTGCACGAGCCTGCGGATGAGGTCCTCGTGCCCGGTGACCCCTTCAGCGAGGGCTTGTGCTTGCACCGCCTCGTCCAGGCCGTCACCGTCAGCCAGGTCGACGCTCTGTAGGACCGCGTGAACCGCGCGGCCGACCGCCGACCCGTACCTGCCTTTGGACCAGGGCGGCAGGGCGAGGTCGCGTGGTCCCTTGTGAAGTCCGTCGTCCTGGGGTCCGGCAGGTTGCAGCACGACCTCGGGCTCGGTGCCCTCGAGGCCCGAGGCGACGATGGCTCCGTCCAGCTGTGCACGGGCCCGGGCGCTTGAGACCTGCGCTGCCCAGTCCTCATGGTCGGGCACGGTCACGGCCGTCTCGGCTGGCGGGGCCAACCCTGGCGTCAGCTCGCCGGCGGAGAAGGTAAGGACCGTGTCAGTGACACCGCCCGCGCCGGCGAGAACCTGCGCGGCGGTGTTGGCGCTGGAGGCTGCGGAGCGGTGGAGGGAGACCACCAGGTGGTCCCGGGCCCTGGTCGCGGCGACGTAGAGGAGGCGGAGCCGTTCGAGGTCGTCCATCTGCTCGTCGACCGGGGCCGTGGCGTCGAAGTCGCCGGTCTGGATGCCGGCACCGACCTTGACCTCGTACCCGCCGTCAGTGGGCCAGATCAGGCGTAGCCCGTTGGGGCGGCGGGGTTGGGCGGTCATCCCGGACATGATGACGACGGGGTACTCCAGGCCCTTGGCGGCGTGGATGGTGGTGATGTGGACCGCGTCGGCGTCGGTCTCGGGCAGGACGGACTCGGCCACCCGAGACGTTTCTTGGCCTTGATGTGCCGCCCAGGCCAGGTAGGCGCGCAGCCCGCCGTGGGAGGTCTCGGACCAGGCGCGGGCTTGATCGACGACGAACCGCAGGCGCCGCCAGGCGTCACGCCGCCGTGGGCTGTGCGCGGCGACTTCGAGCATGCGGCGGTCCTCGATGATGGCCGACAGCAGTTCGCTGGGGCTCGCCCAGCGGGTGCGTCGGGCGAGGGCGCGGATCGCGGTGACGGCGGTGCCGACGGCGCCGGGTCCGGCGACGTTCTCGTCGACTGTGGGGTGGGGCGCCCAGAGGTTGAAGCGGCCGCCGGTGTGCTTCCAGTTCCACAGGTCGTCGTCGCCGCAGCCGAATAGGGGTGAGCGCAGGGCGGTGACCAGGGACAGCTCGTCGGTGGGGTCGGCGATCGCACGCGCGCAGGCGAGCAGGTCGCGCACCTCGGCGGCTTCGTAGACCAGGGAGCTGGCTTCGGCGCGGTACTGGATCCCGGCGGTGTCCAGGGCGTCCTCCAGGTGGGGCAGGGAGGTGCGGGCCGGGACCAGAACGGCGATGTCGCTGTGCCGGACGGCCCGCCACGCCTTGGCCTGCTGGTCGAAGACCTGCCACTGCGCGGTGAGCATCTGGTGGATGACGGCGGCAACGTCCGCGGCTTCTCGTTGACGGAGGATGTCGGCCGCCGCCCTGGGGAGATCTGCGTGGGCGTGGGCGCCCAGCACGGTGACCCCGGGCCCGTGGCCGGTGTCGCTGCGGTGCGGGTGCAACGGCTCGTACTGAGGTTGGGCGCCGGGTGTGGCCGTGATGACTGTGCCGAAGACGTGGTTGACCCACTCTAGGACCGGTTCGACGGTGCGGAAGTTGGTGGTCAGGCGGACCTGCTCGCCGAGGTGGTCCTCGGCCTGCAGGTAGGACGCGATGCTGGCGCGGCGGAACTTGTAGATCGACTGCTTTGCGTCCCCGACGAAGAACAGCTTGCCGTCCGGGACCTGGACGTCCTGCCATCGGTCCTGGTCGGCGGCGGCGCCACCGGCGATGCGGACGGCCAGCTCGATCTGGATGGGGTCGGTGTCCTGGAACTCATCCAGCAGCAGCCGCTCATAGGTGCTCGCCAGGGTCTCGCGGACCTCCGGGTCCCGGCGCAGAAGGTCCCGGGTCAGCACGAGCAGGTCGTGGAACTCCAGGCGTCCGCTGCGCTTGCGGTCGTGTGCCGCGTCCAGGACCCGCGTCGCTGTCCAGCAGGTCAGGGATCGAAGGCAGGCGTCGAGGAAGTCGCCAAGGATGCGGTCGGCTTCCTGGGCGAGGGCCGCGCCGGCCTCGCGGACCTCAGCGATGGGGCAGGTCCAGTTGGCGATGCGACCCTGCGAGAACTTCAGGGCCTTCAGTACCTGAAGTCCACCGATGAGCGCGCCGTCGTCCGAGGCCGACTCCAGCACGGCGATGGCCTGGCGCAGCGGGTCGAACTTGGCCAGCAGCCGGTCCTGCGGGTCGGTGCAGTGCTCGCTTAGGTCCAGCAGCTCCGTGGCCTGCCGCAGCAGTGGGCTCAGGTCCGGGACGGCCACGTTGGGGGTCGGCCCGGTGAGGACCTGGTCGGTGATGAGGTCCCAGTCCGCGCCAAGCGCCCTGGCCAGGGCGCGAACGTGATCCAGCTTCAGGCCGGCGGCCAGGCCGAGTAGGAGCGGTCGCTCCATCTGGTCGTCGTCCAGCAGTGCGGTCTGCAGCCCCGCCCAACGCTCTTCGAACGCGACGGAGGAGCCGACGTCGTCCAAGACTTCCAGCAGGGGCGGCAGCCCGGCCGAGATGGCGTGCTCGGTGAGGATGCGCTGGGCGAAGGCGTGCAGCGTGCCGACGGCAGCGCGGTCCAGGTCATCCAGCGCATCACCGGCCCGCTGGCTGAGGGCTGGGTCGTCGCCGCGCCAGGCTTCCTCGAACCGTGCCCGGAGCCGGTCGCGCAGCTCAGCGCCGGCCTTCTCGGTGAACGTCACGGCCGCCACGTGGGCCAGCCGGATCCCGTCAGTCAGGACCAGAGTGGCGATCCTGTCCACCAGGGCGCTGGTCTTGCCGGACCCGGCGCCGGCGTTGACGAACAGCGTGGAGGAGGTGTCCGTGGCGATCCTGTCTCGCGCGGACTGGTCGACCGGTGTCACTGGTTCTCCTGCGTCGTGGCGAGGGCGCCCGGCTCGATCAGGCCGACGAGCTCGCGCAGCGCGGGGTCGTGGCGTTGCCGTTCCCACCGTTCGCGGCCAGTGCTGTGCCCGATACCGTCGGGGTTGCAGTACGGGCACTGGACGTAGGCGAAGTCGGCGTCCTTCGGTGGCCGTGGCGGGAACAACCCGTTGGCGATGGATCGGGCGAGCACGTCGATCGTGCGGGTGAGCTCGTCGTGGACCTCGCCGGTGATCTGGAGGTCGAGCCTGCCGGGGTCCTTGCGGACGAACCAGTACCCGGCGCGGACGGGGGTGTCGGGCTCGCCGAAGCGTTCCCGTGCGGCGGCGCCATAGACGGGCAGCTGGAACTTGCTGGCCCCGGCCAGCGGGTCCTCCTGCTTGATGCCCTCGAACGCCCGGCGACTCCCGGTCTTGACGTCCGTGACGTAGATGGTGCCGTCGGCTGCGATGTCGACCTTGTCTGCGCTGCCCCGCAACCGAACGGTCCCACCGGTGACCGGGATCTCTACCGCAGGGTGCTCGCCGACGCCGAAGGGCATCTCGCTGGCGGCGACCCGGGAGTGGGTCTCTGCCCGCCACTGGTCGTCCGCGTCCAGCATGCCCAGCAGGTCCGCCTCCAGCCGGTCCCGCTCGCGGCGCCACAGCCGCGGATGACCGGTGAGCCCGTCGGCCTCAGCCTCGTCGGCCACGCGGTCGAGGATCTCCGTCAGGCGCGCCCTGGCCTCCTGCGGCCACGGTTCACCAGGGCCGGGCAGGTTCCCGGCGTAGGACTGGACTAGCTCGTCCAGGCAGCGGTGGACCAGGGTGCCCAGGTCCGCCGGAGAGATCGTGACCAGGTCCTCGGGCTGCTCCACCGGCGTCACCCCCAGGAGCCGGCTCACGAAGAAGGTGTGCGGGCAGGCGGCGTACCCCTCCAAGGCTGTGGGCGAGATGAGGCGGTCCCCGACCCGGTAGTCGGGCAGGCCATCCGCACCGCTCAGGTCACCGTCGAAGCGCGTGAAGGACTCCCCTGCCCGTGCGCGGACCATGTCCCGGGCCAGGTTCACCGCAGGATCGGTGAGGACGCCGGCCAGGGCCGCGCGGGTGCGCCACTCCTGTTCGGTCGCGAGGTCAGCCGTGCGCAGGAGCTCACCGGCGAACGAGCCCGAGGCGCGCAGCGCACCAGCCAGATCCCCCACCTCGTTCCACTGGGTGGCTGCCAGGCGCTTGTCCCCGCTCAGTTCCCGCAGCGTGCCCAGCAACCACCTGCTGGGCAGGCGATGACTGGACCGGCGCAGGTCCCCACGCGGGAACGACGCAATCGAGACGGGGGCGGCGCTGAACGCAGCGAGCAAGTGCCGGTACTGGCGGTTCAGGCGGTCCCGGGCAGTCGGCAGTGCGGCGACGGCCCGAATGCGGTCTGGCAGGAGGGCGTCGGCGCGGGGCCGGCCGGGGTAGAGGTCCTCGCTCAGGCCGACCACGTGGATCACGTCCAGGTCCAGCCCGACGGCCTGTGCCACCGGTGCGACGAACACGCCGTCGCCGAATCGGCCGACCCGGGGAAGGGACTCCGCGAGCTCACTCTCCAATATCTGCCGTAGGCCGGATAGCGACGCGGGACCGTCGAGATCCTCCAGGACATCCAGGTCGCGCAGAACCGACAGGAGCGCCCTGGCCGCGTACTGCTCCTCCGGGGGAAGCCGTGTCAGGTCTCCCAACAGCCGCTCGACGAACCCCGAGGCCCACTGGGACAGGTCCGGCCACGACGCCATGGCGCCCGCCGCGTCGAGCTCACCGCGAAGCCGGGCGACGAACTCACGCAACTGTGTCGCGGTCTCGGCGCGACGAAGCGCTGCTTCCTGAACGCCGGGCCGGTCGCCGGTCAGCGCTGCAGCCGCTCGCGCCTGCTCCGTCATCGCGAACCGTCGAAGGCGCCGCTCCCAGTCCTCACCGCGCACCACACCGGCTTCACGGGAGACGCGCTCCCATCGGGAGACCGCTACCCGCGCCCCCCTCAGGTCCAGGACTGGGGCGTCCGCGAGGGCGCGGAACAGCGGCCCACGCGGCATCTCGTCGTCCGCCAGGGCCAGCAACCCGAGCACCGCCCGCGAGACGGCGCGCTCCACCACCGGGCGCGGTCCGGGGCCGTTGACCCGGACGCCCGCTGCGGAGAGGTGCTCGTGCAGGAGCCGCCCGTATGGTTCCCGTGCGCCGTAGAGCACCGCGACGCGATCCGCGGGGGTGGTCTTGAGGGCGTCGACGACGTCGCGCACGACGCAGCGGACCTCGTCATCGCTGTCGGAGGCGTTCAGCAGCACCGTCGCCGTCGGCACGCTTACCGCCGACGCGCTCTCCTCTAGGTCGGTCGATACCGGGTGCCGGCGTTCGTCCGTGCGGACCACTCCCGTCCTTGCGTCCAAGACCGTCAGGGGCACGCTGTCCGCCAGGGCGGTGACGAAGCGCTGTTCGGGAGCGGTGAGGTCTTGCGGCAGGAAGATGATCACCGGCTGTGCCAGGTCCATGCCCTCGAGGTGGGCGTGTGCGGTGTCCAGCAGGTCCCGGGGGTCGTACCAGCGGGCGGCCAGCTGCTGTTGCACGGCTCGGTGTAGGCGCACGGTGTCATGGGCCACTGTCGAGCCCTGGGCGATCGCGTCCAGGGCGCCGTCGTCGAGCGTGCGCAGTTCCCGATGCGCCGTTGCTAGTGCACGGATGGTTGCTGGATGCTCGGCGACCTCGGCGAAGACACTAGGGTCCGCTCGCAGGATGTTGCGCCACGCCGCGGTGAGAATCGGGCCGGTGAGGGGGCGGCGGGGCGCCAGAGCGGCGGCTGCGATCCGCTCGGCAAGGCGCGCGATCGTGGTCACCTCGATGCCTGCGATCCCCGGGCCTGGCCGGTGGGCGGCGCCGTGGCGGGCCAGGTGACGTCGCGCGACCGTCGCGGCGACCTGGGTCGGCGCCACGATCGTCACGGGCGCCATCGGGTCACCGGCCTTGACGCTCCCCACGGCGGTGGCCAGGGCATTAAGCGCAGGGCGCCCGTACTCGGTGACGAGTGTTGTGATCACTCTGCCCCCTCCGCACAACCCTGCCTGCCGTCAACCCGCTGCTCTACCCTTGCCGATCCGACGGCGTGGGTACAGGACCCACGATGCGGTCACCTGATTGGCGTAGGACGCCCGGCCGAGTTCAGTGCAACTCTCGATCCGGGCTCTGCAGCGCCCGACCCCCATGCAGGACACTAACCCCGTCGAGAATGGAGCCGCCGGAGCCTGACCCGGACGAGGACAGCGCTCTCCCACGCATCACTCGAATGCTGACCGCCAGCCATGCTCGCCGTTACGGTGAGCACTGGGAGGAGGCCGCATGAACCTCGAGAAGGTGATCTTCGGCTTCTTCGTGCTGCTCGCGGCCACCCTCAACTTCGGGTTCTTCATCGGCGACATCTCCGACCCGACGCTCCACAACGAGTACGAGCTGTTCGCGGCGGTGGTGGTGAACCTCATCGCGACGGTCCTGAAGTTCGGGGACCGCACGCAGATCGGCGCCGTCCACCTGGCGACGAGCCTGGTCGCGAGCCTGCAGCTCATCGCGGCCGCGGTGGTCTTCGCGTACGCGTCGGCGGGCGCGGGGGAGCTGACGGCGTCGCAGACGGCGAGCGTGGTGTCGCTGTCTGGTGGGGCGCTGTTCGCGAACGTCGTCTCGGTCGTCCTGCTGGTGGTTGAAACCGTCGAGTTTCGGCGCCGGTGAGCGGCGGCCGGCGTGAGCAACCCGCTGCTGGCCTTTTGGCACCTGCTCGTCGAGAGCCCTGAGGACGACGAGGAGCAGCGTCCGCTCCCGCGGCTCCCGCGCGTCCGCACCACCCAGTCCACCGAGACGATCTTCCTGGTCCTGCGGCGGATGCGGGCGCCGCTGATCGTCCTCATCGTCATCTTCGCGGTCAGCGTCCTCGGGCTCAGCCTCGTCCCCGGCGTCGACGACGCCGGCGAATGGCACACGCTCGGGTTCTTCAACGCCTTCTACGTCATGAGCTACACGGCCACGACGATCGGCTTCGGCGAGATCCCGTACGAGTACTCCACCGAGCAGCGGATGTGGTTGACCTTCAGCATCTACCTCACCGTCATCGGCTGGGCGTACGCCATCGGCTCCCTTCTCGCACTCATCCAAGACCGCTCGTTCCGCGACGCGCTGGAGACCCGACGCTTCATCAGCAAGGTCCAGCACCTGCGCGAACCGTTCCTCCTCGTCGTCGGATACGGGCAGACCGGGTCGCTTCTGGCTCGCGCGCTCGACGAACGCGGCCGGCGGTTCGTCGTCCTCGACTCCTCCCGGCAGCGGGTGGACGACGTCGAGCAGGACGGCTACCGCGCCGACGTCCCCGCCCACGCCGGTGCTGCCGACGACCCCGAGCTGCTCACCGCCGCCGGACTCGGCAACCCGCGCTGCGAAGGGGTCGTCGCCGTCACCAACGACGACGACGTCAACCTCGCCGTCACCGTCGCGACGTCCCTGCTGCGCCCCGACCTGTCCGTCATCGCCCGGACGTCGTCCCGTGGCGTCGCCGCGCGGATGGCCGAGTTCGGCGACCCCGTCGTCATCAACCCCTACGACCGGTTCGGCGACCGCCTAAGCCTCGCCCTGCGCGCGCCGTCCGCGTACCGGCTCGTCTCCTGGCTGACCGCCACCACGGACGGCGGCCCGCCACCACCGCTGCGGACCCCGCCGCACGGGCACTGGCTCGTGTACGGGTACGGCCGCTTCGGACGGGAGATCACCGCCGACCTGCGCGACGAGGGGTTCGACGTCACCGTCGTCCAACCGTCCTCCGGGCAGGGAGGTCAGCAGGCCAGCACGGACCCGGACGACGCGGACGTACTCGCCGACGTCGATCTGACGGACGTCGTCGGTCTTGTCGCCGCCACGAGCAACGACACCACGAACATCTCCCTCGTCGCCGCCGCCCGACGGGCCAAGCCGTCGCTGTTCCTCGTCGCGCGGGAGAACCTGCCGGCCAACGCGCCCCTGTACGCGGCGATGGACGTCGACTCGCTGCTCGTCCCGACCGACATGGTCGCCCGCGAGGCCCTCGCCCGGCTCGCCCACCCGCTGCTGTGGGAGCTCCTTGCGGAGGTCGTCACCGCGGACGACGCGTGGGCGTCCCGGTTGCTCGACCGGCTGGTCCCCGCGTCCGGGGGACGCACACCCGAGCTGTGGGACGTCCAGATCGACACCCACCACGCACCGGCAGTGTCCCGGCGCGGCGACCCGGTGCGCATCGGCGACCTGCTCCGCGACCCGGACGACCGTGACCACACCCTGGACGTCGTCCCCCTGCTGCTCCTGCGCGACGGTCAGCGCACCGCGTGGCCCGACGGCGACACCGAGCTCGCCGCCGGGGACGAGCTGCTGCTCGGTGGCCGTCCCCGGGCGCGGCACGTCCTCGAGCGGGTCCTGTTCGACGACGCCTCACTGGAGTACGTCGTCACCGGCCGGCGGGTGCCGTCCGGTTGGGTCTGGCGGAAGGTCTCCGAGCTCAGTCGCCGCCCGGCGTCGCGGTGACGAGGGTGCCCGACACTTGAACGCGCCCCGACGCCACCGCCGTGTCGAGGGCCTGTTGCAGCCGGTCGCGGACCGTCGCGGTGACCCGGCGGAGGCCGAACACTGCGGCGCTCTCCTTCAGGAGCTCCTCGGTCTCGATGCCCATGCTCGCGACGCACAGGGCGGCCATCGCGTTGCCGAGCTCGCGGAGGCTGATCTCCTCGATCGGGCGGCTGCCTCCGTCGACGGGGCGGCGGAAGCCCGTCCAGTCGGTCGGCCGGACGTTGGCCGGCCAGAGGAACGGCTCTGCGGTGTCCGTGCGCAGCTCCGGCGGGACGGTCCGCAGGATGGCGTCGGCTCGGGAGGCGCTCACCCGGGTCAGGTCGAAGGCGCTGGCGACGAGCTTGGCGAGGCGGTCCTGGTGGACCGGTCCCTCCGCTGCGACGACCTGCTCGACCACGGACCGGACCTGAGCCACGGCACGCGGCGACGGCAGGGCGTCGAGGGTCGACCGGCTGCGCACCCGGTCCGGTGTCCACGGGACGAAGTCCGCCTCACCGGGCAGCCGCCACGGCTCCTCGGCGGCCGGAGCAGACGCGGCGGGAGCGGGCTCGACCGGAGCGGCCGGGGGAGCGCCCCGCAGGGTGCCGTCGTCGCCCAGGTCGAAGAGCACGCCGTCCGGCGCCGCCTCGGCCGCAGCCGGCCCGGCGTCGGACTGGGGAACGTCCACCGCGGGCGGGACCATCTCGGCCGGCGCACTCGTGACCGGACCATCCGCCGCCCGGCGCGTCACCTCGACGAGCCGCTCGGCCACGGCGGTCGGGTCCGCCGTCCACGCCGGGGTCCACACCCGCTCGACCGCCGGCCAGCGGAGCATCCGGGACAGCACCTCGACGGGCAGCCCGTCGCGGTCACCGACGGTCCGACGCGAAGCCCAGACGGGACCGTCGAGCAGCACCGCGACGAGCGGCCTGTCCGGGTCCTCGGGCAGCGCGAGCGACAGGTCCACGCGGAAGTCGGACAGGCCGACGTCCGTCGACACGACCAGCCCGTACGTCCGCAGCACGTCGGCGACCTGGTCACGGTGGCGGTCCCGCCTCGTCGGGCGGTGCGCGCTGACCGCCGTCCCCGACCCGGCCTGCGCGAGCTCGAGGTACGCGCGGAGGTGCTTGATGCCGACGGACGTCGTCTCCTCGGCGCGGATCTGCGCCGGGTCGAACGAGCTGAACACCAGAACCTGCCGCCGGGCACGGGTCACGGCCACGTTGAGCCGCCGCTCGCCGCCCTCGCGGTTCAGCGGGCCGAAGTTCAGCGGCAGCACCCCGCGGTCGTTCACCGAGAACGCCGTCGAGAACAGGATGACGTCGCGCTCGTCTCCCTGGACGTTCTCCAGGTTCTTCACGAACAACCCGTCCGGTGCCTCCAGCGCCTCGACCAGCCGGTCGTCGCCGGCGTCCCGCAGCAGCGCCTCGACGTACGCGCGCTGCTGCTGGTTGAACGTCACCACCCCGATGGACGGCGCCGTGCTGATCGACCCAGCACCGTCACCCGCGGCGTCGAAGCGGCGGCGGATCTCGGCGACGACCGCCTCGGCCTCCACCGGGTTGGTCCGCAGCAGCTTGCCCTTGCCGGTGCGGTGGAACGTCCCGTCGACCCGCACCAGGCTGATCCCGTACCCGTCCGTGCCGGCGTCGGCCGTCGCGGACACCGGCGCGGGGAACGACGACAGCTTGTCCTCGTAGTAGTGCCGGTTGCTGAACGCGATGAGCGACTCCTCCTGGCTGCGGTAGTGCCAGGACAGCCACCGCCGCGGCACCCGCGCCTGCACCGCCTCGGACAGGATGCTCTCCTCGTCCTCCACCGCCAGGACGCCGTCGTCGACGACGTCCTCGTCGTCCGCCCCGAGCGTCGGCTCGGCGAACGACGTGGGCGGCATCTGCTTGCTGTCGCCCACGACGACGACGGACCCGGACCTGCCCATCGCCCCGACGGCGTCGGCGACCCGGATCTGGGACGCTTCGTCGAACACCACGAGGTCGAACAGCCCCGCCTGCGCGGGGAAGAACCGGGCCAGGGAGTCGGGGCTGACGAGCACGCATGGCATCACCTGGGTGATGAGGTCCCCGTACTCGGCGAGCAGCGCCCGCACCCCGAGTCCGCGTCGCTGCTTCGCGAGCTCGCGCTGCAGCGCACCGACCCGGCCGCGGGCGGTCTCGGGCCGGAACGGCCGCGCCTGCACGACCTGCCGCGGCAGCTCGTCGTGCAGCAGCTCGCGCACCTGCCCGGCGGCCGTGGTGAACCGGTGGATGCTCCGCTCGTGGGTCACGGCGTCGAACGCGTCGAGACCCGTCTCGGCCCGCCGCTCCTCGACCGACGCGGCGGCCATCCCGCGCGTGAACGCGGTCAGGGCGTCGTCCGCACCGACCGCACCCGTGAGGAGCTGGTCGCGGGCGTCGGTCAGCCCGAGCGGGCGCAGCGGCTCCAGGGCGGCGACCAGCGCACCCCAGCGGCGCAACGCCAGCAGCTGCGGGTCGCCGACATCCCGCGCGTCCCGGGTCGCCGACCAGCGGCCGAGGAACCCGACGTCACCGGACCAGCGGGCCGCGTCGCCGTCCGTCCCCGCCGTCACGGCCTGCACCTGCTGGGCGGCGGCGGCGAGCCGCTGCGTCGCCTCGACGGCCACCACGTCGGCCCCGGACCCCGACGACAGCCACGCCCGGACCCGCTCGACGAACACGTCATCGGGCCGCGGAGCGACCGCCTGGCCGGCCCACCGCAGCCACCTGACCTGCCGGTCCAGCACCTCGCGGCCCTCGGTGGTGAGCGGGTTCCACCCACGCGGCAGGGTCACCCCCGGGAGGGACGACGCCTCCTGCGCGAGCGTCTGAGCCGCCGCGCCGACCTGCGCCAGACCCGCGGTCAGCCCGGCGACCTGCTTGTGGGCGACCTCGCTACCCGGCCGCAGACCCGGACGCAGCCGCTCCAGCACCGCGAGAAGGCGCTTCTTGCGGCCGAACCAGCTCGACGCGGCAGCGGTCTGCGCCTGCGCGTGGATCTCGGCGAGCGGCAGGTCCAGGACCGCCGGCGTCGCGACGTCCATGCCGGGGTGCTGCGCGGCGCCGAACGCGGCGAGCCGCTGCAGCAGCCCGTCGGCGGCCGAACCCCAGCGCTGCGACCGGGTCTCGTCGAGCGCGGCCAGCGGCACCGGTGTCGAGGCGAGCGAGGCGACCACGGCGAGGTGCGCGGGCGTGCGGGCCGCGGCGAGGGCGTCGCCGAGCGGACCGGACGTCGGCGCGTGCCGGGTCGCGTCGTCCAGGGCGGCGACCGCGCGACGCACTGCGTCGGCGTCCAGCCCTTCGCCGACAGCACCTGCGAAGCCCCACGGGTGGTCCGGCGACGGGCGCGCCGGGTCAGCGACGTCCGGGAGGTTCTCCAGCAGGTGCTTGACGTCGCCGACTTCGGCGGCACGGTCACCGACGAGCAGCGACCGTGGAACGTCGAGCGTCGGGCCGTCGTCCCCGAGCGACAGCAGCACGTCCCGGGCGCCGTACAGGGAGAGCCCGGCGCCGTTGGGCTCGTGCAGCCGGGTCGCGTACCGGGCGAGGGCGCGACGGGCGGAGCGCAGGTCCTGCTGGTGGGCCTGCAGGCCGGTCTCGTCGACGGTGACGGCGTGCTCGAGCGCCTGCCGGACCTGCGCCCGCACCACCGCCGGCTTGCTGCCCTTGTCGTGCAGGTCGAGGGAGAACGGACCCATCCCGACCTGGTCGAGGCGCTTCTGGACGACGTCCAGCGCCGCGCGCTTCTCGGCGACGAACAGGACCCGGCGGCCCTCGGCGACGGCGCGCGCCAGCAGGTTCGTGATGGTCTGCGACTTGCCCGTGCCGGGCGGGCCCTCGAGGACGAACGTCCGTCCCGCGACGGCGTCCGCGACCGCCTCCAGCTGGGAGGCGTCCGCGGGGACGGGGCAGCGCTCGGCGAGGTCGTCGAGGTCCACCCCGTCCGGCGCGGGGGCGGGGTCGTCGAACGGGTCGGTGGGGGTGTGCACGAGGTGCCGGACCAGGGCGTTGCCGGTGAGGGTCTCCCAGTGCTCGTCGAGGTCCTTCCACAGCCGGAACTTCGCGAACTGCAGGATCGACACGTGCGCGGTCGCCTCGACCCGCCACGGCCGGCCCGCCTCGGCGACGGCGACGCGGACGGCGCGCAGCGCGGCGTCCAGGTCGATGCCGGCGCCGTCCCCCTCCGGCTCCGCCAGGCCGGGGACCTCGACACCGGCCTGCTTGAGCTTCTCCAGCAGGCAGAAGTTCGGCGTCGACGCACCCGTCTCGTCGAGCTCCAGCCGGTACGTGCTCTGCCGCGCCCGGGTGACCAGCCGTACGGGGACGAGGACCAGCGGGGAGCGCAGCGGCTTGCCGTCCCACTCCCACACCAGCGACCCGAGCGCCAGGTACAGGTTGTTCGCGCCGGTCTCCTCGACGACCGTTCGGGCCCTGTACGCGAGGTTCCGCATCCGCGTGGAGTACGCGGCGGTGGTGACGTCGGTGAACATCTGCTGGCGGCCGTCGAGCAGCTGGGCGAGCAGGTCCGGCGGCAGGTCCTTACCCGAGCGGACGCCGCGCGCGACGTGCACCTGGTCGACCAGGTCCGACGGCAGCAGGTGTAGGGGCTTGCCCTCGTGCACGACGTCCTCGACGGCGCCGAGCCGCTCGGCGGGCACGGTCAGGGCCACCGCGGCGCGCTCGGTGAAGTTGATCAGCCGGTTGCGCAGGCTCAGGTCGAGCAACGCGTTCTTCCACTGCTGCACCCGCGGTGGGACGTCGGCGCGTCGGCTCGGCTGCGCCGCGTCGTCCCGCGTGCGCTCGGGCCGCGGTGGGCTGCTGTGCTCCTGCGGGACGTACGTGACGACCTGCACCTGGCCGTCGTCCGTGCGGGTGCGCGACGGCAGGGGCAGGACGCCGTTGCGGCGCGCCGTGTACACGTCGACGACGCCGAGGACGGTGTCGAGGTCGCCGGTCAGGTGCTTCGCGTACGGGGCGCGGTGGGCGGCGTCCAGGTCCGGGGCGGTGGAGTCGGCGGCGTCGGCGCGCTCAGTCGCGATCGTCGTCTCGACCAGGCGGATCAGGCCCAGGTCGACGAGGTTCACGACCGGTGCCACCTCGGTGTGGACGATGCTGCTCAGCGACTGCTCGTCACGCCAGTACCCGAGGAAGGCGTGGCCCTCGACGACCCACAGCAGCGGGCGGACGCCGCACTGCTCCAGGACCGCGGCCAGCGTGACGACCGTATCGAGGCAGGTGCCGACGCGGCCGTCGAGCACCTCCTGCGGGGTGCGGACCTTCTGCCCGTGGTCCGCCCAGCTCGCCGGCGGCTCGCTGTACCGGACGGAGCGTGCGCGCATCGCGTCGAACGCGGCGCGGACGATCTCGTCGACCCGCTCGGCGCCGGCCTGGTACCCCTGGACGGCGGAGGACCCGGTGCGCTCGCGGAGCAGGTCCGCGGCCTCGTCGACGAGCCGGGCCACCGCAGGGTCGTTCGGCATGACGAACGCCGCGAGCATCTCCAGGCCCAGCTCCGGTGGGAAGGCCAGCCACTGCTTCGCCGCGAGGACCTGCACGTCGGTCGACTGCTGCGCGACGACCTGACCGTCGACCAGCAGGGACGCTGTCACGCGGCCGGGCCGCTGCTCGGTCACCTGCAGCATCGCCGCCGGGTCGAGCGTCAGCCGGACGTCGGGGACTTCCGTGACCCGGCCGTCGCCCAGGTCGACCGTCCGCTCGCACGGCGAGCTCAGCACGCCCTCGGCGTCGCGGACCTCCAGGCGCAATGTCGCGGCGTCGACGTCCGGACCGGCGTACCGGATCGACAGGTCCTCGACCACCGGCACCCGGTTGTGCGCCATCGCGTAGCTGAGCAGGGGAGTGGCCTGCAGGTCGATCGAGGCGCTGCCGGTGGTCGTGCCGGTCGGTGCGGTCGTCACTGGGCGTCCCCTGGCGGTGCTGGCGAGTGCTGTCTGGTCCCGAGGCATCGTGGCAGACGGTGAGGACGACGCAGCGGACGACGACCCGGAGGCAGCCGTCGGGGCGATATCGCTCGTCTCGTGCTCGAGGCGGCCCATCACCCGGCCAGCAGGACACGACGGTCACGGACCCGCGCCACGCTCGGGGCGCGACCGGGTCAGGTCGTCGTCGCGTCCTGCGTCGGCAGGTCTTCGTCGCCGGTCGGCAGGGCGAGGTGTTGTGGCCACGACGTCGGCGGCGTCCCGAACGCTCGCTTGGCGCTGCGGATCGTGACCCGGGCGAAAGCCGCGTTCCCCGCACCCCCGATAGCCGCCCCGATGCCGAGGGGCATCTGCTTGCTCAGCACGAGGACACCCTGCTTCGTGCCGTACTTGGTGACGAAGTTGCGTCCGAGGACTCGGTTGACCTGACGGAGGGCTTCGACGGGAACGCTCTTGACCACCTGCTTCGCCCAGTGCGGGCCGGTCCTCTCCGCGACCTTCCGGACCGCGCCGGCTCCGGCGTCACCCAGCAGGACCCCGAGAAGCAGCGTCCTGCGACGCTCCAGCTCCTCGAGCGGGATGTCGTGGATCTCGGCGAGGGCGAAGACGTACATCGCGGCCATACCCGTGAAGCCTGCAGCGTCGCCCAGCGCCAGGGCGACCGAGGCGGGCAACGTGGCCCCCGGGACGGCAGCGGTCGCGCCGACGACCGTCCCACTCGACGCGGCGGCGGCCGTCAGACGACGACCCAGGACGTCGATGATCTCTGCCGGCGTGGCGTCAGGACGGGTGCGTCTGGACTGGGCGATGTGCCGGAGGATCAGCGGTCGGGACACCGCGACCGCCTTGTCCAGCCCACCGTTCAGCGTGCGTGCGATCGCCTTCTTCGGGCCCGTGTCATCGCTCACTGCGATCCCCCCTCGTCCTGTGGCGTGCCGCGACGACCCGGTCTGTGCCACGGACAGCTGCATCTCGCTGCGGAACCACCTCTCGATGGGATCGGTGCCGCAACGCCGGAACTGTACGAGCCGAGGGCGACAGCAGCCCTAGGCGCAGACACGTTCGGGTGAACGCGACCCGCTGGCAACGCCGTCTGCCTGTGGACGACCGGCGCCACCGGTAGGTCGGTGCGCCCTAGCGTCACCGCCCATGACCTCGGGGGCTCGGCGGTGATGGGCACAGCGGACGTGCCGCTGCTGGTCGCGGGGGTGGACGGCGGGGCGGGTCATGGGGTGGGGGTGCGGTTGCGGTCGGCGGCGGGGTCGGCGCGTGAGGCGCTGGCCCGGTTGGACGGTGCGGTGGCGGGGTCGTGGGTGGGGCGGGCGTCGGAGGCGTACCTGGCGGGTCGGGGTGAGGTCTCGGGCCGGCTGGGTGAGCTGGAGGACCTGTGCGGGGTGTTGGCGGCGGGGGTGGAGGAGTACCTGCCGGTGGTGGAGGCGTGCTCGCGGCGGGCGCGGGTGGCGGCGCAGCGGGTCGAGGTCGCCGAGCGACGGCTGGCCGCGGCGACGGCTGACGCGGCCGCGGAGCCGAGTCCTGCGGCGTCGCAGGAGGTGCTGGCGTGGGGGTGGGAGCTGGAGGACGCCCGGGGTGAGCTGGGCCGGGTGGTGGCCGAGTACCGGGGTGCGGTGGACCGCCTGTCGGCGGTGGCGCGGTCGGTGTCCGAGGCGGTGCGGTTCACGCCGCGGTCGGTGGCGGGTCACGTGCGGGTGGCGGGGGAGACGTGGTGGCGCCTGGGGGTGGTCGACACGGTCGAGGCGGGGTGGGCGCTGACCGGTGGTGTCGTGCGGGACCCGGCGGGGTGGTGGTCGCTGGTGTCGTCGGTGCCGGGGGCGGTGTGGGGGGCGGTGAGCGACCCGGTCGCGACCGCGGACGAGGCGGTCGGGGGTCCGTCCTTCCGGGAGGAGGAGTGGGGTGAGGGCGCGGGGACGCTGGCGGCCGCGGTCGGGCTGGGCAAGGGGCTGCGGGACCTGGCTACCCCGGACGCGAACCAGCGGTTCGCGCGGAACATGGCGGACCGGTCGGCGCCGTTGCCGCGGGTGCAGTCGGTGGACGAGATGCTGGCCGGGGTGGACCTGTCCCGACACGAGCACCACGACCTGGGGCACGCGATCCGCCGGCACGTCGAGGTCGACGACGACTACCTCAACGACCGCCTCGACCACGGCACCCTGTTCGACGACGGCACCCGCAGCAAGAAGCCACCAAAGCAAGCCTCTGCGTTCACCGACATGGAGACCGCCGAAGCCGTCATCACCGACGTCCTCCGCGCCAACGAGCAGCGACTCAGAGACTGGGTGGCGGATCCCTCACCGTCCAAGCACCCACTGGTGCTGGACGCGGCGGCGCCGCCGGACGTGGGCAGAGTGGTCTTCGCCCAGGATCAGGACCGCGTTCCTCGGCCAGCCGAAGGTGCCCGGGTGGTCGTCAAGTCAGCACCCGACGGAACACCTTTCATCGTGACCGCCTTTCCGACGAGAGGACAGATATGACGCGTGCCGCCGAGACCTACCCGCATCTGCTGCAGCTCTGGGGTCAGTACCTCGAGGACATCGTGGAAGACGACCCCCGCCTCGATCCGCAGCTGGTCATCGACGACGTCGTCGCCAGGACCCTTCGAGCCGGCCGGACGGTCGCCGCCGAGCTGGCCGAGGCCGAAGCGTTCCTCCTCGACGTGGACGGCGACGAAGCGAGGGCCGAGCAGCGGTGGTACGAGCTGACGCACGCGCACCTGCCTGACGGACGCTCGTACGTCGACTGGCTGCGAGTCCAGCGGCAGGTCCTCCAAAACGCGGTCGAAGGCCGGGCCCCGATGCCCCTCAAGCTCTCCCATCGGGAGATGGACGGGTTGCGGTTGCCGCGGGTGTCGCGGTTCACCGACGAGGCCACCGCGAACGCCGCGGTGACGAAGGTGCTGCGCGCGCACGAGGACGCGTTCCGGTCCTGGGCCGCTGATCCCGGCGGGTGGGCGCGTCAGCACTACTACGCCGACCTGGGCCGGGAGGTCGGGCGGATCCAGTACGCCAAGGACGAACCGACCCAGGCCGCGACGGCGGTTGCGGTGGTGATGGCCCGCCACCCCGAGACCGGCGCGCCGTTCGTGCGCACCGCCTACCCCGAGACCACCCTCGACCAGGGCGCCCGGCGGCGGTTCCCGGACCTGTGCCACTGGTTCGGCGCGTGGTTCCACCAGGACAACGCCCGCTGGGACGACGTCTGGGACGCCATCGCCGACGTCAACCGCACGACCACCGACCCCGCCCGGTCCCGCGTCCGCGACCAGCTCACCGACCTGCTGACGATCACCGACGACGCCGAGCTGGCCGCCGCCGTCCACGCCCTCGGCTCGTACACGCTGCCCACCCGCATGCGCTGGTGGGTCGAACGCACCGTGTGGCGGCTCGACGCCTACGACTGGCTCGCCACCCGGACCTGACGAACGCCGTCAAGGTCAGACGGCGTCGTGCTCCTCGCCTCCGACGAACGCCGCTACGTCCGTCATGAACCGTTCGAGGTCGCTCAAGTCAGCCAGCCGTGCCGTGACGACGTCGTCGTCGACCCGGACGTACTCGTGCACCAGGACGTTCCTGAACCCGACGGCCTGACGCATCGCGCGGGCGTGCTCGCGGTCCAGGACGCCGTGCTGGGAGATCACGGTCATCGCGTCCCCGTTGTCGGAGGGCGGTCCCCATCCTTCTGACGAGCAGAGGTGCTGGGCCACGTCGATGCACGCCTCGATGCTGGAGACGAACGCGTACTTGACGCCACGGAGCCACATCGGGTCAGCACGCCGCGCGTCGTCGGCCTGGGCTTCGTCGCGCAGGAAGGACACCTCGTCCGAGACGGACCGGAGGAGCCGGAGCACGCGCACGCGGTCAGCCACGGCGTACCGACTCCGCGAACTCCCGGTGACTGCGCATCAAGCGGGGCAGCTCGTCGAAGTAGATCTTGCGGGTCGTCGCCTCCCAGAGCACCCGGGCGGCGGGGTCGTCCTCGAACAGCACCACTCCTTCGAGCGCCACCCGACCGGCCAGCTCCAGCGGGGCGCCGTTCAGGACGAGCAGGTCGGTGCCGGCCGGGAGGTCGACCTCGTACCGGGCGGGGGCGTCGCCCGGCCACCACGCGGCGACGTCCAGATCGGACGCTTGCGTGTGGTCACCACGCGCGCGGCTGCCGAACACCACGGCGAAACGAGCACCGGCAGCGCGCAGAGCATCCACCACGGCGCTTCGCTGAGGTTCCGCGAGGGCGTCCACCGCGGCAGTCTCCCACGACCCTTGGCCGGCGCGACGTGCTCGGCGGCCGCGGACCCCTACAACGAACGCAACGCCCGCCGGGCCAGCATCCGCCCGCCTGGTGTCACCGAGGGCTCGGAGGCGGTGAGCCGTCGATCACCGACGGCGCCGGTTCGCACCAGGACCGTCCAGGTGGGTTCGAGCAGGTCGAGCACCTGACCTGGCGAGATCCTGCGGCCGCCCGACGTCCACCCCAGGGACGACAGGACCGTCGCGATGAGCTCCTCCCGCGGCCACCCGACGGGCTCGTCGGCGGCGAGGTCCAGCAGCATCACGGTGGCGGCCTGCCGGGACGCCTCGTCACGGCCGATCGGCAGTCGGGTGGCCACGTGCTCCCACAGGCCGACCGGGTCGTCTGCCAGCCGACGGGCAGCCGCGGTCGCCGTGAGGACGCCGCGCCGTTTCGTCACCAGGCCCAGCGACTGCGCACTCTCGCGGAACGCCAACACCGGGAAGGTGTGGCTCTCCCGGTTCCCTGCCCCGATCCACTCCCGGCCGAGCGCCAGGTGCTCGACGACGTCCTCGACGACGCGCGGTGGCAGGTATCCGGCCTGGGTCAGTCGCACACCGTCGGCGCCCAGGCGCCGGACGAACCACGCGTACGGGGCCACCATGCTCTCCGCCGTGCCGGCGGCGACCTCCGCCGGCTCGTCCAGACGCGCGCGAACCACGAGCTCCTCCAGCAGCGGACGCCCGCCCTGACCGGCTCCGGAGAGCATGGCCGCCAGGGGCGCAGGAAGGTCGGCAGTCACGGCGAACCCCACCAGCGCCACGGGGAGCCTGCGGTTCACGTCGTCCACGGAGAAGGCCTCGGGATCGAACTCGCCCAGCCACTCCAGCCGCTCGCGCACGTGCTCATCCGGGTCGTCAGCTGCCCGGGCGGCGAGCAGGTCCTCGTAGGACCCGATCCCGCCGACGTCCTCCGGCGGGCACGCGCGCCGGCCCGTCACGCACCTGGCCGCAGGGGTGCCGTCCCCAGGGGCGCGAACCTCCTCGAGCACGATCCGGTGCGTCCACCCGTCCCCGAAGTCGTACTCGTAGTGCAGGACGTCACCAGGCTCGCGCAGGACCTGGTCCAGCCGGACGCCGGCCTCAGCGGTCCCCGTGTCCCCCTCCGACAGGTCGAACTCGGTCAGGTACCGCTCGGCCGACCGGTCGTACCGGTCGCCACCGGCGCTGAAACCGTGCAGGTGGCTGTCGGTCCAGCCCATCGCGACCTGCAGCACCCGGTGCAGCACGTCGAGCGTCATCTCGCCGGCCAGGTCGAGACGCCGCCAGATCGGCGGGCGCGCGCCGACGAGGTCCACGCGCACGCGCAGCACCACCGGGTGCTCCAGCGGCCGCTGCACACGGCTCACTGCAGGGGCAGCCGCCAGCTCGACGGCGCGGCCGGACGCCGTGGCCATCGCCTGGTCGAGCAGCTCGCGCAACGCCTCGGGTGGCAGGGACGCGACCAACCGCGCCAGGTGCGGGGGCAGGGCGTCACCGGATCCACGGGGCACGAGGTGAGCATGGTGGACGGCGACCCGTCGCGTCACGTCGCACGTCGGGCTGGTGCGGCCGCACGCCTGTGGACGGAGCGCGTCACCCGATGCCTCCCCACCTCTAGCGTCGCCGCTCGTGATCTGGTGGCGGCGGTGAGCGGCGTGGCGGACGTGCCGTTGCTGGTGGCGGGGGTGGATGCCGGGGCGGGTCATGGGGTGGGGGTGCGGTTGCGGTCGGCTGCGGGGTCGGCGGGGGAGGCGCTGGCTCGGTTGGACGGTGCGGTGGCGGGGTCGTGGGTGGGGCGGGCGTCTCAGGCGTATCTGGCGGGGCGGGGTGAGGTCTCGGGGCGGTTGGGTGAGCTGGAGGACCTGTGCTCGGTGTTGGCGGCGGGGGTCGAGGACTACCTGCCGGTGGTGGAGACGTGCTCGCGGCGGGCGAGGGCCGCGGCGCAGCGGGTGGAGGTGGCCGAGCGCCGGTTGGCCGCGGCGACCGTGGACGCCGCTGGCGGCGGGTCGGGCCTGGCGGCGTCGCAGGAGGTGACGGCGTGGCGGTGGGAGCTGGAGGACGCCAGGGGTGAGCTGGACCGGGTGGTGGCCGAGTACCGGGGTGCGGTGGACCGGTTGAGCGCGGTGGCCCGGTCGGTGTCGGACTCTGTGCGCCGCGTTCCCGAGACCGCGGCCGACCACGCGGGGGTGGCCGGGGAGACCCTGCTGCGGTTGGCGGTGGTGGAGCCGGCGCAGGCGGGGTGGGAGCTGACCGCGGGGCTGTTCCAGGACCCGGCGCGCTGGTGGGGCACCGTGTCGTCGATCCCGGGGTCGGTGTGGGAGCAGGTGAGCGACCCGGTGGGCACGGCCGACGAGATGGTCGGTGGTCCGCAGTACCGGGCGGGGGAGATCGGCGCCGGGGTCGGGACGACGCTGTCGATGGTCGCGGGGACGAAGTACGTCAAGCAGGCACTCGATGACGTCCCCTCGCGTGCCGGTGACGGCGACGGTGGTGGGTCGCCCGGTTCGGGTGGTCGGCGCCCGCAGAGCGTCGACGAGCTGCTGGCCGGGGTGGACCTGCTGCGCCACGAAGGCGAGGGCCTGGGCCACACGATCGAGCGGCACGTCGACGTCGACGACGACTACCTCAACGACCGCCTCGACAACGGCACCGCCCTGCCGAACGGGGAGCGAAGGGATCCGCCTGAATGGGCGTCGGCCTGGACCGACCGGCAGACGGCTGAACGAGTGATCACCGACGTGCTGCGCGACAACGAGGAGCGTCTGCGCGAGTTCGCCGCCAACGACAAGAAGGTGTTGCCGCTCACTGTTCCGTACGAGGGGGCCGGCATCGGCCGGTGCTTCGCGCGCGACGACGACTCACCCCGCCCGTCGTGGGAGCCGAACGCCGTCACCATCATCATCAGACGCACACCCGATGGCGACCCCTTTGTCCTGACCGCCTTTCCGACGAGGAAGTGACCGTGTACGAGTTCACCCAGAAGTACCCGCGGCTGGTCGAGTTGTGGGTGGACTTCCTGACGCAGCAGGAGGACCCTGCCCTCGACCCGCAGCTGGTGGTCGACGACGCGATCGACGAGGTCTTGCGCCATGACGAAGACGTCGCTGTCCTCCTCGCGGAGCTCGACCGGCTGATCGAGGAGGCCGGCGACGACGAGGCGAGCGCTCGACGGGCGTGCTCACCGATCCTCGGCCGCAGCGGTCGTCCCGACGGGCCGACCATGCAGGAGTGGTTGCGGGTGCAGCGGCAGGTACTCGCCGAGGCACTGGCCGGTCGAGCGCCGAGGCCGCCGGTGCTGCCGGACTTCGCGAGGGACGGGTTGCGGTTGCCGCGGGCGTCGCGGTTCACGGACAAGCAGACGGCGGACACCGCGGTGACCGAGGTCCTGCGGGCCAACGAGGACGCGTTCCGGGCGTGGGCGGCCGCTCGGGGCGGGTGGGCCCGTCAGCACTACTACGCCGACCTGGGCCGGGAGGTCGGTCGGGTCGCGCTGCGCAAGGGCGAGCCGACGGTCGCGGCGCCGGCGTGCGTGGTGGTGATGGAGTGGAACGCCGAGACCGGTGCACCGGTCGTACGCACCGCCTACCCCGAGGTGCCCCTGGACCCCGAGGTCCGCCGGCGCTACCCGGACCTGTGCCACTGGTTCGGCGGGTGGTTCAACCAGGACGCCCAGCACCCCTGGGACGCGATCATCGACGTCAACCAGACCACCACCGACCCCGCCCGCTCGCGTGTGCGCGACCAGCTCCGCCAGGTCCTGACCATCGACGACGACGATCACCTCATCGACACCATCGAGTCGTGCGGGTCCTACGCCCTGCCCACCCGGATGCGCTGGTGGGTCCAGCGCACCCTGTGGCGCCTCGACGCCTACGACTGGCTCGGCACCCGAGCCTGACCTGAGCGCGACGTCCGATGACCCGTCGTGGACGGAGGGCTGAGATCACCGTCGCCAGTACCGTGGGGCCGTGTCCATGAGTCGAGCGGTCGAGGCGCTTCGTGCGGCCGACGAGTCCGGAGCGCTGGACGCGTTGTGCTCACGGCACGGCATCGAGGTCCTGACGCTGTTCGGGAGTGCGGCCGTCGACCCGGAGCACGCCGCGGACGTCGACCTCGCGGTGCAGTTCTCGGACGAGTCGCCGAAGGACCTGGTGGCGGTCGTCAACGACCTCACCGACCTCGTCGGGACGGACTCGGTCGACGTACTCGACCTCCGGCGCGCCGGTCCCGTGGCCCGCTTCGCCGCCCTGGTCGAAGGCCTACCGCTTGCTGAGTCGCGAACTGGGATCTGGGCGAACTCCCAGATGTCAGCGGCGCTCGAGTTCTACAAGACCGAGTGGTTGCGGCGGCTCGACCTCGAGGTACTGGCCGACTGACGTCACAGGCGACATCCGCCTCACCGCCGCTTCCACGCCGGCGGGTTGGCCTTCACCACCTCCTTCGTGAGGACCATGTCGCCGAAGTCGTCCCGGGCGGCTGCGAGCACCTCGGGGTCGACGTCGTCACCGGCGAACCACGGCGCGAGGTCGGCCGCCTCGACGAGGTGCCGGCCACCCGCCAGGGAGGTGACCTGCCACGAGGACAGGTCCCGCGCCCGCGCCAGGTGAGCGTCGGTGAGGACCTGGATCCCGTGCGCGTCCGGCACGTACTCGTGGTGCAGGTGCCTCGCCGACTCCGCCTGCCCAGGGCGGATCCCAGGAGGCCGAGGCCCGCCCGAGGCGAACGAACCCCAGCTCGGTGACACCGGCCCCGTGTGGCGGACGAACGCCAGGTCAGTTGCGCCCGGAAGCGTCACGACCTGCTCCCGCAGCACCGCCACACGCTCCGCCCAGCCCAGCTCGTCGTCCCACAGCACCGACACCCGCAGCCCGTGTGGCGCCAGCCCGGTCGTCGACAGGCGCCTCGGCGACGCACGAAGGTGAGCCACCTCCGCCAGACCGAACCGCTCGACACCGGCACGCAAGCCGTCCGACACGTCCTGCTCCACGAGCTCGACGGTGAACGCGTTGACCGTGAGGAAGGTCCGGGAACCCTCGAACGCGCCCCACCGTGCACCCGAACGGGTGATTTCCTGGGTCACGTCGGGGGCCACCAGCCAGGCGCCGCGAGCGGCCTCGTCGTCCGCCGCCACCCGGTCGACGGAGTAGGCGACGAACGCGCCGAGCTGTGGGCCGAGACCCGGGTCGGCCGCCAGCCAGTCCGGCAGGCGCGCCTCCGGCGCCGGAAGCAGCGCACCCTCGCGCCCACGGTCCTCGAGCGTCCGCGCCACGTCGCCCAACCAGCCGCGCAGGCCGTCCGGGGACCCGAGCCGGCTGACCAGGACGACGGCGCCGTCGTCGCAGGTGGAGACGCCTTCACCGAAGACGTCATCCTCCTCGTCGGTGCCCGGGCGGGCGTCGTTGGCGGCCCCGACGGCGGCCTCCAGGTCCGCCGCGCCGTCACCGCCCGGCGTCCTGAACCGCACCCACAGCTGCTCGCCGTGACCCCGGTTCGCGGCACGTTCCAACGCCGCCCAGGACACCTCGACACCCGACCCGGCCATCCCGCACACCCCTCATGACGCCGCCGTCCGTCAGCCCACGCGACGGCGGGCGAGGGCAACGTAGCGCAGCCGCCCAACCTGTCTCGGGGGGCTTGACAGCCGTGATTGCATCCGGGTGCCGCAGGCCGCCAGGGGGGTGCGCCCGGCTCACACGGAGGCGTTCGCGATGCCCTGGTCCCGCCGCTCGTTCTCGGTCCTTCTCGGCATCGTGCTGGTCGCTGCGCTGGGGGTGACCGGCACCCGGCTCACTCCCGCCGCCGCGACGCCGAGCCCCCTCCGGCAGGCCGCCCTCGCCGCGGCGGCGGCCACGGTCGCCTGCCCGCCGAACTCGGAGACCACGACCGCGGCGTCCGCCCGCGCCTGCGTCGCCGAGCTGGAGCGCTCCACGCGGTCCGGTCTGCAGGCCGACTGCATCACCGGTCCGAAGGCGCTGTCCCCCAACGGCCTCTACCACCGCACCGAGTGCCGCGGCGGCCGCGGCGTCCAGGCCGAGGCGATCGCCCAGGCACGGGCGATCGCGCAGCTCAACGCCAGGGCGCCGTACGGCGACCCGCCCGCCGCCGGCGGGGTCAACCCGAACCTGCAGTGGGAGGTCCGGTACTCCTCCGGCCGCATCGACATCCTCAGCTACGACCGGCACGACACCGACGAGCCGATCGAGCTCATCGAGGTCAAGGGCGTCTGGAACGGCGGCGTCAGCGCGGCCGCCGCCCAGCTCACCCGGTACGTCAACGGCTTCCCCCGCGGGGCGGCCTCGCGGGACGTGGAGCGGTACGCGTTCACCACACCGTTCACCGACGCCTTCCGGGTCCTCGAGCAGGACTGCACCGGCTCCGCCACCCACCGCGTCGTCCGTCAGTACACGGTGTCCTCCGTCCCGGCGTCCGCCGGCGTGCTGCTCATCAACGGCCCGTACCGGCAGGTCACCCCGTGCGACGGGGACCAGCCGACCGAGGTGCCGGCGGAGGAGCCGGTGCCAGAGGACCTGCCCGAGGAGGTCGACGACCCGGACCACATCCCTCCGTTCGTCTGGCCGGCACCCGGCTCGGACGCCGACGACGACGGCAAGGACGACTTCTGGGAGCGCTTCCTGCAGGAGCACCCCGAGCTCGGTGACCTGCCCGACTGGCCGGCGCTGCCGGAGGTCCCCGTACCCGACACCGAGACCGTCGTCGTCACCGCCGCGGTCGTCGCCGCCCTCGCCGCGATCGTCGCGATCTGCGTCGGCACCGCCGGCGGGTGCGCGATCCCGCTGGCCGCCGGCGCGGCGGCCGAAGCGGGAGCCATCAGCATCGGGACGGCCCTCGCGGCGCTGGCCGCGCTCACCGCGGCGCTGATCGCCTGGAACGTCTGGGGCGACCCGCACCTGGCCACCTTCGACCGTCGCAGCTACGACCTGCACGCCGTCGGCGAGTTCCACCTCCTCGAGCTGCCCGAGCAGGACGTCGACGTGCAGAGCCGGTTCACCCCGCTCGGCTCCAGCATCTCGATGCTCGACCGCGTCGCGACCGAGATCGACGGGACGCGGGTCGAGGTCGGCGGCGGGAAGGTCCTCGTCGACGGCGAGCCCGTCGCCCTGAACAGCGGCCAGGCCGTCACCGTCGGCGACGGTGGTCTCGTGGCCCGGCAGGGCAGCCAGCACCTCGTCGTGTGGCCCGGCGAGGGCGAGCCCCTCGTCATGGTCACCCAGGGCCGCAACGTCGGGTTCGTCGTCCCCACCGACACCGACGTGCGCGGGCTGCTCGGCGACGCCGACGGCAACCCGGACGACGACCTCGCGCTGCGCGACGGCACGCCGCTGCCGGCGGACGCCGACCGCAGCACCCTGCACGGCCGCTTCGCCGACTCCTGGCGGGTCACGGACGAGGACTCCCACTTCACCTACGCCGCCGGGCAGGGCACCGCCGACCACACCGACCGGTCCTTCCCCGAGACCGTCATCACCCTCGGGGACTTCACCGACGAGGAGATCGCCGCCGCCACGCAGGTGTGCGCCGACGCCGGTGTCGTGCCGGGTCCGCAGTTCGAGGACTGCGTGTTCGACGTCGTCGTCACCGGCGACGCCGGTTACGCCGCAGAGTCCGCGCTCGTCACCGACGTCCTCGTCGACACCACCGCGCACGGCTTCGACGCCGGGACCCTCACCGAGGACTTCGAGGGCGTCGTCGCCCCCAACCTCGCCTCCACCCGGTACGTGGAGGACCCGGCCACCACGCGCGTCGCCGGACCGCTGTTCGACACCCCCGGCTACCGAGGGTTCGTGCGTGACGTCCCCCGCCACGACCGGGTCGACGTGGCCGTCGACCTGTTGGCGTACGGTCCGGTCGGCACCGACGCCGCCGTCCAGAGCGTGGCCGTCTCGGTGGACGGCACCGTGGTCGGCACCGCGCGGCTGAACGGCACCGACACGGCGTGGGACGGTGCCGACGGAGCCAGCCTGACGCTCGAGGACACCGCGACGACGGCCACGGGGGAGCAGGTGCACCGGTACGCCCTGACCGTGCCGGTGACCCACGCCCGGTCGAGCCTCGACCTCGTGCTGACCCCCGCCGGGTTCCGCGGGGTGCTCGGCACCTCCCTCGGCGTCGACGACATCGGAATGACGCTGCAGACGCCGCCGGCCGACGTGTTCGCCGTCAGCCTGCCGGTCCAGATCCCGTCCGGGGTCAGCGGCACGGGCACGCCCGGGTCGCTGCCGACCCCTGGCTCCGAGGACGCGTACGCCTTCACCCTCGCCGAGGCCGCCGACCGCGGGCTCCTGGTCGCCCCTGGAAGCTGCCAGCGCAACGTCGTCCTGACCATCGAGGACGCAGCCACGGGCGAGGTCGTCGCGCGACCGTCGGCCTGCTCCTACGGCGTGACCGACGCCGTCCCCGCCGGTGACTACGTGCTGCGCGCCACCGGCGCCGCGGCCGACTACGCGCTGCTGCTCGCCGCCCAGCCCGACGACGTCGACGCCGGGACGTTCGCCGTGGACGGCGACGCCATCACGATCACCACGACCGAGGCCGGTCAGAACGCCACGGCGACCCTGCAGGGCCAGGAGGGGCAGCGGATCCAGCTCCAGACCGCCGGCAGCACCTACGGCAGCGGCTACTCCACCGAACTCCGGTGGTCCCTGGTCGGCCCGGACGGCAGTGTCGTCCTCAGTTCCCGCGGCGACGCGCTGGTGGACACGACGACCCTGCCCGCGACAGGCGCCTACCGGTTCTCGCTCGACCCACAGGGGACCACCACCGGGCAGATCACCGCTCGTGCCTGGTCCGTCCCCGAGGACGTCGACGCCGGGACGTTCGCCATGGACGGCACCCCTGTCGTCGTCGCCGTGGCAGCGCCCGGCCAGAACGCCGTCGGACGGTTCGAGGGCGCCGGGGGACAGCGGATCCAGTTCCGCACCAGCGGCAACACCTTCGGCACCAGCTACTCCACCGAACCCCGCTGGTGGGTGCGCGGCCCGGACGGCGCCACCGTGTTCAGCGGCCGGGACGACGCGCTCGTCGACACCCGCACCCTGCCCGCCGGCGGCACGTACGAGTTCGTCCTGGACCCGCAGGGCACCACGACCGGCGAGATCACCGTGGCCGGCTGGGTCGTCCCCGACGACCTGGACGCCGGCGCGCTGACCGTCGACGGCCCCGCGAGCACGATCACCGTCGGCCAGCCCGGACAGAACGCCACGGCCACCTTCGACGCCACGGCCGGGCAGCGGATCCAGCTGCAGACCTCCGGCAACACGTTCGGGACCAGCTACTCGACCGAGCCGGTCTGGTCGGTCACCGCACCCGACGGGACGCGCGTGGCCAGCGGGCGCGACGACGCGCTGGTGGACACGACGACCCTGCCGCAGACCGGCACCTACCGGTTCACGCTCGACCCGCAAGGCACCACCACCGGCGCGCTGACGGTGCAGGCCTGGTCGGTGCCGGAGGACCTGCAGGCCGGCCAGGTCGTGCTCGGTGAAGACGGCACCGTGGTGCCCGTCCCGAACCGCGGGCAGAACGCGTCGGCGACGTTCGAGGCCACCGAGGGCCAGCGCATCCAGCTCCGGACCTCGGGCAACACGTTCGGCACCGGGTACTCCGTCGAACCGCGGTGGACGGTCACCGGCCCCGACGGCTCGACGCTGTCCAGCGGCCGCGGCGACGCCCTGGTCGACACCACGACCGTGCCCGCCACCGGGACGTACACCTTCGTCCTGGACCCGCAGGGCACCACCACCGGCCAGATCACCGTGACGGCCTGGACGGTCGCCGAGGACCTCGACGCCGGGGCTATGGCGCTGGACGGTGACCCGCTCACCGTCACCACCACGGTGCCGGGTCAGAACGCCTCGCTGACCTTCGAGTCGACTGCGGACCAGCGGATCCAGCTGGAGACCACGCAGAACACCTACGGGAGCGGCTACTCCGTCGAACCCCGCTGGTCGCTCGTCGCCCCGGACGGCAGCACCGTGACCAGCGGCCGCGGTAACGCCCTGGTCGACTCCCGGGTCCTGCCGCAGGCCGGCACGTACACGGTCGTCCTGGACCCGCAGGGCACCACCGTCGGATCGTTGTCGTTCCAGGCGTGGACGGTGCCCGCGGACGCCGACGCCGGAGCGGTGACGATCGACGGACCGGCCACGGTGGTCCCCGTGACCGCACGCGGCCAGAACGCGTTCGCCGTCCTCGAAGCCACCCAGGGGCAGCGCGTCCAGCTGCGGACCGCGGGCAGCACCTTCGGGTCGGGGTACTCCGTCGAGCCCCGGTGGTCCCTGCTGGCACCCGACGGCACGACGGTCGTCAGCGGCCGCGGTGACGCCCTCGTCGACGCCCGGACGCTGCCGCAGACCGGGTCGTACCGGTTCGTGCTGGACCCGCAGGGCACCACGACCGGCCAGATCGGCGTGTCCGTCTGGACCGTCATCGAGGATGTCGACGCCGGTGTGCTGGACGTGGACGGCGACCCGGTCACCATCACCACCACGGTGGGGGGTCAGAACGGCTGGCTGTCCCTCGACGCCGTGGCGGGGCAGCGGATCCAGCTGCAGACGAGCGGCAACACCTACGGCACCAGCTACTCGACCGAGCCGGTGTGGTCGCTGCGGGCGCCCGATGGCTCGACGGTCTTCTCGGGCCGGGACGCCGCCCTGGTCGACACCCGGGTGCTACCCCAGTCGGGGACCTACCGGTTCGCGCTCGACCCGCAGGGCGCGACGACGGGGTCACTCGCCGTGCAGGTCTGGTCGGTCCCTGCGGACCTCGACGCCGGGCAGGTGCTCGTCGACGGCGCCGCGACGATCGTGCCCGTGCTTCACCGCGGTCAGAACGCGTGGACGACGTTCGAGGCGGCCGCGGGGCAGCGGATCCAGCTGCAGACGTCGGGGAACACCTTCGGGACGAGCTACTCGACCGAGCCGGTGTGGTCGGTGCG